>CAOKIU010000036.1 GCA_948468595.1 uncultured Christensenella sp.
CCAATATCGTAAAGTGCAGGCCGCCCGGCAACCGCGAACCCACGCAGGAGGAAGCGGAGACCTGCCTGGGCTATCTGCGGGCGCAGGTCAAGCTCCTCCGGCCCAAGATCATCGTGTGCCTGGGGCGCACGGCGAGCCGGGTCGTGATCCGGCCCGACATTCGCATCACGCGGGAGCGGGGCATTTGGGTGGAAAAGAAGGGCACGTATATCCTGCCCACCTATCACCCTTCGGCGCTGCTTCGGGATGAGACGAACGCAAAAAAACGCGAGGCGTGGCAGGACATGAAGGCGCTGCGCGACAAAATGAAGGAGTTGGACCTCTATCCGAAAGCGGGGGAAGAAGGATTTGGAAAAAATGACCAAGCTCAAGCACCTCTATGAGGACTGCGCGGCTTACTTTGACGATTTGTACGCGCCGGATAAGAAGGTCTATGTCTTTGGCGACGGCGACCCGGAGGCGCGCATTGTGCTGGTGGGCGAGGCGCCCGGGGAACAGGAGACGCTGTTGGGCAAGCCGTTTGTGGGCCGGGCGGGGAAAAACCTGGATGAGTTTCTGCGCGTGACGGGCCTTGGAAGAGGGGAACTGTACATCACCAACGTGGTCAAGTTCCGGCCGGTGCGCCCGTCCAGCGGACAAAGGGTGAGCAACCGGCCGCCCACCCGCGAGGAGATCGGGCTGTTCCTGCCGTGGCTCAAAAGGGAGTTGGCGCTCCTGGAGCCCAGCATCATCGTCACCTTGGGCAACGTGCCGCTGCGCGCCGTTTCGGGCCGCAGCCTTACCATCGGCCAGGCGCATGGGACGAAGCTGGAGAGCGCGTGGGGTGGGGAGATGTTCGCCCTGTACCATCCGGCATCCATCGTCTACAACCCCAAGCTCAAGGAAACCTATTTGCAGGACCTGGCCGCTTTTGCGCAAACCGCGCGAGAGATGGGGCTGATGCGGCCGTGAGCGGCGCGGCCTCGCGCTTGATGCGCCGGATTTGACAATTCGGGTTAAAAACGGGATGATTCGAGCGCCGGTAAAGGACAGACTGCGGACCCTGTGCTATACTTGTGGCAAGGTCAAGCAAGGAGGGGTCGGCATGGAATTGCTGGAAATTATTTCGCTGAATTGGCCGGCGGCAATCTGTCTGATACTGGGCTTTGTCTTTGTCACCATAGAGCTGTTCACCCCGGGGTTCGGCGTGCCGGGCATCGCGGGGCTTACGCTGCTTTTGATCGGCGTGATCGTGGCGGCGGACAGCGTGTTGGAGGGAATCCTTCTGACCATCATCATTGTGCTGGTGCTGTGTCTGCTCTTTACCATCGCGGTCCGCTCCGCCTCCAAGGGCGCGCTGGCGCGCTCGCCTTTGATCCTGAGCACGGCCACCGCCAAGCAGGATGGCTTTACCAGCGGGGAGGACCTCAATTACTTCCTGGGCCACGAGGGCGTGGTCACCACCATGCTCAGGCCCGTGGGCACGGCGGATTTTGAGGGCGTGAAGCTCGACGTGCTGGCCGAAGGCGAGTTCATCGAGGTGGGCGTGAGGATCAAAGTGGTGCGTGTGGAGGGCCGCAAGATCGTCGTGCGCGCAATTTAGAGGCGATGATCCATTGGATCATACTTATATAGTTAGAGGAGGAAGCTCGTATGGAAACGATTGTCATTGCATTCGGCATTCTTGTGGTCATCGTGGTGGTGCTGTCCATCTTCTTCTCGTTCTTTCCGCTGGGGCTGTGGATCTCCGCCATGGCATCCGGCGTCAAGATCAAGATCTTTACCCTGGTGGGCATGCGCATCCGCCGCATCACCCCTTCCCGCTTGGTCTATCCGCTGATCAAGGCGACCAAGGCGGGCCTGGATATCTCCATTAACAAGATGGAGGCCCATTACCTGGCCGGCGGCAACGTCGACCGCGTCATCAACGCTCTGATCGCCGCCCAGCGCGCGGACATCGACTTGGTGTTTGAGCGCGCCGCCGCCATCGACCTTGCCGGCCGCGACGTGCTCCAGGCCGTGCAGATGAGCGTCAACCCCAAGGTCATTGAAACCCCTGTGGTCGCCGCCATTGCCAAGGACGGCATTGAGCTGCGCGCCAAGGCGCGCGTCACCGTCCGCGCCAACATCGAGCGCTTGGTCGGCGGCGCCGGCGAGGAAACCATCATCGCCAGAGTCGGCGAGGGCATCGTCACCACCGTTGGCTCCGCTGAGTCCCACAAGCAGGTGCTGGAAAATCCCGACATGATCTCCCGCACGGTGCTGGCCAAGGGCTTGGACGCGGGCACTGCGTTTGAGATTCTCTCCATCGATATCGCGGATGTGGACGTGGGCCGCAACATCGGCGCGCAGCTGCAAACCGATCAGGCCGAGGCCGACAAGCGCATTGCGCAGGCCAAGGCGGAGGAGCGCCGCGCCATGGCCGTGGCGCACGAACAGGAAATGGTCGCTGCCGTCCAGGAGATGCGCGCTAAGGTTGTCGAGGCGGAGGCCGAGGTGCCGCGCGCCATGGCCGAAGCGCTGCGGGATGGCAAGCTGGGCGTTCTGGACTACTACAACATGCAGAACGTCATTGCGGATACGCAGATGCGCGATTCCATCGCCAGGACCGGCAATCCCGCGCCCTCTGCCAAGGACGGACCTTCCAAGAAGTAGTGAGGCGGTGGGGCCGGCGTTCGCCGGCCCCGAGCCGTGCATCCGATAGGAAGGGAGGTAGGAGGCATGCAGGACATCTCATGGCTTATCGAGGAGATCTTCAGTGAATTTGACTTTGGGGGCCTGCTGGGCCTGATCATCGCCGTTTTTGCGGTGGTGGGCGCCGTGCGCAAGTCCAGCCGCAAAAACGCCGAGGCCGCCCGGACCAGCGCGCAGCCCGCGCCGCGCCCGGTACAGAGCCGCGCTCCTGCGGCGGTGAGGCCCGCGCCGGCGGCTGCGCGTCCAAGCGTTCCGCCCGCCGCTCCCACTGCACAGCCGCCGCGCCCCGTCGCGCAGGCGGTGGCAACCCCGGCGGCAATGCCCGCCGCGGGAAGCATCCGCTACGTTTCCACCGAGGGCGTGGAGCTGCACGAGCCGGGATTTCACGGGGAGAAGCCGCCCAGGCTGGAACGGGTGGATTTGGGCGCGATTCGCGCCAAGGAGAACGCCCATACCGCCCACAACGGCGAGTGGCGCCCCCCGCAGGAAGAAGAGATAGAGATACAGACTGGCAGCGCGTCTGCCGCCCCGATGCTTACCGCCGCGCAGATGCGCGAGGCGATGATCTTAAAAGAGGTGCTGGATGCGCCTGTGGCGCGCCGGCAGAGGATGAGGAGGACCTATGGCAGATAAAACGATGCGCGTGCTCATCTGCGACGACGAACCCGGGATGCGCCTGATCCTGCGCAAGCTGATCGAGCGGGCGGATGGATTTGCGATCGTGGGCGAGGCGGAGAACGGCGAGCAGGGCATCGCCCTTTTTGAGAAGGAGAGGCCGGATGTGGTATTCCTGGATGTGGAAATGCCCGTGATGGACGGCGTGGAGACCGCCCGGCGCATCCAGGACATGGACCCCCGTGCGGCGCTGGTCTTTGCCACCGCGCACGAGGGCTACATGAGCGAGGCGTTCTCCGTATATGCCTTTGATTACCTGATGAAGCCCTTCAAGAACGAGCGCGTGCTCGCCACGCTGGAGCGCATCCGCTCGCTGCTGAACAAGGGCGCGGAACCGGCCAAGGATGAGACCGCCGTCCGGCACCCCTCCGCGCGCGGCAAGCGCCCCGGGAGGTTGCTCATCCGCAACCGGGATGGCGTGGTGTTTGTGGACATGGAGGATATTCTCTTGGTGCAGCGCGAGAACCGCCAGACGGTGCTCTACACCGCGAACGCCTCCTACGCCACCAACGACACGCTGGCAGAGGTGGAGGACCGGCTGGACCCAGACCTGTTTTTCCGCTGCCATAAGTCGTATATCATCAACCTCTCCTTCATCGATTCCATCACGCCTTATGGCCGCTGGACGTATGTGGTCAGGCTCAAGGGAACCAAGCAGGATGCGCTGATCACCCATGAAAAGTACGAGGAATTGGAAAAGATGTTCGGATAAATGCGGCGTGCGCTCCCAACGGGAAAGGGAGCGCACGCTGTTTTATTTGCCGCCGTTCGGCGCGGGTTTGGGGATGAGTTATTGACATATGCCTGAAATGGTGTATAATGATAGAAGTGAGCGCAAAGGAGGAAGAGAAAATGAAGATTGCGGTTACATATGAAAACGGTCAGGTATTCCAGCACTTTGGACATACCAAGGAGTTTAAGGTCTATACGGTGGAGGATGGCGCGGTTGTGGAAAGCGGCGTGGTTTCCACCGCGGGCAGCGGGCACAGCGCCCTAGCGGGGATGCTCAAGGTGTTGGAGGTGGATACGCTGATCTGCGGCGGCATTGGCGGCGGCGCGCGCACGGCGCTGGAGGGCGCGGGCATTGCCCTTTACGGCGGCGTGCAGGGCGGTGCGGATGAGGCGGTCAACGCGCTGTTGGCGGGCGAGCTTGCCTACAATCCCGACATCGTTTGTGCGCACCACGATCATGGACACCATTCCTGTGGGGAGCACGATCATTCTTGCGGGGAGCACGGTCATTCCTGTGGCGGACATCACGAATAAAACGAAAGCAGCGCGCCGAAAAGGCGCGCTGTTTTTGTTTTGGTTCTCTTACAGTTGTTTAACCATGTACCCGCACGTGAACGGGAAGAAGGGGAATTTTTCGGTCCCCGTGTGGACAAACCCATGGCGTTCGTACCATGAGCGAAGGACCTGGTTTTCTTCCACGATCCCCAGATTCATTTTCTCGCAGCCGCGCATCCGAGCGTTTCGGAAGGCGTCCTTCAGCAGCGAGGCGCCGACGCCGTTATGCCGGTACGCCGGGAGCACGCTGAGGTGATTCAATTCGCACTCCTGACGCGCCTGATACAGAAGGGAATAATAGCCGATGAGGCGGTCCCCTTGGAAGCAGGCGGCCATGTAGTGCTGTTCATCGTTCAGCTGCCGGCGCAAGCGCTCGGCGGTAATCGAAAAGGCCGTGAATCCCGGCGCGTTTTCTTTCGTGAAGCCGAAGTCCCTTGCGACGGTTCCGAAGCTCTCCCGAATGACCCCCACACACTGGGAGATGTCGCTTTCCTCAACCATCCTGATCATGGAAGTCTCCTTCTTTTTTGGGCTTGATGCAGGCGGCGCAGTCGTTCTGCCCGCAAGGACAATGGGTGTTACAGACGTCGGGGCAGCACCCGCCCCGGCGCTCGCAGAGGGAGACGTCGCCGCCCTCAATGCGCAGGGACTTGCCCTCCACCAGCACCTGCGCGAGCTTGGTGCGCGCGGATAGGTAGATGGCCTGCACCGTCGTGCGCGCCACGTTCATGCGCAGGGCGCACTCCTCCTGTTGCAGGTGCATCAAGTCGATCAGGCGGATGGACTCGAACTCGTCCAACGACATGGTGATCTCCCCGTATCCGCCGTCCTGCGGCGAAAAGCGCGTGGTGCGCGGAAGCTGGCAGATGCGGCGGCACTTTCGTGGCCTGGCCATGGAGCCCTCCCCCCTTTCCCTAAATTCCACTTTTATTGTAGCGATTCTTGGGTAGGCTGTCAACCGCGGGGGAGAGGCGCTCCGGGGCGATGCGGGCGCGCAAAGGGCTAGGCGGCAAACTGGCTGTAGTAGAGCTTGGCGTAGAAGCCGTTGCGGGCGATCAGCTCATCGTGGGTGCCCTGTTCGATGATGTCGCCGTCCTTCATCACCAATATGACGTCGGCGTTCTTAATGGTGGAGAGCCGGTGCGCCACGATGAAGCTGGTCCGGCCCTGCATCAGGCGCGCGAAAGCCTCCTGGATCTTTAGCTCGGTGCGCGTGTCGATGGAGGAGGTGGCCTCGTCCAGGATGAGCATGGGCGGCAGGCACAGCATGACGCGCGTGATGCACAGCAGCTGCTTCTGGCCCTGCGAGAGGCTGCCGCCATCTTCCTGGATCACGGTGTCGTAGCCATCCGGCAGGCGCGTGATGAAGCCGTGCGCATGGGAGGCCTTAGCGGCCTGCAACACCTCATCGTCGGTGGCGTCGGGCTTGCCCATGACGATGTTCTCGCGGATCGTGCCGGCCTTGAGCCAGGTATCTTGCAGCACCATGCCGTATTTCCTGCGCAGGCTGTGGCGCGTGACATTGCGAATATCGTGGCCTTCGACCGAGATGCTGCCGGCGTCCACATCGTAAAAGCGCATCAGCAGGTTGATCAGCGTGGTCTTGCCGCAGCCGGTGGGGCCGACGATGGCCACGCGCTGGCCCGGGTGGACGCGAAGGTTGAAACACTTGATGAGGGGTTTATCCGCCGTATAGGAAAAGGCGACGTTTTCCAGCGATACGCGGCCCGCAACGTCCTCCAGCGCGGGCGCGCCGGCGTCGGAGGCCTGGGGCGGCTCCTCAATGAGCTCGAAGATGCGGCCCGCGCAGACCAGCGCGTTTTGCAGCTCGGTGATGACGCCCGAAATCTCATTGAAGGGCTTTGTATACTGATTGGCGTAGCTCAGGAACGCGGAAAGGCCGCCCACGGTGATGCCGCCCGTCAGCGCCGCCAGCGCGCCGGTCAGACCCACGCCCGCATAGACCAGGCTGTTGATAAAGCGCGTGGAGGGGTTGGTGATGGAGGAGTAGAAGATGGCCTTGAGCGAACTGACGCGCAGGCGCTCGTTGATCTCGTCAAAATCGCGCTGCGCTTGGGCCTCGTGCGTAAAGGCCTGCACCACCTTTTGGTTGCCGATCATCTCATCGACCAAGGCGGTCTGGTCCGCGCGCGCCTCGGACTGCTTTTTGAACATGAAGTAGGTGCGCTTGGCGATGAAGTTGGCCACGAACAGCGAGAGCGGCGTGAGCAGCACCACCACAAAGGTGATGCCCACGTGGACCGTCAGCATGAAGATGAGGGTGCCCAGGATGGTGACGACGCCGGTGAAGAGCTGCGTAAAGCCCATGAGCAGGCCATCGGCAAACTGATCCACGTCTGCAATGACGCGGCTGACGATCTCGCCGTAGCTGTGGGCGTCAATGTACTTCAGCGGCAAAATGGTGATGCGCTCAAACGCCTCGTTGCGGATGTCGCGCACGACCTGGTAGGTGATCTTGTTGTTGATGACGTTCATCAGCCATTGCAGGATCGCGGTGATGCCCACGACGACCCCCACGGAAATTAGAATGCTGAGGATGCCCGCAAAGTCCACGCGGCCCGCCTCCACGATGCGGTCGATCGCCCGACCCACGAGAATGGGCACGTATAGCGTCAGCGCCACGGACGCGGCCGCCATGAGGATGGAGAGCGTAACGAGCAGCCGGTACTTGCCGATGTAGCGCAGCACCTTTTGAAGGGTATCCCGCTGCGCGCGCAGATTGCGCTTGCCCGCCATGTCACATCGCCTCCTTTTCGTACTGAGAGTAGTAGATTTCCTGATAGACCGCACAGGAATTCAGCAGCTCCTCGTGCGTGCCCATGCCGCAGACCGCGCCTTCATCCAGAACGATGATGCGGTCCGCATGGCGGATGGAGGAGGCGCGCTGGGATACGATGAACACCGTGGGGCTCTCGGGCAGCTGGCGCAGGGCCTGGCGCAAAGCCAGGTCAGTGGCGTAATCCAGCGCGGAGGCGCTGTCGTCCAAAATAAGGATGTCGGGACGCTTGACCAAGGCCCTGGCAATGGTGAGGCGTTGGCGCTGGCCGCCGGAGAGGTTCTTGCCGCCCTGCGCGATCATCGCGTCCAGCCCGCCCTCGCGGCCTTTGACGATCTCGCTCGCCTGCGCGGTAGCCAAGGCGGCGAACATCTCCTCCTGCGTGGCATCCTGCGCGCCCCAGCGGAGGTTGTCACGAATGCTGCCCTTGAAGAGCACCGCGCGCTGCGGCACCACGCCGATCTTCCGGCGCAGGGCCTCAAGGGGATAGTCGCGCACGTCCACGCCGCCGACCAGCACGCGGCCGCTCGTGGCGTCGTAAAAGCGCGGAATGAGGTTGACCAGGGTGGACTTGCCCGAACCCGTTCCCCCGATCACGCCGATGGTCTCGCCCCGCTTAGCGGTGAAGCTGACGTTCAAAAGCGAGGGCGCGCCGGCGGATTCATAGGTTAAGGAGACGTTTTCAAAGCGCACGGCCTCCTGCGTATCGGGCGCAGAGGGTAGGGAATCCGCGCCCTCCATGCCGGGCGCGAGGGAGAGCACCGCGCTAACGCGCGAGGCGCAGGCCATGGCCTTGGTGATACTGATGATCAGGGAGGCCATCTTGATTAACTCCACCAGGATCTGGGACATGTAGTTGTAAAGCGCGACGACCTGGCCCTGGGTGAGCACCCCCTGCTCCACGCGCAGCGCGCCGACCCAGATCAGGACGATGACGCCCAGGTTGATGAGCACATAGGTGATGGGATTCATCAGGCCCGAGACCTTGCCCACGACCTTTTGCAGCGTGGTCAGATCGTCGTTGCGTTGGACAAAGGCGCTCCGCTCCTCCTGCTCCTTGCAAAACGCGCGGATGACGCGCGCGCCCGTCAGGTTTTCGCGCGTGATGCCCAGCACCTTATCCAGCCTTTGCTGGACTTTTTTATACATGGGAATGCCCCAGAGCATGATGCCGAAAACCACCGCGCACAGCAGCGGAATGGTCACCATGAACACCATCGCGGCCTGCCAATCAATGGTAAAGGCCATCACCATCGCGCCAAAGACCACGAACGGGGAGCGCAGCAGCAGGCGCAGGGCGAGGTTGACGCCGGACTGCACCTGGTTGATGTCGCTGGTCATGCGCGTGATGAGGGTATTGGCGCCCTGCTTATCCTGCTGGGCAAAGCTCAGCTTCTGAATGTGCGCAAAGAGCGCCGAGCGCACCTTGGCGGCAAAGCCCACCGAGGCGCGGGCCGCAAAGTATTGCGCCGTGATGGAGCAAACCAGTCCCACGACCGCAAGGCCGGCCAGCACGCCGCACATGCGCAGGATATACCCCTTGTCGCCGCCGGCAATGCCGTTGTCGATGATGGCCGCCATGACCAACGGCACGAGCAGCTCAAAGGACGCCTCCAGGAGCTTGAACAGCGGGCCCAGAATGCTCTCCCGCGTGTACTCCTTCATGTAGATCATTAGCTTTTTCATTGAAATCCTCCATCTAAATTGAAAGTGGAGCGCCGCCCAGCGGCATAGCTACTTTTCCCATTATAGCACAGGTGGTATAATATGAATAATATGGAATGCACACACTATCCATATGAATTTTGTATGGGAGAGGGGCGTATGGATTTAAAGCAACTTCAATATTTTGTCGCCGTGGCGGAGGAGGGCGGCATAACCGCCGCCGCGCGCAAGCTCTACATGTCGCAGCCGCCCATCACCGCGCAGATCAAGCAACTGGAGGAGGAGCTGTCCTGCGTGCTCTTTTTGCGCGGGGCGCGGTCGATGCGCCTGACCGACGAGGGACGCCTGCTCTACGAGAGGGCTAAGACCATGCTGGAGTTGGAACGCAGCACCCGCGAGGAGATCGCAGCGCGCTTCTTTGCGGGGGAGGGAACGCTGCGGCTGGGCGTGGTGTCGTCCGTGGCGAGCTCGCTGCTGCCCGGCTGGCTGCGACGGTTTCACGACCTGCATCCCAACATCCGCTTTGAGCTCAGCGAGGAGAACACCTATCAGCTCCTGGAAAAATTGCGCGCCGGGGTCATTGAGGCGGCGCTGGTGCGCACGCCCTTTCCCGCAGAGCACCTGCGCGCCATAGAAATTTCTTCGGAAATGCTCGTGGCCGCCGGGCGTGCCGGCTTTTTCCCCGAGGCGGAGCGCGTGACGCTGGAGCAGCTCGCCCATCTGCCGTTGCTTATCTACCGGCGCTGGGAACGCATCGCCGAGGAGATGTTCGCCGGGGGCGGCCTTGTGCCGCGCGTGCTCTTGCGCAGCGACAGCGCCTCCACCATTGCGGCCATGGCGGAGAGCGGCTTGGGCGTGGGGCTGCTGCCGCAGTCCGCAGCGCAACCGCTGGAAAAATCACAGGTTCGGATTTTGCCCATCGACGGGGACGGCGTGCGCACCACCATCACCGCGGTCTTTCGCGCGCACGCCACGCTCTCCCATGCGGCAGAGGCGTTTGCACAATTTGTTCAGGACCCGTTCCGGTGAGCCCGCCGCAGGCATTTGGCAAGGCCGGTTTTGAGGCAGCCAGCCTTCACCGGCGCGTCTGCGCCCCTTTTTTCAGGCGTTGGCTCGAAAGAGAAAGAGGTCCTTACGGCATCTTTATGCCAAATCAGGCGTTCCTTAACGCATTAGGCAATCGATTTTCATAAAACTGCGCTAAGATAGTCGCAGAATGGAAGGGGATGTGATGATCTTGAGAAGAACGAAAATCGTCTGCACCATTGGTCCGGCCTCCGACAGCGAGGCGATGCTCAGGGCGCTGGTCCACAGCGGCATGAACGTGGCGCGCCTGAACTTTTCCCATGGCACGCATCAGGAGCACAAGGAGACGCTGGAGCGCATCAAGCGCGTGCGCGAGGCGGAGGGCGTGGCGCTGCCCATTCTGCTGGACACCAAGGGGCCGGAGATCCGCGTCAAGAGCTTTGCGCAGGGCGGCGCGGAGTTGGAAGAGGGGAAGGAGTTCACCCTGACCGGCCGGCCGGTGGAGGGGGATGCCCAGGCGGTCTCCATCACCTATTGCAACCTCGCCAAGGAGGTTAAGCCCGGCAACAGCATCCTCATTGACGATGGCAACATCGAGCTGCGCGTGGAGGCGTGCGCAGACCAAGACGTGCGCTGCCGCGTGGTGCGCGGGGGCAGGATCAGCGACCACAAGAGCATCAACGTGCCCAACGTCCATCTGGAAATGCCCTTCTTGAGCGAGACGGACAAGGCGGATATTCTCTTTGGCATAGAAAACGACGTGGACTTTATCGCGGCGTCCTTTGTGCGCTGCAAGGAGGATGTCATTTCCCTGCGCAAGTTCATCGACTACCACGGGGCCAGGAACCTGCGCATCATCGCCAAGATCGAGAACATTGAGGGCGTGAACAACTTCGACGAGATCTTGCGCCACGCGGACGGCATCATGGTCGCGCGCGGGGACATGGGCGTGGAGCTCTCCTTTGAGCGGCTGCCCGGCTTGCAGAAGCGGTTCATCAAAAAGTGTTACCAGTCGGGCAAGATGGTCATCACCGCCACCCAAATGCTGGAATCGATGATCACCCACGCAAACCCCACCAGAGCGGAGATTACCGACGTGGCCAACGCCGTGTTCGACGGCACCTCGGCCGTGATGCTCTCCGGGGAGACGGCCATGGGCAAGTATCCCGCCCTGGCGGTCAAGGTCATGGCGCGCATCGTCGCGCAGGCGGAGCAGGATGCCTTCGAGATGGAGGCCTATGCCGGCATCTCTTACGAGGTGGACAACAACGACACGACCAACGCCGTGTGCGACGCGGCCTGCACCACCGCAAGGGACATCCGCGCCAAGGCCATCATTGTGGTGACCAAGTCCGGCCAGACGGCGCGGCGCATGTCCAAATTCCGCCCCAGCCAGCCCGTTGTGGCGGCCACGCCGCTGCCCAAGACCTTCCACCAGCTGGCGCTGTCCTGGGGCGTGTACCCGGTGCTGGCCCGGCTACAGCAGTCCAGCGACGAGCTGCTGCTGCACGCCATTGACTGCGCCAAGCAGATTGACGCGGTGGAAAACGGCGATGTTGTCGTCATCGCGGCGGGCATTCCGCTGGATACCACCGGCAGCACCAACTTAATGCGCGTGGCCGTGGTGGGAAAGAACTGAGGAACCCGGATTAAGGAGGAGAGACGAATGAGCATTAGAAGGGCTGCGTTGCAAGACCTAGAGGGAATCAACCGTCTGCTGCGCCAGGTGCTGGATGTGCACCACGAGGGAAGGCCAGATCTGTTTAAGGCAAACGCCAAGAAGTATACCGATGAGGAGCTCGCCGTCCTTCTTCGGGATGAGGAGCGGCCGGTATTCCTCTTCGAAGACGAGGCGGGAGAGATTTTGGGCTACGCCTTCTGCGTCTTTCAGAGGCATGAAGGGGAAAACATCCTCTGCGATGGGACGACGCTCTATATCGACGACCTTTGCGTGGACGAGTGCGCGCGTGGAAAGCGCGTTGGGCGGCGGCTGTACGAGCACGTGCTCAACTTTGCCAAGGAGAGCGGATGCTACAACGTAACCCTCAACGTATGGGCCTGTAACCCGGGCGCCCTGGCGTTCTACCGAAAGTGCGGACTGGAAATACAAAAGTACGGGATGGAGAAGATCTTGTGAAAAAAGCGACCGCCGCATTTTGCGGTTTCCAGTCGGACGGCGCTCTATATTAAGGACCGCAGACGAGCACGTGCTCACCTTTGCCAAGGAGAGCGGATGCTACAACGTAAGGGCCTGCAATCCGGGCGCTGCGGATTGGATACACAAAGGGCGGGATGGAAAAGATCTTGTGCAAAAAGCAGCGGGCGCTCTCCTGGGAGCGCCCGCTGCTTTTTGCGGTTTTCATTCCGAATCCGGCGTGATATAATGGACGAAAAAAGAGAGGAATGAGGAGATTGCGGCGGCTTGTTCGGGAAGAAGCGGCCCGCGCGGCGTCCCTGTTTGCGGGCGCGAAGGATACGCTGGTGTGGAGCTGTCTTATGGGATGCATGGGCGAGGTCTGGGTGGACGACGCCCTAAGGCCAAAGGTGGCGCTGGCGAGCCTTGGCGACTTCTCCTTTTTTGCGGGAGCGGCGGACGGCGCGCAGGCGGAGGAAGCGGCGAGTCTGCTGCCCGCGCTGCATCCCTCTGGGTTTGTGCTGGCCGTTCCCATGGGGGAGGGCTGGGCGCGCCTGCTGCGCCGCCGCTACGCGCAGGGGTGCCAGATGGTGACGCGCTATGCCCTTTGCAAGGAGGGCGGCAGGTTTGACCGCGCCAGGCTGGAAGGGCTGGCCAACGCGCTGGACGGTCGGTATGTGCTCAAACCGCTGGACGGAGAGGCGTATGCGCGCGTTCTGCGCCAGGAATGGTCGCGCGATTTTTGCTCGCAGTACGGCGGATGGGAGGACTACGCAGCGCACAGCCTGGGCGTCGTGGCGTTGGACGGCGAGGAGATTGTGGGCGGCGCGTCGGGCTACTCGTGGTTCAAGGGCGGCATCGAGATCGAAATTGACGTGCGGCAGGACCACCGCAGGCGCGGTGTGGCCACGGCCTGCGCCGCGCGCCTGATCCTGAACTGCCTGGACCAGGGACTGTATCCCAGTTGGGATGCCGCCAACCCCGAATCCCTGCACTTGGCGCAGAAACTAGGGTACCGGTTCAGCCACGAATACCCCACCTGCCGGATTCATTGGGAAAGCGGAGCGCTCCGCTGAACACGGCGTCTCCCTCGGCAGACAAAGGATGCAGGCTAGGCGAAAAGGGCCTCCGCCTCGGAAAAGAGGCGCTCCAGCTTCTCCTCATCGGAGAGGTTGGAGAACTCCTGCGCGGAGAGGAAGTAGGCGTGCATCAGGCGGATGAGCTGCTGGCAGCGCAGCTCGCTGTGCGCGGCGCGCGCGGGCAGGCCGAGGAGCTGCTGGGCAAAGAGCACAGCGGCGATGGCCGCGCCCATCGGGGCGGCGGCAAGGCGCAGAAATCCGTCCGGCAGGGGTAAGGACGCCAGCAGCGGGAGGAGCAGGGCGACGATGGCGGCGGACGCCGTGAGCCAGAGCTGCGCGGCGCGCAGGCGGCGGCTCTTGCGCCAGAGCGCGCCAAGAGCGGGAAGCAGGCGGCCCTGAACATACGCCTTTTCGGCTTCCATTCGGCAAAGGGCGAGATAGGCGGAGAATTGAGATTCGATTTTCATGATAAAAACCGTCCTTTTTGTGGGATTGCTTTTGTTGTTGCCGTGCATAGAGAAGGGCGTTTTTTCATTCTGTTATTGTAGCATTCGACAGGCAAATGTCAAGACACAAAGAAGCGCGATGAGGTGAACGAGATGATTCAGCGATCCATCCATGAAAACTGGCTCTTCCGCGCCAGCAGCGCGATGCCGTGGGTATCCCGCGGGCTCGACCAGCGCGATGCGCGCATCGACCTGCCCCATGACTTCCGCATCCACTTTGATCGTGACCCCAACAGCCCCGGCGATCAGGCCGAAGGCTATTACCCCGGCGGCTTCGGTCAGTACCAAAAGACGCTCACGCTGAGCCGTGAGGAGGCGGAGGGCGCGGTGTTCCTGTTGGTGGACGGGGCGTACCGCATGGCCGAGGTGCGCTTCAACCGCCAGCTCGTCTGCCAGCATAGGGGCGGCTATTCGCCCTTCCTGGTGGACCTGACCGGCAAGGCGGCGGAAGGGGAGAACACCATACACATTACCGCCAGCTGCGCGATGTTGCCCGCCTCACGCTGGTACACCGGCGCGGGGCTTTACCGCGGGGTGAGCCTGCTGACCGCGCCCCTGCCCTGCGCGGCGCCGTGGGGCGTGCGCGTCAGCACCCTGGACATAGAGGACGGCACGGCGCGCCTTGCGGTGGAGACGCGGCTTCTGGGGGAGGGAGGACGCGCGTGGCACGAGTTGCGCAGCCCGGAGGGAGAAGTGGTCGCCCAAGGCGGCGACGGAGAGCTGCTCGTTAAAGCATGCCGGCCCTGGAGCGCCGAGGACCCCGCCCTGTACACGCTGGTGACCTCGGTTTTTGCGGGCGAGAGGCGGACGGATACCGTGTATACGCGCGTGGGCCTGCGCACCCTTGCGGTGGACGCTGCGCATGGGTTGACGGTCAATGGAGTGTCCGTCAAGCTGCGCGGCGGCTGTGTGCATCACGATAACGGTCCCTTGGGCGCGGTGAGCGCGCCGGAAATCGAGCGCCGCAAGGTGTTCAAGCTCAAGCAGGCGGGCTTTAACGCCATTCGCTGCGCCCACAACCCGCCATCCACCGCGCTGCTGGACGCCTGCGACGAAATGGGCATGTACGTCATGGACGAGGCCTTCGACGCCTGGCGCGAGGGCAAGCGGCCTTATGACGAGCACCTCTTTTTTGAATCGGATTGGCAGAGCGAATTGACCAATATGATCCTGCGCGACCGCAACCACCCCAGCGTCATCCTTTGGTCAACGGGCAACGAGATCTATGAACGCAGCGGCGCGTCCGACGGCGCGGCCTGGTCTCACCGCCTCAAGGACTTTGTCCGCGCATTGGACGCCACCCGACCGGTGACCAACGCCCTGTGCAATTTCTTTGAGGACCGCGACATGGCGGAGCTGGCCCTCAACTCCGCAAAATCCGTGGGCGCGGGCAAGGACTATTGGGCTGCCCGGTCGGAGGACTTTGCTTCCGCCCTTGACGTGGTGGGTTACAACTACCTGTTGGAGCGGTACGAAAAGGACCACGCGCTCTTCCCGCAGCGGGTGATCTGCGGCACGGAGTCCTTCCCCATGCAGGCCAAGGAGAATTGGGAAGCCGTCCTGCGGCATCCCTATGTCATCGGGGATTTCGTCTGGACCGCATGGGACTATTTGGGCGAATCGGGCCTGGGGCGCAGCGCCTTTGACGCCGCGCAAAAGCCGGAGGGCACCGCGACATATCCCTGGCACCTGGCCAATTGCGGAGATTTGGACATCTTGGGAAACAAGCGGCCGCAATCGCATTACCGTGACTTTGTGTGGTCCGGCCGCACTAAGCCGTATCTGTGCGCGCAGCATCCCGCGCGCTTTGCGCAGCAGGAGGCGCTCTCCGCCTGGGGCTGGCCGGAGTTGGAGGAATCGTGGACCTTCCCGGGATATGAAGGGCGCATGGTGCGCGTGACGGTCTACAGCGCGGGGGACGAGGTGCGCCTTTTGCTGGACGGCGCGCCTGTGGCCTCGGGCGGGGTGACGGACTACCGCACGGTGATGGAGATTCCCTATCAACCGGGGGAACTTACGGCGGTTTCCCTGCGGGACGGGAAGGAGCTTGGGCGCACTAGCATGCGCACCGCCAAGGAGGCGGTGGGGTTCCGGGTGGAGGCGGAGTCTTCCTGGGGCGGCGCCTATCGCTTCCTGCACATCACGGCCGTGGACGAAGACGGCCTGCGCGTTCCGAACTTTGCGCAGAGGGTCGCAGCGAGGGTTGAGGGCGCCTCTCTGGCCGCGCTGGGCGGGGCCGATCCCAAGGGCGAGACCAACTATACCAGCGGCGAGGCCGAGTCCGCGCAGGGGAGGCTGCTGCTGGTGATCAAACGCGGGGAGAGCGATCGGGCGGTCGTGACGTTGGAGAGCGGATCGCTCCACAGCGTCCAGGAGATCGCCCTGAACTGAGCGGGCGCGTTGCAAAGCCATGTCTCGCGTTTTAAGGAGGCGTCGGCATAAAGGACGTTGTTTTCAAGGTCCACGAGGCCCTTTAAAAGAGCAGTTTACGGTTTCCGTCCAAGCCGATTTTGATCGGCGGAAAAACCATGGAATATTACGGCATACGAAAAGCGGGAAGAGATATTGACTTGGTCATCACCGATCGAAATCATCAGCGCCTCGCCGGAGAGCATCCTGAGAAACGAAGGGATTTATACAGCGATTTAGGCGTAACGATTGGCGAATTTGAGATTTGGAGGAGCATCGCGCATCTGGTTTAACTTTTTTAAGTAGGAAGCGGAGGTGGAAAAGTATCACGAGGATTTGAAGCGGATGAGGGAGCATTATTACAAAGAACATACCAACCAACAGGACCATCAAGAAGCGATGCTGCATCAAGAATCCAATAGGAAAGCCAACGGCGTTGTATTGGGCGGAAGAGATGAAGAGGATTGACGCGCCGCCAGGCGCGGAATCATCAGCGGCGGTCGTCGGCCTGGGCGCGCTTGGACGCGCGGTAGGCCCGGGGGCTGAGACCGTAGCACTGCTTGAACACGCGAAAGAAGGTGGAGGAGGACTCGAACCCGCTGTCATAGCCCGCCTGCGTGATGGAGACATCGGTGGAGGCGAGCAGCTGCGCGGCATGGTCCGCCCGGAGGGATTTTAGGTAGGCGCTCAGGCCGCAGCCGATCTTCTCGGGAAAGGCGCGGCACAGATGGTATTTGGAGATATTCAGGTGCCGGGCCAGGTCGTCCAGCGCGATGGGTTCGGTAAAGTGCTCGTTGAGGTAGGTCAGCGCGCGGTGCGTCCAGTCGGATGCGTCGCCCGCGACCTGCGCCTCCACCGGCATTCGCTCGAGCAGACGCGCGCAGATCACCTGTAAATAGCCCTTCATCAGCCGGGTTTCCATGGGCCGCAGCAGCTTTGGCGCGAGATAGTGTATGTCCGGATCGACCGCCTGCGCCGCGAGGAAGGGATAGGACGCCCGCTGCGTCAATAGCGCGGAGGCGCAATCGCCTGCCAGCGCCGCATCAAAGATCAGCAGTAGCACGCGGCTGTTCCGGCGCGTCATATAGCTGTGCGCGCAGTTGGGAAAGGCAAACCCCAGCTGCCCAGCCGTCAGCGTTTGCGTGTGCGCATCCACCGTCATTTCGATCTCCCCCGCAAGCACGAGGAGCAGCTCCGCCTGCCGGTGCAAATGCAGCAGAAAGGTCAGGTTGTCAATGACGCTCGCGCTGTAGGGAAAGGCGCGGTTTTCATACTGAACGAACATACAGCCTCCGGGAAACCGCAATAAATGGGAATAGGGCCGCGCGGTTATGGTAGGAAGTTTAACATAAACTGTGCTATGCTACAAGCGAAATATACCCAAGGGAGGGCTGAAAAAATGACAGAAAAAAAGGTTTTGATCGTGCAAGGCGGCTGGGATGGACACGAGCCGCAGCTCACCTCCAAGCGGTTTAAGAGCCTGATGGAGCGCAACGGCTATACCTGCGTCATCTCCGATACCTTGGATGTGCTGGGGGACCTTGAGTACCTGATGAGCCTTGATCTGCTTGTGGCCTGCTGGACCATGGGCGAGATCAAGCACGAGTATGTGCAGAACGTCTCCAAGGCTGTGGGCGCGGGCATGGGCCTGGCCGGCTGCCACGGCGGCATGTGCGACTCCTTCCGCAACGACACGGAGTGGCAGTTTATCACCGGCGGCCAGTGGGTCTCGCACCCCGGCGGAGACGGCATAAACTACACCGTCAACATCTGCCGCGGCTCTTCGCCCATCGTCGAGGGCCTGGAGGATTTCCCCGTCTGCTCCGAGCACTATTACCTGCATGTGGACCCCTCCATCGAGGTGCTGGCCACCACGCGCTTCCCCATCGTGCCCTACTATCACATCTCCAACAAGCCTGTGGACATGCCTGTTGCGTGGACCAAGTTCTGGGGCAATGGGCGCGTGTTCTACAATTCCCTGGGCCATCACGACGATGTGTTTGAAAAATCCCCCGCGGCGGAGACGCTGATGGAGCGCGGCATGCTCTGGGCGGCAGAGGGCAAGGCTTACGCCATAAAGCACGGCCTGACCACCGAGCGGTTTGAAAACACCGCCAAGATGTATTGAGCGAAGGAGCGTTTTGAGCAGGATGAATACAGTAAAAATCGCCATGATCGGCACGGGCGACATCAGTGGAATCTACCTTAAAAACATCACCCAGACCTTCCACGAAATCGAGCTGGTGGGCGTTTGCGATCTGGTGCGTGAAAAGGCGGAGAAGGCGGCCAAGGAGTGGAACGTGCCGCGCATCTACGAGGACATGTACGAGGCGTTCCGCGACCCGCAGGTGGACATCATCCTCAACCTCACCCGCCCGGATGAGCACTACGGGGTGACCAAGCCCGCGCTGGAAGCGGGCAAGCACGTCTACTCCGAAAAGCCGCTGGCCGCTACCTTTGAATTGGGGCAGGAGCTGGTGCGCATCGCCGAGGAAAAGCATCTGATGCTGGGCGGCGCGCCCGATACCTTCTTAGGCGCGGGCATTCAAACCTGCCGCAAGCTCATCGACGACGGCTTTATCGGCGACCCGGTCGGCGGCGCGGCGTTTATGATCTGCCGCGGGCACGAGGGTTGGCACCCCGACCCGGAGTTCTACTACAAGCGGGGCGGCGGTCCCATGCTGGACATGGGTCCGTATTATGTCACGGCGCTGGTCAACCTCCTGGGCGGCGTCTGGAGCCTGATGGGCCGCGCGAAAAAGACCTTCGCGCACCGCACCATCACCAGCGCGCCCAAACGCGGCGCCTGCGTGACGGTGGACGTGCCCACGTATGTCACGGGCATCATGGACTTTGATTCCGGCGCGGTGGGCACGATTTTCACCACGTTTGACGTCTACAACGAGGGCCAGGCGCGTCTGGAGATCTACGGCACAAAGGGCACGCTGATCTGCCCCGATCCCAACACCTTCGGCGGGCCCGTAAAGCTGCTGCGGCCCGAGGAGGGCGGCATGAAGGAGATGCCCCTGCTCTTTGACTACAAGGAGAACTCCCGCGCGCTGGGCCTGGCCGATATGGCCAAGGCGCTCCGGGACGGCAGGGACTTCCGCGCGTCCTATAAGCAGACGCTGCACGTATTGGAGATCATGACCGGCTTTGAAAAGGCGAGCGAGCAGAACCGCGCCATCGAGCTGACCACGCACTATGAGCGCGGGGCGGCCATGCGCAACAACCCCATCCACGGCATCCTGGATTGACGGCACAGGGCGGCGCGCCAGCGAAAGAGAGCGCGCCGCCCTCTTTTACGTTGGCGGGATCGGAGGAAAGGCCGGCGTGCATTGACATTCCCCGCCGCTTTTGCGATAATAAAGATGAATATACACAAGAATGAGGAGGGCAGAACAATATGCAGTACACGGAATTTGGCAAAACGGGCATCAAGGTTTCGCGCCTGGGATTTGGTTGCATGCGCTTCCCGAGCCGAGAGGTGGATGGCAAGAAGGTCTTTGACGAGGAAGAGAGCATCCGCATGATGCACCGGGCCATGGAGCTGGGCGTCAACTATTTTGACACCGCGCCCGGCTACTGCGACACCATTTCGGAAATCATCGTTGGCAAGGGCTTGAAGGGGAGAAGGGACAAGGTATATCTCTCCACCAAATACCCCACGGACGCGGCTTCCGGCGACGATTTTGAAAGGAAGCTCAACACGTCGCTGAAAAAGCTGGATACCGACTATATCGATTTTTATCACTTCTGGGGCATTTCGCTGGAAAAGTTTGAGCAGCGCGTCGACACGCCGGACGGGCCGCTGAGCCGGGCGCTGAAGATGCGGGACCAGGGCCTGATCCGGCATATCTCCTTCTCCTTCCACGACGCGCCGGAGAACATGATCGAGATCATCCGCCGCGGACAGGGGATCTTTTCCTCGGTGCTCTGCCAGTACAATCTGCTCGACCGCGCCAACGAGGAGGCCATCGCCTTTGCCCATGAGCAGGGCTTGGGCGTGACCATCATGGGCCCGGTGGGCGGCGGCCGCCTGGGCGCGCCCTCCAAGGTGATTCAGGACCTGCTGCCCGGCAAGGTGCAGTCCTCCGCCGAGATGGCGCTGCGCTTTGTGATGAACAACAAGAACGTCAATATCGCCCTCTCCGGCATGTCGAGCATGGAAATGGTGGAGGAGAACGCGGCCGTGGCCAGCAACATGCAGCCCCTCTCCCAGGAGGAGGAGACGCGCATCCTGACCATGATGGAGGAAAACCGGAGGCTGGCCGAGCTTTACTGCACGGGCTGCAACTACTGCATGCCCTGCCCCAAGGGCATCAACATCCCCGAGATCTTCAAGATGATGAACTACCACAAGGTGTACGGCCTGACCCAGTTCGCCAAGGACAACTATGCCCGCATCGGCAAGGATGGGGGAATGAAGTTTGAAAACGCCGCGGCCTGCGTCTCCTGCGGGGCGTGCGAGAAAAAGTGCCCCCAGCATCTGCTCATCCGCGAGCAGCTCAAGGCCACGCACGCGGCGCTTTCCCTGTGAGGAGAGAGGAGAAGAGAATGATGAGGACCATTGCCTTCGGTCCCACTGGCGAGCGGGTGCCCGCCATTGCCCTGGGCTGCATGCGCATCAACGCGCTGGACGCGGCGGGGGCGGAAAAGTACGTCAAAACCGCGCTGGATCTGGGCGCGAACTTCTTTGACCACGCCGATATTTACGGCCGCGGCGAGTGCGAGCGCATCTTCGGCAGGGCGATTGCCGGCATCCCGCGCGAGAAGATGATCATCCAGTCCAAGTGCGGCATCGTGCCCGGGCAGCGGTTTGACTTTTCCAAAGAGCACATTCTCTCCAGCGTGGAGGGGAGCCTTGAGCGCCTTCATGTGGACTACTTGGACGTGCTTTTGCTGCACCGGCCCGACGCGCTGATGGAGCCCGAAGAAGTGGCCGAGGCGTTTACCACGCTTAAGGACAGCGGAAAGGTGCGCTATTTCGGCGTTTCCAACCAAAACCCCATGCAGATGCAGCTGCTGCAAAAGTTCCTGCCCATGAAGATCGTGGCCAACCAGCTACAGCTCTCCATCACCAACTGCACGATGATCTCCAACGGCATTCAGGTCAACATGCAGACCGATACGGCGCTTGGGCGCGATGGCTCGGTTCTGGACTACTGCCGTCTCAACGACATCACCATCCAGCCCTGGTCCCCCTTCCAGTACGGCTTCTTTGAGGGCGTGTTCTTGGGCAACGAAAAGTTCCCGGAACTCAATGCCGTCATCGACAAGATCGCCGCGGATTACGGCGTGAGCAACACCACCATCGCCGTGGCCTGGCTGCTGCGCCATCCGGCTGGGTTCCAGCCCATCGTAGGCACCATGAACCTGAACCGGCTCAAGGATTGCTTTAAGGCGACGGAGGTCACCTTGACCCGGCAGGAGTGGTACGACATCTACAAAGCCGCGGGCAACGTCTTGCCTTGACCGGCTGCGGTTGAGCAAATACAAAAGGTCCGCGCGCTGCGGTTGGGCGCGCGCGGACCGTTTGGATTTTCTCCAAAAAGCGGTTGCGTATTAAGGGGTGCCTCGTATTGGC
>CAOKIU010000037.1 GCA_948468595.1 uncultured Christensenella sp.
GTGTCTTACTTGAATTTTTTTTATGAATTTTTGCAATTTAGTCTTGACTTTTTCAAAAAAAGGAAAAATTTCCAGAAATCCCTTGCGGTATAGAAAAAGACAAAAACCCCAAAGTGCCGCTCGCCCTATTTTGACACCTGCTACGTTAGCAGGGTGGCGCCCTGCGCACGTCCGCTGCCGTCCACTGGCCGCCCCGAAGGGTGGGTGGCATGGCATTGGAACATCCGACTCAGGCTCCATTTGAGGTCTGTAGGTTCAAAATCAGGACGTTACGAACACCCCAGGATTTCTTGTGAGATCATTATAGCAACTTTGCTTCGCCATTGTCAAGCGGCATATTTTTCTTTAAAAATGGCGGCCCGGGCCGCCCGGGGGCGTGCCGCGGGCGGCGGGAAGGCGCGATATCAAGGATGGGCGCGCCGCTGATTGAGGCGCTTTTCGCAGGCGGCGATCATCAGGTACATCAGCGCCGCAAACAGACACAGCACCGCCGTGCCCGCCATGACCAAATCCAGCTTAAATACCTGGCCGCCGTAGACGATCAGGTACCCCAGGCCCGCGCGGGAGACGAGGAACTCGCCCACGATCACGCCGACCCAGCTCATGCCGATGCCCAGCTTCAGGGCGGAAACCGTGGTGGGCAGGGCCGCGGGGAAGACCACCATGGTAAAGCACTGGAGCTTGCTGGCCCCGAAGGAGCGCAGCAGCGTCAGCTTCTCCTCCTCCACGGAGAGAAAGCCTCCCAGGACCGTGACCATGGTCACGATGACGGAGATCAGCAGCGTCATGGCGATGATGGCGGGCATGCCCGCCCCGATCCAGACGATGAGCACGGGCCCCAGGGCGATCTTGGGCAGGGCGTTGAGCACGACCAAATAGGGGTCGAGGATGCGGGCCAGGGTATTCGACCACCAAAGCGCGATGGCCATGACAATGCCCAGGACCGAGCCGATGACAAATCCAACCACCGTTTCCCACAGCGTCGTGCCCAGGTGAAGCCACAATTCGCCCGTGCGGATCAGGTCCGCGATGGTGGTAAACATGCGGGAAGGGCTGGAGAGAAGAAAGGCGTCGATGACGCCCAGGCGCGCCAAGAGCTCCCAAAGGAGCAACAGCAGGATCAGGATGCCCCAGCGCGCGATCTGGATAAAGCGCGCGCGGTGGCGCAGGCGCTTTCTATAGAGCTGCTGGGAGGCGGATTCATTGCACATGAACGTCCAGCTCCTTCCATATAACATCGAAGTAATCTTTAAAGTGATCGTCCCTGCGGCGCTGCATGGGCGTGCCGCGCAGCGCGATGCGGTGTTCGGAGAGAATGTGCGTGGGCCGGTGGGTCAGAACGAGGACGCGGTCGGCCATGGAGACGGCCTCGCTGACGTCGTGACTGACCAAGATGGTGGCGCGGTCGCTGCCGTTGAGCTGCTGTTTGACCTCGTCCGAGAGCTGAATGCGCGTCTGCGCGTCCAGGGCGGAGAAGGGCTCGTCAAGCAGCAGAAAATCCGGCTCGACCGAGAGCGTGCGCACCAGCGCGGCCCTTTGGCGCATCCCGCCGGAGAGCTGGCCGGGCAGGGCGTTGGCAAAGTCCGCAAGGCCGCAGGCGGCCAGCAGCTGATCGACATAGGCGATCTGCTGGGCAGTGGGCTTTTGACGCACGCGAATGCCGACCAGGGCGTTTTCGCGCACCGTCAGCCAGGGAAATAGGTGGTCGTGTTGGAGCATGTAGCCCATGTGCAGGGGCGGACGCTTGATCTCCTGCCCGCGCAGATAGACGTGGCCGCTGTCGGGCTTGAGCAGCCCCGCGGCAAGGGAAAGCACCGTGGATTTTCCGCAGCCGCTGGGGCCGAGCAGGGCGATGAACTCGCCGCTGTTCACCTTGAGGGTGAAGTCGGACAGCACTTCGGTTTCCCCGGATTCGTCGTGATAACGCATCGACACATGGTCGAAAAAAAGCAAAGGACTTTCCATGTATACCCCTCCTATACTGGGTATCTTTACAAGGCTATCCTATGATCGCGGCCCAAAAGGTGTGAAAACCCGCACGATCGGCGCATTTTGCCATATTCCGCCGCGATACCGCTTGCGCGCGGCGCGGGAAACAGGTAAAATAAGGGGCGGGAGCATACGCCGGCGGCGCACGCCGGCAAGCGCCCGAAGGGAGAAGTGCCGTATGATCGACAAGGCGATTTTGAATATCGCGCCGCTGGCGCCCAATGCTTTCGCGCCGCTGCCCACGGGTGCGGTCAAGCCGCGCGGGTATTTGCTGGACATTGAGCGCACCTTGGCCGGCGGCCTGACGGGCAACCTGACCAAGGTGTGGGACAGCCTGAGCGACAGCGCCTGGATGGGCGGGAAGGGCGAGAACTGGGAGCGCGGGCCCTACTACCTGGATGGCCTCATCCCGCTGGCATGGCAGCTGGGGGATGAGGAGCTCAAGGCGCTGGCGCGCCGGTTCATCGAGTGGACGCTCGCCTCCCAGAAGGAGGACGGGTTTTTCGGCCCCGAGGACAATCCGGACTGGTGGCCGCGCATGGTGATGCTCAAGTGCATGATGCAGTTCTTTACCGCCACAGGGGATAAGCGGGTGCTCGCCTTTATGGCCCGCTACTTCCAATATATGTATCGCAATCTGGACGCGCGCCCCCTGGGGCTGTGGGCCGTGGCGCGGGCGGGGGAGAACATCCAGGCGGCCCTTTGGCTGTACAACATCACGGGGCAAAAGGCGTTGCTCAAGCTCTGCGAAAAGCTGCTCGCCCAGTCGATGGACTGGACGGGGCATTTTCACACCTTCCCCGATGCCAGGGACCAAAAGCGCGCCAACCCCTGGAAGGAATTGGAGCCGCGGCTCAAGGAGACGGACGACGTGTGGAGCGACGCCTGGCGGCTGCACCAGCGCACGCACGTGGTCAACGTGGCCATGGGGCTCAAGACGCCCATGCTGGATTACGCGCTGCACGGCGGCATCAAGCAGGCGCAGGCCTTCAAGGTGGGGTACACCCGCCTCATGCGCGCCCACGGCGTGGCCAACGGCATGTTCACGGGGGACGAGCACCTCTCGGGCGCGAATCCATCGCAGGGCACGGAGACCTGCGCGGTGGTGGAAGCGCTCTACTCGCTCGAGAGCCTGATGGCCCAGGCCGAGGATGCGGAGCTGGGCGACATTTGGGAGCGCATCGCCTACAACGCCCTGCCGGCGGCCCTTTCCGCGGACGGCTGGGCGCATCAATACGACCAGCAGGTCAACCAGATCCGCATTGACCGCAGGGAGCGGGGCTGGTACAACAACGGCCAGGATGCCAACGTCTTTGGCCTGGAGCCCAACTTCGGGTGCTGCACGGCGAACCTTCACCAGGGCTGGCCCAAGTTCACCGCGCACCTGTTCATGGCCACGCGGGACGGCGGCCTGGCGGCGCAGTCCTACGCGCCCTGCGAGGTCACCTGGCGCGTGGGCGAGGCGCGCGTGGGCATCGCGGTGGAGGGCAGCTACCCCGCCGGCGAGGAGGTTCTCCTGCGCGTCAAAACCTCGCAGGAGGCGGAGTTCCCGCTCAAGCTGCGCATCCCCGCCTGGGCGCAGGGCGCCTATGCGCAAATCGGTGAGGAGAGCGTGCCCGCGCAGGCTGGGCAGTACCTGACGCTGCGCCGCGTTTGGAAGGACGGGGACTGCGTGCGCCTCATCCTCCCCATGGAGGTGCGCACCGAAAAGTGGTATCATCAGACGCTGGCGGTCTACCGCGGGCCGCTGCTCTACGCCCTGCCCATTGAGACCCAATGGGAGCTCAGGGGGGAGATGCCGCTGTGCGACCGCTGGGCGCGCCCGCTCTCAAAGTGGAATTACGCCCTGCTGCCCGAGTACGGGCTGACGGCGGACCGCACGGGGACCCGCATCACCGCCACGGCGTTTGTCTGCGAGGAGTGGGGCGAAAAGATGGGTTCGGCGGATCAGCCGCCCGTGCGCCCGCTCAAGGGCGCGGCGAAAAAGGAGACCATCACCCTGGTGCCCTACGCCGCGTCGCCCCTGCGCATCGCCCAGTTCCCCTATGGACGGGAGGAATAGCGGCCGAGCGCACGAGGCAAGGCGCGCCCTAAGCTGTTTTGCGTCCGATCCCCCTGGCAGGGCGGATCGGGCGCTTTTTGCGCCGCCTGCCGAGAGCGTATGCGCGTCAGAATAACAGAATCTTTGCATTTCTCACATTTGAAATTCTAACTAAATGTTGTATAATGCAGAAAGATGATTTTTTACGCGGAGGATTCAATATGCAAAAGGATGTACCCATTCAGGAGAACAAGATGGGCGTCATGCCCGTCAATCGCCTGCTGATCAGCATGTCCCTGCCCATCATGGTTTCCATGCTGGTGCAGGCGCTCTATAACGTTGTGGACTCGATGTTTGTGGCGCAGATCAATGAAAACGCGCTCACGGCGGTGTCTCTAGCCTTTCCCATACAGAATTTGATGATCGCCGTCTCCACGGGAACGGGCGTGGGCATCAACGCGCTGCTCTCGCGGTCGCTGGGCGCGCGCGATTTTGAGAAGGTCAACAAGGCCGCCAGCAACGGCGTGTTCGTCATGCTGCTCTCCTCCCTCCCCTTTGTGCTCTTCGGGCTCTTTCTGCCGCGCTGGTTCATGCTCATGCAGACCGATATCGATCAGATTGTGGACTACGGCACGCAGTATCTGCGGTTGGTATCGGTGCTCAGCTTCGGCCTGTTTGGGCAGATCGCCTTTGAGCGGCTGTTGCAGTCCACGGGAAGGACGATGCTCAGCATGCTGACCCAGGGCTTGGGCGCGGTGATCAACATCGTGCTGGACCCCATCTTCATCTTCGGGTGGCTGGGCATGCCCAGGATGGGGGTCACGGGCGCGGCGCTGGCTACCGTCGTGGGACAAATCGTGGGATTTGCTCTGGGCATCTGGCTCAATCACGCCAAAAACCATGAGATCAAGCTCAATCTGCGCGCCTTTAAGCCCGATGGCCGCATCATCGGCCGCATTTACTCGGTGGGCCTGCCCTCCATCATCATGGCCTCCATCTCCTCGGTGATGACCTTTGGCATGAACAAGATCCTCATCGCCTTTTCCTCCACCGCAACGGCGGTCTTCGGCGTGTATTTTAAGCTGCAATCCTTTATCTTTATGCCGGTTTTCGGCCTCAACAACGGCATGGTGCCCATCGTCTCCTACAATCTTGGCGCCAGAAAGAAGGAGAGGATGGTCAAGACCATCCAGCTTGCGGTGCTCTACGCGGTTGGCATCATGGCGCTGGGCGTTCTGCTGTTCCAGCTCCTGCCCCGGCAGCTGATGCTGCTGTTCAACGCCTCGGAGACGATGATGAGCCTGGCCGTGCCGGCGCTGCGCATCATCAGCGTGCATTTCCTGCTGGCGGGGTATTCCATCGTCATCAGCTCGGTGTTCCAGGCGCTGGGCGACGGCGTCCCCAGTTTGATCATATCGGTGGCGCGGCAGCTCCTGGTGCTGCTGCCCGCGGCGTGGCTGCTCTCCCTGACCGGCCAGGTCAACAACGTCTGGTGGGCCTTCCCCATTGCGGAGCTGGTCTCCGCCGCGCTGTGCACCCTCTTCTTTGCGCGCGATTACCGCCGCAAGATCAAGGTGCTGGAGGAATAGACTGCCAAAGCTCCATCGGGGCGAACGGACGCGCGGAGGTCTCCGGCGCGCTGTTTGCCCCGATTGCGTCTATCCTGACAAGGAGGAGAGGAGGGACGCATTTTGGAGGCGTTTTTGATGGGCCGGGGAGAGGGCGGCGGCTTGGACTTTACGGCCGCGCCGCCCATCACCTATGACGGCAAGTGGTCCGGATGGCATGTGGAGGATTACGACGGCCAGCCCTACTGGGAGGCGGTGTTCTACTCGGACGGAACGCTGGCGGTCTCCGGCAGCGTTGTGGCGGACGCCTGGGGCATTGGCGGCGGGGCGGGCAACAACATGACCCAGGGCGGCGGCAGCGGCTACACCGCCATGGCGCTGGACCTCGCCCTCAGCGGCAGCGTGCCGGTGACCATCGGGCAGGGCGGGGCGATGCGCGCGCCGGGCACGGCCACCACGCTGGGCGGGCTGCTCACCTGCGCGGGTGGGGGGACGCCCAATCAGTACAACGGCGGCTCCGGCGGCTCGACGCAGACCCAGCCCGGCGGGACCAACGGCGGCAACGGCGCGAATGCCGCCGGGGAGATCGCCGGCAGCGGCGTGGGCTACCCCATCTGCCGGTTCCGCGCGCCGTGCAAGGCGGGGGACGCGGGCGCGGGCGGCACGCCCAAGAGCGGCGGCGGCGCGGGTGGCGGCGGCTGGCTGCACTGGCGCGCCAACGACGGCCAGAACGGCTGCGGATACGGCGGCGGGGGCACCTTCCACCAGAGCAACGTAGGGCCGGGCAATCAGGGCGCGCTGGTCATCCGCGTGAAGATGTGACCCAGAAAAGGCGCGGGGGGACCCTGTTGTTGCAGAAGAGCCGGGAGCGGTGTGCTCCCGGCTCTTCTGCGCGCGGCGCGGGGGCTCTTTGCGAGAACAGGCCGCGGGCGTGGCGGCGCGCTCTCAAGACGAACGTGGGGCCGGGCGACCCGGGCCCCCTGTTCAAGCGCGGAGAGCGGCGAAAGCGGCGGTGAGGGAAGCGCCGTCCGCCAAGCCAACGGTGATCCGTGCAGCGGGCTCGCGGTGCGTCGTCGACGGCTGAAATGGCGGCGGGGGAGCGCCGCCCGCCAAGCCAATGGTGATCCGGGCATACCTACCTATGCGAGAAGCGGGTTCACAGCGCGCTGGCGACAGCTGAAACGGCGGCGAGGGGAACGCCGCCCGCCGGTTCAACGATGATCCGGGCAGCGGGCTCGCGGTACCCCGGCGATGGCTGAAACGGCGGCGGGGAGAGCGCCGTTCGCCAGTACAAAACGGTCCGGGCGTTCATGTGGGAAGCGCGGTTCGCGGCTACACGACGGATAAAGCGGCAGCAGGGAAGGGAGCATTTTCAAAGCTGGCCTATATAAAAACAAACCCAGCGCCGGACCTAGGTCCGGCGCTGGGTTTAGAGAAGTGTGAACAAAGGGAGCGATAAAAAATCAGTTGGGCTTATCGGCGCTGTGCTTGACCATGTCCGCCTGACGGATCTCGACGCGGCGAATCTTACCGGAGATGGTCTTGGGCAGCTCCTCGACGTACTCGATGATGCGGGGGTATTTGTAGGGCGCGGTGACGTGCTTGACGTGGTTCTGCAATTCGCGCGTCAGCTCCGGGGTGCCCTCATAGCCGCGGGTGAGGACGATGGTGGCCTTGACCACGAAGCCGCGGTCCGGGTCGGGCACGCCGGTGACGGCGCATTCGAGGACCGAGGGGTGCTCCATCAGCGCGCTCTCCACCTCAAAGGGCCCGATGCGGTAGCCGGAGGACTTGATGACGTCGTCCACGCGGCCCACGTACCACAGAAAGCCCAGCTCATCCTTGTAGGCGGTGTCGCCGGTGTGGTAAAGGTCGTCATGCCACGCCCTTTGGGTGAGCGCCTCGTCGCGGAAGTACCCGCCGAACAGGCCGAAGGGCTTGCCGCCGTCGGTGCGCACGCAGATTTCGCCCGTCACGCCGGCGGGAACCTCCTCGCCGTCCGCGTCGCAGATGACCAGCCGCCAGCCCGGCGCCGGCAGACCCATGGACCCCAGGCGCGGCTGCATCCAGGGGAAGGCGGTCAGGCAGCAAAGCGTGGTTTCCGTCTGTCCAAAGCCCTCGAAGATCTTGTGCCCGGTCTGAAGCAGCCACTGATTGTAGACCTCGGGGTTGAGCGCCTCGCCCGCGGTGGTGCAGTGCTCCAGCGCGGAAAGATCGTATTTGCGCAGGTCCTCCTTGATCATGTAGCGGTACATGGTCGGCGGCGCGCAGAAGGTGGTGACGTGGTAGCGCTCCATTTTGGAGAGGATGTCCGGGGCGCTGAACTTGTCAAAATCGTAGGTGAAGACCGCGCTTCCGCCCAGCCACTGGCCGTAGATCTTACCCCAGAGCGCCTTGCCCCAGCCCGTGTCGGAGATGGTAAAGTGCAGGCCGTTGTCCTTGACGCGGTGCCAGAAGCAGCCGGTTAAGATATGGCCCAGGGGATAGGTGAAATCGTGCCACACCATTTTGGGGTAACCGGTGGTGCCGGAGGTGAAGAACATGAGCATGGGGTCGGAGGACTTGTTGGCGTCCTCGCCGGTGGGGCGAGGGAAATCCTCGCTCTGCTGCGCGACCAGGGCGTCGTAGTCCAGCCAGGGCTTGCCCGCGTCCTTGTGCTTGGTCACGGCGTAGGTGCTCACGCTCGCGCACTCGGCCATGGCCTCGTCAACGTGCTGGGTGGCGTCGCCGTCGCCGGTGATGACCATCATCTTGACCGTGGCGGCGTTGGCGCGGTAGACGTAATCCTTGGCCGTGAGCAGGTGGGTGGCGGGGATGGCGATGGCGCCGATGCGGTGCAGCGCCAGGAGCGTATACCAGAACTGATAGCCGCGCTTGAGCACCAGCATCACGCAATCGCCCTTGCCAATGCCCTGATTCTTGAAGAAATTGGCGGCCTGGTTGGACAGGCGGCGCAGGTCCTCAAAGGTGAAGCGGCGCTCCTCCCCTTCGTTGCTCACCCACAGCATTGCCAGCTTATCCGGCGTCTCCTTGGCGATTTCATCCACCACATCGTAGCTGTAGTTGAAGTTGTCCCCCACGGTGACTTTATAGTTTTTTTGCAGATCCTCCAGCGTGGCGAAATCATCCCGATTGCGCCCGACGTATTTTTCATACAGCGGCATGTTCTTTCACTCCTCTTTTACTCTCTTGCGCCCGGTCACTTGCCGCAGTCGCCCATGACCACGGCCAGGAACTGTACCTTTTCCCCGCCCAGTGCGCGCATGGCGTGCGGGATGCCGGAATTGAAGTAGACGCTGTCGCCGGCGTTCAGGATGGTGGTGGTGCTGCCCAGGTAAAACTCCATGCAGCCCTCGATGACGAAGTTGAGCTCCTGGCCCTCGTGCTCGTGCTTGACGGGGATGTCCTCCTCGGGCTTGGGCTCCACCGTCACGATGAAGGGCTCCACCCGCTTGTTGCGGAAGGTATAGGCGATGTGCTGGTAGTCGTAGGCGGCGCGGCGGTTGATCTTAAAGCCCTTGCCCTTTCTGACCACGCACATGTTGGTCAGCTTGGGCGAGTCGCCGCTCATCAGGTCCACCACGTCCACGCCCAAATGATTGGCGGCGTTGTAGATGAAGGAGAAGGAGAAGTCCTTCTCCCCGCGCTCGTAGGCGCGGTATTCCTCCAGCGCCACGCCGCACACCTGCGCCATCTCCTCCTGGGTCACGTCCATAATCTGTCTGAGCGTCATGAGCCGAATCGCGATCTCCTTCAGTTGCTCTGTCATGTTGTTTTGCCTCCTTTAGTGGCGATCAGTTGCCTGAAATGTGCGGAGCGCCCGCGCGCCTGGAACGCGAAAAGTCCCGCCCCTTATGCAAGGGACGGGACTGTGCTTACAGTCACGCGATACCACCCAAGTTTGGCCGCTCAATTGCCGCGGCCCACTCTGACGGGCTCCATCAAGCCCTCCGCCTGTAACGGGACAGCCCCGTGCGCGCTTACTGTCGTTTCAGCACGCCTGCTCAAGAGTGATCTCCGCATGAGCTTGACGCCGGTTCGCACCACCCACCGGCTCTCTGCGCTCGCGCGCCATGCTTCTTCTCTATCGCCGCATTTGTCGTAACGGTTATTCGATTGAGTGCATTATAGTCCCATCGCGCGCATCTGTCAATGCCCAGTTTTGTTAAGAACGGTAAAATTTTCGCCGCGCCGACGCGGGGGCAGCGGAGTGGGCAGGAGGCATGGAGCGCGGCGCGCCGGTTATGCCCGGACCCCTGCCAATGCGCAGTCTACCCCAGAAGAGAAATCTCCGCCGCGCCGATGCGGGGGCAGCGGAAGGCATGGAGCGCGGAAAAGCGAGCGGCCGATGCGAACGCCCAACGCGCTGATTTTTCGGCCGCTCCCGTTCTATTCCGCAATGCGGCGGCATAGATATCTTTTAGAAGTAGTCCGCAAAATAGCAGTCCTTTTTCACAAAGACGGAGGAGAGCACCTCCCGGTTGCCGTGGACCTCCACGTCCGGACGCATGCACAGGGTGGATAGCGGGGCGTAGCCCATCACCAGCGGCGCCAGCGTCGTCACATCCAGGGAGAGGTCGGACTCATCGTCCGTACGCTCCACCGAGCAGGCGACGCCATTGTCAAAGCTGACCGCGTAGGTGCCGGTGTTTTGCGGCAGGAAGGCGTCCCGCACCGCGATGCGGTAGCTGCCCGCGCCTTTGGGATGGCGCATCAGCGTCAGCGCGCGCGGCACGTCCACCACGCGGAACATGCCGTGGGTATCCACCTGCTGCTTGACGCGGTAGGGCTCGGACAGGATCTGGCGCATGTCGATTTCATCGGGGAAGACCGCCTCCACGCGGCTGTATTGGGCGGACAAGCGGTACAAAAAGCCCAGGATGCCGTAGAACGCCGCCTTGCTGTCCCAGGCGAAGTCCTTGAGCACGGCCTTGCGCTCCTCGCCCTTGCCCTCGGACCGGATGACCACATAGGCGTGCACGCCCGTGTCGTCGGAGAGCAGATAGCGGTAGATATTGTCCTTAAACGCGCTGCCGTCGATCCAGCCCCACTGGCGCTCGGAACGCACGATGGCCATGTTCTTGCCCAGGATGAACTTCTGATAGACGTCCTTGAAGGGCTGAATGCACTCCCCAGGGTTGTGCATGCGCACGCGGTAGGGGCAGGGGAAGTCCTTCAGGTCCTTGACCTCAAAGGTCTGGCGCATGGGCGCGCAGCACAGCTCGTAGCCGAACTTGCGGTAGTATTCGTGGGAAAAGGGATACAGCGCGGAAAAGACGAACCCGCGGCCCAGCATGTCGGCAAATTTCTCGCGGAAGATCTCGCGGATGCCGCCCTGCCTGCGGTATTCCGGCAGGGAGGAGACGTTGCCCACGCCGCCGGAGAGCACGATGCGGCCGTCAAAGAGAATGTGATAGATGTTGTTGAGCATGTGCGAGGTCATCACGCCGTCGTCGGTAAAGGACCCCCAGTATTCCAAAGAGCCATCGCTTTTTGAGAGCTCCTCCTCAATGGCGGCGGGCGCCTTTTCAAGGTCGCAGCGGCCCACAAAGGCGATGGTGGAGATCTTGATCGCGTCCAGATACTCTTGCGGTGACTTCAATCTGCGTGCCTGCATGTCTTGGCCCTCCAATTTTTGCGAAATTGCTGCCTTCATGCTAGCAGGCGCGGGGGCCGATGTCAAGCGCGGAAAAAGATTGCGGTTTTCGTGGCAAATCCCTATACAAATCGTAACAAATATGTCATAATGTAGGCAATGAAATTTGGAGGTGCTTGGATACCCATGAGAAAGCTGCTTTCATCCCTGCTGGTTCTCGCGCTGTTGCTGGCGCTGCTGCCGGTCAGCGCGCTGGCGGAAGAGTCAAACGTATGGGACGCCGTTGGCCCGGCGCCCACGCAGGATTCGTCCAGCAACGTCTGGGGCGTGTACGACCCCAACGCCGCGCCCCCTGCGACCAATAGCGGCGCGGAAACGCCCGCCGCGCCGGAAAGCTCCGCCCAGCAGAGCCAGGGCAAGGTCACGGAAGTGAACAACGAGGAGGGCAAGCTGCCCACCGCCACCCAGGGCGTGCTTGTGGACAGCGCCTATTCGATGCCCTATGCCGTCAAGGTGGACCGCACCAACCAGATCATCACGATCTTCTCCGCATCCTCTGCGGGGGTGTACAACGTCATCGAAAAGCAGTTCATCTGCTCCACCGGCACCTCCAAGAACAAGACGCCCGAAGGGGTCTTCACCCTGCCCGATACCACGCGCAAGGAATGGCGCTACTTCAAGACCTACAACACCTACGTGCGTTACGCCGTGCACATTGAGGGCAACTATTTCTTCCACTCCCTGCTCTACAGCCGCCCCGATCTGAGCACGATGAGCCGCACGTCCTACCGCAAGCTGGGCACCCCGGCCTCCCACGGCTGCATCCGCATGCTGGATGAGGACGTAAAGTGGATGGCGGAAAACTGCGCAGCCGGCACGAAGGTCTTCATCATGGACTGCCAGAAGAACAGCGAACTGAACAAGTCCCTCCGTCCCCCGAAGAAGTAGAATCGAGAAAAACCCCGGCAGTAGCCGGGGTTTTTTGATCCAGATTTTTGGGGGGAGAGAAACGAACTCTATGCGTCGATCTGTCGCGTGAGCCGGATGATGGAGATCTGCGGCGGGTTCCAAAGGCGGAAGTTCAGCGGCGCGGGGTAACGGGTGCCCAGCCCGGTGCTGACGTACTGATAGGTGGCGTTGACCTGGTTCAAACCCGTCATGTACTCCGCGTTGGGGAACCAGCCGCCGCGCGGCAGCAGGTCCTTGTCCGCGCGAATGGCGCCCACAAAGGGCAGACAGATCTGCCCGCCCAGGTAGTGCCCCGCCAATATGAGGTCCGCTTCGCCGAAGATCGCCGTGCTGCTATCCGATTGCAGGGAGGCGTCCAGGCAGGGGATGTGGGTGAGCATGATCGTTAAGTCGTTGTGGCGGCGGCTATCCATGGCGGCGGCAAAGGCCTCGTAGCGGCCCTTGCGGTAGAGAACGGACTGCACCGCGCCGTCGGAGAGCGTATCATCCTCCAGGCGCGTCTCCAGCGATTGAAGCGCGCTCTGCGTATCGAGCGCCAGCGCGGAGGCGGGCATCAGCCAAAGCTGCGTCTCCCCCTCGTAGAGCGCCACGGGCACGTCCAGGAGCACCGCGCCCTTGTCCGCGGCCGTGCGCACCCATTCCGCCACGGAAAAGGACCCGTCCTCCCCAACGGTGGTTACGGCGGGGTCCGCCTCGCCGGTGATGTAGTAGACCGGCTTTTGCTTGCGGGAAAAGTAGTCCAGCGCCTGATAAAACCCGGTGGCGTCGCCGTCCGCGTCCACAAGGTCGCCCGTCATCACCACAATATCGTATTTTTTGTCCTTCAGGACGCTGTCCAGGCTCTCGCCCTCCGGGCCGAACTGGCGCTGGCGAATGTCCGAAATGTGCAGGAGGGAATAGCCGTCCAGCTCCTTGGGGAGCGTAGGCATGGAGAAGGCGCGCTCGTCCAGCACGATGCGCGTGTTGTCATAAATCGCGGCGCAGACCAGGAACAGGGCGAACAGCAGCGGAAGAATGAACGCGACCGGGCTCGCCTTTCGCTTGACCTTGAAGAGCTTCTTGGTTTCGCGCGTCATCTTCATTCGCATCCCGCGCAAGCGCGCTCACCTCCCTCAACCCATTTCCTGATATTATACCATGGCGCCCGGGGATGTTCAACCGGCGCGGGCGCGCCTGGCGGCGCAAAAAGGGGAATTTTGTTCTTTGCGCCCCACTCTTGACAAATCGCGCGCGCGGTGCTATCCTAAATGCACTTAAAGCGTCTGGGTCGCTAGCTCAGTTGGTTAGAGCACACGCCTGATAAGCGTGAGGTCGGTGGTTCGAGTCCACTGCGACCCACCATAGGCCGCCCCGGAATCCTTGGATTCCGGGGCGGCTTTTCTATTCCAGAATCCAGCCGTTGCCGGCCCGCCCGGCGCCGCCCTTGCGCGGGAGCGGATTTTTTCGTACAATGGGAGAGTAGACAAACCAAAGAAGGGGTGCGGCAAAAATGGCTTGGTGGTTGGAGAACAACCTGCGCATGATTCAGAACAACCTGCGCGACATCGACGCGGGGATGGACGTTCAAGAATGGTTCCAGGAGATCGAAAAGTCGAACTGCAACTGCGTGATGGTGGGCGCGGGCGGCATCTCGTCGTTTTACCCGACGCGCCTGCCCTACCAGACCCCCAGCCCGTATTTAAAGGGCGACCTGCTGAAGGAAATTGTGGAGATCTGCCACGCGCACGGCGTGCGGGTGATCGCCCGGTTCGACTTTTCCAAGACGCACGAGCGGCTGCTGGCGGAGCATCCGCAGTGGTATTACGTCTCCCAGGCGGGGGAGCATCTCCTCTACAACGATACCGCCGCCACCTGCGTCTGCGGAGACTACCAGCAGGAAAAGTCCGTGGAGATCATCCGGGAGGTGCTGGAAAACTACGCGGTGGACGGCATCTTTTTCAATATGTTCGGCTTCCAGACCAAGGACTACTCCGGGGTGGAGCACGGCATCTGCCACTGCGAGGGATGCCGACGGGCCTATCGCGCCTATTGCGGCAAGGAACTGCCCCAGGGCGAGGCGTGGAAGGGAGACGAAACCTATGCCGCCTTTAAGGAACAGGTGGTGGGCGGCCTGCTTGGGCGCATCCGCGCCGCGGTCAAGGCGATCAATCCCGAGGTCGCCATCTGCACCTATCACCACGAGGGCGTGGACATCATCCGCGAGGAATCCAATTCCGCCGTGGACCGGCCGCTGCCCTTCTTCCTCTATTCCGCCTCGGAGAACTGCCAGACGGCGGCCTACTCCTGGCAAGGGGAAAAGACAATGCTCAACTGCGCCATCAACGCCGTGGACATCTTCTACCGCTTTCAGGGCGTCTCGCCGGAGATGACGCGCCTGCGCCTGTATGAAAACCTGGCCGCGGGCTCTCAGCTGGACTTCTGCATCATCGGCGACTTTGCGGATTATCCCGACCGCGCGGGCGTGGAGGCGATGCGCGAGGTCTTCGCCCATCACGCGCGCAACGAGGCGGTCTACGGCCACTTGCGGAGCAAGGCGCGCGTGCTGCTGCACCGGCCCTCCAAGGGGGACAAGGAGTACCTGGGCTGGTTCATCCTGCTCAAGGAGGCGCATGTGCCCTTTGACACCATTGAGGACGCCGCCGCGCGAAAGCACCCGGAAAAGGCCGCAGGGCATGATCTCATCATTGTCCCCAACCCGAAAAAGGCCCCGGAGGCGCTGCTGGACGCGGCGCACGCGGCGGGCGCGCGCATCCTCTTTTCCGCGCTGACGGACGGCGGCGCGCCGTATACGATGCGGCGCATGAGGATTGCGCACCTAAAAACCGTGGAAAAAACGCGCGCGGCCTACCTTTCCACGCGCGACAAATCGCTCTTCCCCTCCTTTCCCGACCGCGATTGGGTGATCCTTGATCTGCCCTTTGGCGTGTTTACCGGCGCCAAGGGCGGGTTGGAGTTGGTGCATAGCGCCATGTTCGGCCCGCCGGAGCGGTGCTTTGGCCACGTCGTGGGGGAGGAGCGCGGCCTTCTTCTCTCCGCGGACGGGACGTGCGCGGCGCTCACCTTCCGCCTGGGGCAGCTCTTCCGCGACTACGGCTATGCCGACCACAAGGCGATTGCGCTGGACGTGCTGCGCGCCTTTGCGCCGCAGGTCTTCACCCTGCGAACCGACGCGCCCTCCTGCGTGGAGATCTTCGAGCACGCGCTGCCCGACGGCCGCACGCTGTTGCAGCTGATCAACCTTTCCGGGTTCAACGGCATGACGATGGAGGCGCCCCTGGCCATTGCGGATGTGACGGTGACGCTGCCCGCGCCCTATACCCGCGCGCAGTCCCTCACCGCGGCCCCCGCGCCCCAGCTGGAGCGCGCACAGGACGGCGGAACGCGCTTGCGCTTTGCCCCGCTGGAGCGGTACCAGGCGTTTGTGCTCTCCTGACCGCGCGGGAAGATCACCGTGAAAAACGATACAGCGCCCGCGCCGTAAAGACGCGCGGGCGCTGCATCGCCTCTGGGCCGCGCGACAGGCTACTCCGCCTGGCCGGTGACCTTTTGGCGGTATTCCTGCGGGCTCATGCCCGTGACGCGGCGAAAGACGCGGCAAAAGTAGGAGAACTGCGGGTAGCCCACCTGGGCGGCCACCGCGCCGATTTTGATCGCCGGGGATTCCAGCAGGCGGCAGGCGGCCTGCACGCGCTCGGAGGTGATGTAGTCGCTCAGCGTCACGCCCATCTCGTGCTTAAAGAGGCGGGAGAGGTAGGCGGGGTGCAGGTAGACGTGCGCGGCGATGGTCTCCCGCGTCAGGTCCTGGGAAAGATGGGTGCGGATGTACTGGCAGGTGAGCGCGATGAGCGCGTTATCACTGGTGGGGCTGATGTTGATCTCCTCCAAACACAGGTCAATGGCTTGATGTATCCAGCGCAGGGAGGCGGGCGGAAGCGCGGGGGAATCGGGCAGCGCCTGTAGCACGCACACCGCGTCCTTGGAAAAGCCGAAGCGATCGGCCAGGGAGAGCGCCGCGCCCTTGAAGCGCAGGCTCTCGGCGTACAGGCGCAAGGGGCGGTTCTGCGCGCAAAGCTCGGTAAAGACCTGCTCTAGGTGCGCGTGGAGCTGGTCGGAGGGAAGGGAGAGCAGCGCGCTTTCCCAGTCAAAGCCTTCCTGGTACGTTCGGCCGGACGCGGGGCGCGCCATGCGCGCGCGCAGCCGCCGCACCGCCCACCAGAGCGCCTCCGGCGCGGCCGCGTCCCCGGCCTGCCAGCCGAGCGGCCGGTGCAGCTCGCCCTCCAGTTGGCGGAAGAGCTTGGCCAGCCGGTCGTGCAGGTCCGCCGGCGGGGTGCCATAGATCAGCAGCAGCGTGTCCAGCTCCAGGTCTTTGAGGCGGCAGCCGGCAAACCGGGTTAGCACCACCTCGTCCAGCCGCTCGTCCAACACAATGGAGGCGATGTCCTCCTCGCGCATTGTGCCGCCCCCATCGTCGGTCCAGACCGCCACCGGCGTCACCAGCCCCGGCATGCCCAGGTCGATCTTCTGCATGGCGATTAAGGCGCGGATGCTCTCTCGCCCCAGGCGGTTGTCAATGACGTTGCGCCAGAACAGGCGCGTGCGCTCCGGGCGCTGCGCCTCCAACAGCGCGCCGTACTCCTTCCATTGTTCTGCGCCGCTTTCCAGGGCGCTCTCCTCCTGCGCTTTGAGCAGCGCGCTTTGCACCACGTCCGCAAGGCGCGCGTAGTCCACGGGCTTGAGCACATAATCAAAGGCCTTGAGGTACAGGGCCTCGTTGGCGTATGGAAAGCAGGCGTGCCCCGTTAAAAAGATGATCTTGACGGCGGGATGGCGCTGGGTGCACCAGTGGGATAGCGTTAGGCCGTCGTTTTCCGGCATGTCGATGTCGCAAAGCAGCACATCCACGCTCTGCCGGTCCATGATGGCCATGGCTTCCTTTGCGCTGAACGCCTCCAGCACCGTGCTGATGCCGGCTTGCGCCCAGTCGACTCCCTGGCTGATGCCCTTGACCGCGTACCACTCGTCGTCAACGATCAATAAGGTCATAGGGGTCGCCTCCTTTTATTGCGTGATCAGAATGTGTGCGGACGCTTGCCCGCCATCGCCTCCTTCATGCCTGCGCCGCCGCTTCTTTAGCGCGTTTTTCGTGCTGCCTTAAGGCGCGTGCACCCCTGGCGCGTAAGGGGGTGTGGAATTTGACGCCCCCAGCGCTTTGGAGCCACTGTACCATTATTACAAAACGCCTCATCAAATAAAAGATACAATTTGTGTATATAACTATTTTTCTTGCTGGGAATGATTAACAAGTTACCAAAGTATCATAAAAATGTACCTATGGTGATTGACATTATTTTCCAATTCGGCAAATAGAGAGCGCTTTTTTGAGAATGGGAAAAAGGTGGACGCCTCATTTTAAAAGGCCCTTGAAACCTTGCGCAGCCCTTGGCGAATGGAGAACCCCGGCGCTCGGGCTCGGCCAACAAAGAAGGAGGGCTCCCTGAAAAGGGAGCCCTCCTTCTTTTACCTCGCCCTTAGCGCTCAAGCGCCTCGATCACCCAGTTGATGCGCTGCTTGTCGATGTCGCCGGGAAGCGTGCAGTCCGCGCCGATCATGTACCCCGTATCCTGATCGAACGAGGCCACCAGGCCGCGGAAAAAGGCCTGCACCTCCTGCTTGGAGCCGGTGTAAAGGACGCCGGTCTTGCGGTTGTCGCATCCGCCCAGCACCGTCTTGCCGCCGAAAAACGCGCGGCCCTTGACCATGTCCAAATTCTCGATAAACGCCGCCCAGTTGATGACCTTGGCAGGATAGTCCTGCCAGTTCTCCAGGCGGTTGGGAATGCCCGCCCAGCCGCAGCAGTGCAGGATGTTGTAGGGGCTGAACTTGTTGGCATGGGAGAGCACGGCCTTATCCGAGGGCGTGATGTACGCGCGATAGGTGTCGCCCGACATGCGATCCCGCTCGCCGCCCTGCACGCAATAGTAGACGCCGTCGCAGCCAGCCTCCGTCATCAAAAGCTCGCAAAGCGTAGAATTGTCCTCCGCAATCACGTTCAGCGCCGAGGCCACCGCGTCGGGGTTCTCCTTCAGGTGCGCCATGACCATCTCGTCGCTGGTGCCGTAGCGGATGGAGGAGAAGGGGGCAAAGACGTTGTAGAACACGCACATATCGTCCTTCAGGCCCGCCTTGACCGCCTTGGCGCGCTCCACCTGCTCGCGGATGAAGGGATGATCCTTGCCAAGCGGCTTGAGATGGTACCAATCCTGGGCGGTGCGTACCGACTGTGCCAGCGGATTGGGATAGTCAAAGTATCCGTCGCACATGATCTTGACCATATCCACATCGTAATGGTTGTAGTAGTCCAAATGCGCTTGCACGCAAGCCTGGCCGAGCTTGTGCTCCTCGTCAAAATGGAACCAGAAGCCCACCGGCGGCCGGTCCACTGTCAAGTGATTCATGCAGGCCAGCACACGTTCCCTTTTATCCATCTGATTTCCCCCCGTTTGTTTTTTCGCGGCGTGATACGTCCTCAATGACCCATAGGAACAGTATATTACAAGTTAACCTAATCTTCAAGTACTTCGAATCGATGTTATTTTGCGAGGCGCGAAACTTCACCGCGGCGGCCAAATGGCACTAAATAATACATATAGTTCATTTAATTGCGGATATATGATACTATGTGTATAAATCAGGTGAGAATAGAGGAGGTCCATGCCCATGAAGAATCGGCGCGCGCTCTCTTTAATCCTGTTGATCCTGCTTCTTGCCCGCCTGCTTTCCGGCTGCGCGCCCGGCCAAGCCGCCCTGCCGGCCGCTTCCGCCACGCCGCCGCGCAGTACACCGGCTGCCACCGCCTCTCCGACGCCCACAGCGACGGCGAGCCCCACAGCGACGGCAAGCCCCACAGCGACAGCAAGCCCCACAGCGACGGCAAGCCCCACGGCGACGGCAAGCCCCACGGCGGCGACAAGCCCCACAGCGACAGCCACACCCACAGCAACGGCAAGGCACCCTGCGGCGGCTAAACCCACGACCAAGCCGGCCAGCAAGGTTACCCGGGAACCCACGGCGACGCCCGCGCCCACAAAAACCCCCGAATCCGCCCCGAGGGATGAGCAGGAGATCACCGTCTACATCACGGATACCGGCTCCAAGTACCACCGTTCGAGCTGCGGCAGCTTGTGGAACAGCGCGCACGCGATTTCCCTGCAAGACGCCGTTCATCAGGGGTATGGCGCATGCAAAAAGTGCAAGCCCCCGCGGCCCTGAAGCGCGAACCCCGCCGCTTTTTTGCCAATGCCCCCAAGGCGCGGGATAAAGCTGGAAAAGTGGGAATGCTTGTCTTATAATAGAGCAAAGGAAGTGGTGGGATTGAGGCGGAGACGGCGGCTGGCCGCCGGCGGGGTTCTTTTGCTGCTGCTCTTTCTTGGACTGTGCGTGGGCGAGCGCCTCTGGCGCGCGCTGTCTGCGCCGGCAATGGCTGTGCTGCCCGCCCTCCTGCTGATGGCCGCGGATGCGGCGGGGGAGCGTCTGCGGCCGCACGCCCTGCCGCTCATCCTGGCGGGGGGACTGCTGATGGCATTGATGGCGGCCGCGCTGCGCAGCGCGGGCATGGAAACCTATCTTCCTTACGCGCTGGCCGCGGCGCTCTTCCTGATCAAGGCGGGCTTGTTTCCCCGCGCCCGGGCCCAGCGCCGGGCCTGCGCCGCGTGGTCGGCCGCGCTCGTGCTGGCGGCGCTCTATGCCGGTCATCCGCTCTTCTTAGGGCCGGAGCGCATCGCGCGCCTGCGCGGCGTGTGGACGCTGAGCCTCTTTCCGCTCCTGCTCTCCTGCGCGCTGGCCAGCACTTGCCGCCCGCTGCTGGCAAAGGGGCGTGCGGAGCGCGCGGCGCTGCTGTTGGCGGCGTTCGTGCTGATGACGATGCACATGAGCCAGGTTTGGCTTGCCTGGTTCGTCGCCTATCGGGATGGGGCGGGGTGCGAGCTTGCGGGCGCGGCGGTGGGGCTGTGCCGGCATCAGCCGCTCCTGCTCTTTGCGCTGTTGGAGCTGTTTGTCCCGGCGGCGATGAGCTATGTCAAATCCTCGCGCGCCGCAAGGGGCGTCCAGGAGGCCGGCATCCGGGAGCAGGCCCGCCAGGGCGGCGCTTGAGCCCTGAAGGCAGGGCGCTTGCAAGCGGAAGATTGCGGCGGGGTTTGATTTGAAGGGGAAGGATCGGAGCACACCGGGTCCGAAGACCCGCGGCCAAAGATTAAGCGTGCGCAAAGAGGCGCAGAAAGGGAGGACGAAATGCTGTATCAGATCAAGAACGTGCAGTCCCGCGCCGCCAACGGCGAGAATCAGCGCGGGGAAAAGGGAGGCGGCGGCAAGGCGCGCGGCGGGCGCAAGGGCTGCCCCTCCATCTCGCCCCTCAAAGCGGGCAAGACCTACACCCTGTTGGACGCCGTGGGCAGCGGCGTGGTGCGCCACATTTGGCTCACCTTTCCGCCGGGAGATCCCATCATCCTGCGCAACCTCATCCTGCGCATGTACTGGGACGGACAGACCCAGCCCAGCGTGGAGGTCCCCATCGGCGACTTTTTCGGGTTGCCCCATGGCGCGGCGCGCGATTTGCAGTCGGCGTACATGCAGGTCAACGGGGGAACGGCCTACAACTGCTGGATTCCCATGCCCTTCCGCACCGGCGCGCGCATCACGGTGGAAAACGATGCGGGCAAGGAGGTCCGCCACCTGTTCTATCAGGTGGATTACACCTTGGGCGACGAGATCCCCCAGGACGCGGGCTACTTCCACGCGCAGTTCCGCCGCAGCAACCCCTGCCCCATGCACACGGATTACACCCTGCTCGACGGCGTAAAGGGCAAGGGCGTGTACCTGGGCACGGTGCTGGGCG
>CAOKIU010000038.1 GCA_948468595.1 uncultured Christensenella sp.
GAAAGATACGGGAATTCTTCCGCATTTCGCAAAACATGAAGAGGAAGGGACTGCGCCCCTTCCTCTTGCTGCAATCGGCATCGCGGCGGGTTATGACTTGCGGTAGACGTGCTCCGCGTCAAAGGCGATGTAGGCTGCGGCGTTTGGGATTCGCCAGCCTGATTGGGGCGCGGGCGGCTTTAACACGGTTTGAAAACGGCGGCGGGCCAAACGCAAGGATTTCAGCCGCCATTTCTGTACGTTAGGGCTCTGAAAGATACGGGAATTCTTCCGCATTTCGCAAAACATGAAGAGGAAGGGACTGCGTCCCTTCCTCTGCTGCAATTGGCATCGCGGCGGGTTATGGCTTGCGATAGACGTGCGCCGCGTCAAAGGCGATGTAGGCGCGGCCGTAGTTGCGGCGTTTGGCATAGCGCGGGTTGCCGAACATATCCTGCCAATCGTCGTATTTTTCCGGGTCCTCCAGGATGAGACCGCTCAGCTTCACCATGTCGTCCAAAAGCGCCGGCGGTTGCGGCGTCTCAAAGTGGCCGGGATAGAGCCCGTCAAACTCGCCTTTGCGCGCCTGAAGGGCGAGAAGTCCCTCGTGATACGCCTCCACAGTGGCCTCGGGAGCGCTGCCGAAAAAAATGAGCGTGGGCGTGCGCACCAGCGAATCCCCGCTAAAGAGCATCCGGCGCTTTTTCTCCAGCAGGCAGACGCCGCCGGGGGTATGGCCGGGGGTGTGAATGACCTCCACCTCGTGCCCGCCGCCCAGGTCAAAGACGTAACCTTCCTCCATGGGAACCAGTTCGTAGGGCTTATACGTCACGTAGTCGGCCAGCGTATAGCCGCAGCCCTCGGGCGCATCCACGGAGCGGGCGCGCTTTTCCTCCGAATCCATCTCCTTGGCGGCATCCAGATCCTTCGCATGGATGTAGACGCGGTCAAACTGGAAGTTCCCCAAGGTGTGATCCCCATGGGAGTGGGTGTTTACAACCGTAACGGGCTTGTCCGTCAAGCGCTCGCACAGCGCCTTGAGGTCCCCCACGCCAAATCCCGTGTCGATCAACAGCGCGCGGTCCGCGCCCTCCACTAGGTAACACAGCGTGGGACAGCCGCCCGGTGAGAGCAGCGACCACACGCCGTCGGCCAGTACCTCGACCTCCACAAATGGGTTTTCCTCGTACCTCATTTTAACAATCCCTCCAGATAGCGGATGCTCTCCGCCATTTTTTCAAAGTGGTCCTTTGTGCCCTCGTGGGGACCGTATTCCACCGTCACATACCCGTCATAGCCGTCGCGCTGCAAGCGGGGCAGCAGCGCGGCGAAATCCACCACGCCTTCTCCGTGCTGCGCGTTGCGGATGCGGCGGCCGTCGCAGTCGGTATCGCCGGGCGCGTCGCTTGCGGGATACTCGATGTCCTTGAGGTGGACGTGCGCCACATAGCCCTTGAGCTCCTCATAGAAGGCCACCGGGTCCTCCTTCTGCGCCAGCATGTTGCCCGTATCCAGGACAAGGCGCAGGTCCGGCGCGGCCTTCATCAGCCGCAGCATCTCCCCCGTGGAGCACATGGGCAGCCGGGGATCGGGATAGTCCTCCACCATCGCGGTGACGCCCTGCGCGCGGGCATAGCGCGCAATCTGATCCAGCGCGTCCGCAAGGCAGCTTGCCGCCTCCTCGCGCGTCATGCGCGCAAGATCCGCCGCGCTCACCCGCTCGACGATCATCAAGCGATTGGTGCCGTGTTCCAACGCTGTGCGGACGGCTTGGCAGCCGCTCTCCACGGCCTCAAGCACGCCCTGTTTCGTGGGCGCCGCCATGTGTACCCAGTGGATGTAGTCGGCGATTTGAAGCCCCGCCCCGGCGCACAGGCGCAGAACTTCCTCCCGGCTTGCGAATTCCGCGTCGCCGTCCGACGCATCGTAGGCAACAAATCCGGCCTCCCTGGCGCGGGGGAACATCTCCTCAAAGGTCATTCTTCCCCGCCGTATTTCGTCTTGAATTTGCAGGGACATAAAGGTCCACTTCATCTTGGGCGCGCTGGCCAAAGGCAACTCCTCCCTTTTTTGTATTTCTCAGCCTTAGTATACGCCTCCTTCGGCCCGGCGTCAACGCGCACAAAAGCCCGCAGGCAGCGCCTGCGGGCTTTTTGTTAGGGCTGCGCGCCGCCCTTAGGCGGTCGGTCTGGCGGGGACGCAGGTCAGGTTTTGAACCGCGCTCTCCAGCACCGCTGGAATGTCGCAGTGCGAGCTGAGCCATTCCCTCTGCGCGCCGCCGGAGAGAATGACGGGCATTCGGTCGTGCAGGTGCGCAACGCCCGGCGCTGCCTCGCGGGTGAGAATGACGAACACCGGCAGGGAGAGGCCGCGCTCCTGGCGGAACACGCCGGCCATCATCAGCGGGCCGCCCTCCGGCAAAAAGATCTCATGCTTTTGCTTTTTGGCATTGCCCACGAGCTGCCATTCATAATACCAGGAGGCGGGCAGGAGACACCGGCGCTCCCGCATGGCCTTGGAAAACATGCTTTTTTCCATGGCTGTCTCGCTGCGCGCGTTGATCACCTTCCCGCCGCCGTTGTAGCGCGCAAAGCCCCACTGCATCAAGCGCGGCCCATCCGCCAGCGCGGGCACAACGTTGGTCGGAAAGACCTCGCCGCGCTTGCACTCGGCAAGGCGCGCATTCTCCGGACCCGAGGCGATGCGGGCGAGCATTTCCGCAATCAGCGGATCGTCCTCTTCAATAAAATATCTTCCACACATGCGGATAGGATGCCGCGCGCGGCCGCGGGCTATGCACCTCAAGACCGGCGCACCGTCAATCGCGCTTTTGCGCACAATTTTTGCAGCCGGCGCAGGCATGAGCGTCGCGCCACAGCGCATCTGCCACGGGCGCCCATTTCATCGCCGTCTCTACGCATTTATCGGAGAGCGCCTTGGCGCTTTCCGGATGCTCCAGGTCCGTCGAATGCGCGCCCGATTCCTCCACCATGCGCGTCAGGCGGCCGGGATTATCCAGCAGGGGGCAGGGACGCAGGTGGTTTTCGTTGAAGGGCTGATTGTCGTGATAAGCCATGAACAGCTTGGAGCGATAGGCCTCCAGCAGCGTCTTTTCCCGAATGTTGGAATCGGAATAATGGATGAAGGCGCAGGGTTCGATATCCCCGTTGGCATTGATGTGCAGATAATTGCGCCCGCCGGCGATACAGCCCTTGACATACTCCCCATCGTTCCAAAAATCCAGGGTAAACAGCGGCTTCTCCTTGCGGAACGCGCGGATGCGGCGGTACATCATCTCGCGCTGGGCGGCCGTGGCCATGAGGGAGGGCACCGCGTCCACGCCCACCGGCATGTAGGTAAAGAACCAGGCGAACTTCGCGCCCCATTCGATCATCTGATCGAAATATGCCTGGCTGCCAATGGTTTCGACATTCTGGCTGGTATAACAGCAGGAGACGCCGAAGGGCAGTTTGTATTGCCGAAGCAAGCGCATGGCCTCCATCACCTTGGAAAAGGTCCCCTTGCCGCGCCGGGCGTCGGTCTCCGCCTCAAAGCCCTCCACAGAGATTGCGGGGATAAAGTTGCGCACGCGCAGCAGCTCCCGGCAGAAGGCTTCGTCGATGAGCGTGGCGTTGGTAAAGGCCAGAAAGACGCAGTCGTCATGCATCTGGCACAGGCGGATGAGGTCCTCCCGGCGCACCAGCGGCTCTCCGCCGGAATAGATGTACATATAGGTGCCAAGCGCCTTGCCCTGGCGGATGATGGAGTCCAGCTCCTCCAGCGTCATGTTGAGGCGGTTGCCATACTGTGCGGCCCAGCAGCCGGTGCAATGGAGGTTGCAGGCAGAGGTAGGGTCCATCAAAATGGCCCAGGGGATGTTGCACCCATACGCCTTGCGGGCCTTTTCCTGTTCCTCCCAGCCGATGAAGTTGACGTTGAGAATGAAGTTGTGGAAGATGGTCTTGAGCACTTGGCCATCGATGTCCGTCCACAGCGAGCACAGCAGGCGATTCCAGTTGCTGGAGGGATCGTTCACCACCTTGCGGAACGCATCCCGCTGCGTGGGAAATGCGTCGCCCGCGAACCGGTCCACCCATTCCATCAGCTTGGGGAGGTTCTTCTCCGGGTCCTTCTCCAGGTACCGATACGCCTTGTCAATGCCAAAGGAAGCTAAGCGCGATTTTGCGTCCATACAGTCGGTCCTCCTTAAATCTCAATGACCGCAGTATACCGGCAAAATTCGACATTTTCCATCGACAAAAAGGGCGCGCTGTCCAATCTTTCGACAGTGCGCCCTTTTTGTCCGAAAAATAGCGGCTCCCCGGAGCAGGCGGCGGGGCGTTAGGAATACTTGCGCACCGTCTCCCGGTAGATTTTGATGATGGCATGCAGGATGTCCAGATGCGCAAAATCCTCGTGGTAGAGGATGTTGGTCTCGCGGATCATGCTCAGGTTCTCAATGGGCAGCACGGTGATCTTGCCTTTGCGCAGCTCGTCCAGGCAGGCGCTCCGGGCCAGGATGGAGATGCCCATGTCCTTTCGGATGAGGTCCTTGATGGTGGCGATGTTATCCACCTCCAAGATGACGTTGAAGTCGTCAATGGAGCGGTTGATGCTCTCCAAATGGGAGACAAAGAGGTTGCGCGTGCCGGAATTGGGCAGGCGCAGGATCATCCGCTCCTTTTCGATGTCGTTTAAGGTGACCATGCTCTTGCGGGCCAAGGGATTGTTGTTGGACACGACGCAAACCAGGTAGTCGGTATCCAGCATCAGGGCGTTGATACCCGGCTCCCTCACGCGGCCCTCCACAATGGCCAGGTCCAGCTCGTAATGGGAGAGCATATCATAAAGATTATTCATGGTGTCTGTGATAATTGTTATGCTTACCCCGTTGTTGATGTTGCTGTATTTAGCCAATACCTCGGTAATCAAACTGGATTCGGCGGTGTGGGTAATGCCGACGCGGATCTTGGCCATCTGCCGCTCCTCGTCGGTGAGCTCCTGGCGCATCTTCTCATAGAGCGCCTTGATGCGCTTGGCGTACTTGAGCACGATCTCGCCCTCGGCGGTGAGCTTCATCTCCCCCTTGGTCCGGCTGAAAATCTTGACGCCCAGCTCCTGCTCAAGCTGGGAGATGTGATGACTGACCGCCGGCTGGGTAAGGGCCAGGGCCTCGGCGGCGCGGGTAAAGTTCTTCTTTTCATATACGGTCAGCAGGGTTTCCAGCTTGCTGTCCAGCACGGCATTGTATCCTCCATTCAAAAAATTTATCATTATCAATAAATCAATAATTTGACTTTATGCCGTTGTCATTGTATCATATTCTCAAAGCAATCACAAGATGATTTCTTTCAAATTCTTGCAACTGTTAAGAGGGATGGATATGACCTGCTTTCTTTCTCGTTTTGCACATGAGACGGTGATCCTGCTGGCGCTTGCCATCGTCCTGGCCTCCGGGTTCCTGGCCACGCGGGCCGCCAAGCTGTGCAAGCTGCCCAAAGTCAGCGGTTACATCCTGGCGGGCATTCTCATCGGGCCCCACCTGATCAACCTTGTCCCCCAGGAGGTCGTGGAGGGGATGAGCTTTGTCAGCGACATCGCGCTGGCCTTCATCGCCTTTGGCGTGGGCAAGTTCTTTAAAAAGGAGACGCTGAAAGAGACGGGCGCTTCCGTCATTGTGGTGACCTTGTTTGAGTCCCTGACGGCGGGCGCGCTCGTGACCCTTTCGATGCTGGCCGTCTTTCACCTGGACCTCAAGCTCTCTTTGCTGTTGGGCGCCATTGCCACGGCGACCGCCCCGGCCAGCACCATCATGACCATCAAGCAATATCATGCGCGCGGGCGCTTTGTCGATACCCTGTTGCAGATCGTGGCGCTGGACGACGTGGTGTGCCTGCTGGTGTTCAGCATTGTCTCGGCCGTGGCCAGTGCTGGGGACGCGGGCGCCCGTGCCATGGACGTGCTGCTGCCCATCGTCTTTAACGGGGTGGCCATCGGTCTTGGCGCGCTCGCCGCGCTGCTGCTTCACCGCCTCCTCTGGCCGCACCGCAGCGCGGATAACCGCCTGATCATCGTGGTGGCAATGCTGCTGGCGCTATCCGGGTTGTGCTCCATTTTCGACGTGTCCCCGCTCCTTTGCTGCATGGTCTTTGGCGCGGTATACGTCAACAAGGCGGACGATCAGGAGCTTTTCCGCCAGATCGATGCCTTTACTCCGCCGATTATGCTGCTGTTTTTCGTGGTGTCGGGCATGAATCTTGACCTGAAGGTCTTGACCACCTTTGGCCTGGTGGGCGTGGGATACTTCCTCATCCGCATCGCGGGCAAATATGCGGGCGCGTACCTGGGGTGCCTGGCCGTCAAGAGCGACCGGTCCATCCGCGACTACCTGGGCGTTGCGCTGGTGCCGCAGGCGGGCGTCGCCATCGGCCTGGCGTGCCTCTCCCAGCGCATTCTCCCGCCCGAAATCGGCAACGTCGTGATGACGATTATTTTGGCTTCCTCGGTGCTCTACGAGCTCATCGGCCCGGCCTGCGCCAAATTCGCGCTGGTACAATCGGGCGCCATCGCCAAAAAAGCGCTCGAAAAGGACGAAAAGCCCGCCGGCGGGCTGATCTGCGCCGATAAGCATTCCTTTTAATCCCGATAAGAAAGCCCCCCGATCCCAAAGGATCGGGGGGCTTTCTGCCGTCTAAAGGTCGGTCTCCACAAAGCGGACCGCGGATTCGTCCCAATACTTGGTAAAGAGACGATCCCGGCCATCCAAATTGATCTGGTACATGCGGAAGGTGACGCATATTCCCTTGGGCTGCCAATCCTCCTCATAGGAGTAGCGATAGGTCATCCCCAGCTTTTGCATCACCGCGCCGCTGCGGGGGTTGCGCACATCGTGCGTCGCCGTCAGATACGGCACCCCCGCGCGCCGGATCTCTTCCAGCAGCCGCCGCGAAGCCTCGGTCACGATGCCTTTGTGCCAATACTCCACCCGCAGTCCATAGCCAAAGTCGTGGCTCTCCCCGCCGTCCATGTGCACATAACCGATGGGAACGCCTTCCTCTTTAAGGCAAATCGCATAGCAGCATCCCTTCTCGACCGGCCCCTTTGTCAGGAACCGCTCGCGCAGGGATTTCTCCGCTTCCTCCAGGGTATCGATGGGGAACCAGGGCAAAAAGACATTGGCCTCGCGGTCCTTCAAAATGTCCAACAGCGCGGGCGCGTCCTGCATGCAAAAGGGACGCAGCAACAGGCGCTCGGTTTGCAAAGGCGGCAGGAATTGGCAGTCCATCTTTATTGGGCTCCCTCCTCCGCCTCAGGCGCTTGGGACTCTTCCTGCGCGGGCGTGCGACACAAGGCGCTGCACCGGTAGCAGATGGTAATCAGCACGCTGCACACCAGCCAACCCAGAGGGTACGCCAGGGACATGCCGTAAAAGCTGTTGTCCCAAAGCCGGCTGTTGGCAAACAGATAGAGCTGGCGGAAGGCCACAAAGGAGAGCAGCATAATGATGGTAGGGGCCGTCGCGTTGCCGATGCCGCGCAGCGCGCCGGCGTAGATCTGATTAAAGCAACAAAGGAAGTAAAAGGGCGTGATGATGGTCACAAAGCGGACGCCGTAGGCGATGACCTCCTCGTCCGGGGTGAAAAAGCGCATCAGCGGCCGCGCGCACAGCACGGCGGCAAGGCTGAGCGCCGCGGTGATCGCAATGGACATTGCCAGCGCCTGACCGCTGCCGCGCCTGGCGCGCGCCAGTTTTTTCGCGCCATAGTTCTGGCCCACGAACGTGGTGGAGGCCAGGGCGATGGACTGCATGGGGATGAGCACGAAGGCGTCCAGCTTATTGTAACTCGACCAGCCCGCCATGCAGGCGGAGCCAAAGACATTGATATAGGACTGTACAAAGACGTTGGAAAAGGAGGTCACGGCCTGCTGAATGCCCGAAGGCAGGCCGATGGAGAGGATGCGCCCGAGCACATACTTGCGGATGCACAGCTTTTTCCAGCGGATGCCATAGGGCGCGTCGGTATGGGAGAGGGAGTAGAGCACCAGCAGCGCCGAGAGGAATTGCGACAGAATGGTTGCGTACGCCACCCCCGCAACGCCCATGTGGAACGCCACGACAAAGAGTAGGTCAAAGACGATGTTGATCAGTGCGGAAAAGCACAAAAAGTAGAGCGGGCGCCGGGAGTCGCCCACCGCGCGCAGGATGCCGGAGCCCATGTTATACACCAGCAGGCCGGCAATGCCCGCAAAGTAGATGGTCAAATACTGCTGCGCCTGGGCGAAGACGTCCTGGGGCGTGGCCATGAAGCGCAGCATGGCCGGGACGATGCACACGCCCACGGCCGTGGCCGCAACGCACATGACAAAGGTCAGCAGGATGGTGGTATGCACCGCGTCGTGCAGCCTTTGATTGTCGTGCGCGCCATAGCACTGGGAGATGACTACGCTGGCTCCGGTGGAAAGCCCCGCGCACAGCCCCACCAGCATGTTGATGATGCTGCCTGTGCTCCCCACCGCAGCCAACGCCTCTTTGCCGACGAACTGCCCCACCACGATGGTATCCACCGTGTTGTAAAACTGCTGGAAGAGCAGGCCGACGGCCATGGGAATGGAAAACTCCAAAAGTTGCTTCCAGATGACGCCCTGCGTCATGTCTGCATCGCTTTGCCGCAAAGATCTTCTCGTTGGAAACGCCCCCATTGTTCATTCTTACCGGGCCGCGCAAACGATTTCGCATTCCCACGACCCGCATACATAGGAAAAGTATAACACCAGAAGCGAAATAAAGCAAATGGACCCCGCAATGGAAAAAATTTAAAAGGAAACGATGCAACACTGGAAGGCTTCTTCGGCCGTATGGAAGTTCAGAACCCGCGCGGATCGCGGTTCGCCGCGGCGCTCCATGGGGCTTGCGCTTTGAGACAAAATCCGCTATACTGTTTCTGCCCCACGAAGGGGCTTTGGCCTTCCGAAGAGGGTCCCGCGCTTTCCCATTCATCGCGCTTTTTGCAATAGACGCCGTGAAGGTGTTTCCGTCTCAAGAATTGAGGCGGACATTTTCGCGGCTTTTTATTGCCAATCACCTTCTGCGGAGGACTGCAAACATGCTTAAAAGAATGCTCGCGCTCGCCCTTTCCTCTCTTTTGCTCCTGAGCCTCACCGCTTGCGCGGCGGCTCCGGCTTCCGGAAGCCCCGACCCCGCCGCGCCGGCGGCATCGAGCGCCCCGGCCTCGTCCAACACCCTCGTCTATGGCAGCGGGGACTATACCCGCATCAATCCCGCTCTGGACGAGCATGGCGAGATCAACATCCTGCTCTTTGACGGCCTGACCCGGCACGACGCGGACAACAACCTCGTCCCCGCGCTGGCTACCGAATGGGAGTACGACGAAAACACCTGCACTTACACCTTCCATCTCCGCCAGGGCGTGACCTGGCACGACGGCCAGCCCTTTACCGCGGAAGATGTCCGCTTCACCATTGAGGCCATCATGGACCCGGCCAACGAATCGGAAAACGCTTCGAATTATGAGGACGTGCGCGGCATCACCGTTGTGGATGACAACACCATCGCCTTTACGCTGGCCGCGCCCAACGTCGCTTTCCTTGAGTACATGACCATCGGCATCCTGCCCAAGCACCTGCTCGAGGGGGAGGACATGCAAACCTCCGACTATTTCCGCTTCCCCATCGGCACCGGCCCCTACAAGATGAGCGCCTGGGACGTCGGCCAAGCCATCACGCTCCAGCGGAACGAGGACTACTTCGGCGGCGCGCCAAGCATTGAAACCATCGTCTTTAAGATCGTCACCGACGACAACATGAAGGCCCTACAGCTCAAGTCCGGGGAGCTGGACCTGGCCCTGCTTACGCCCAAGGACGCCGCGGCCTTTGACGGCCAGGAGGGCTTCGTTCGCTACGACATGGATACCTCCGACTACCGCGGGGTGCTGTTCAACTTCAACAATGCCTACTGGCAGAAGATGCGCGACATCATCCCCGCTATCTGCTACGGTTTGGACCGCCAGGCGATCATCGACGCGGTGCTTCTGGGGCAGGGTGAGGCCGCCTACAGCCCGCTACAGCGCAATGCATACAACAACCCGGAGGTAGAGCGCTACGACTACAACCCCGAAAAGGCCCGGGAGATTCTTGAGGGCGCGGGCTGCGCGCTACAGGACGACGGCTTCTACTACCGGGACGGCGAAAAGCTGGGCTTCACCATCAGCGTGGGCGCAGGCGACCAAGTGCGCGTGGACATGGCCAGCATCGCCGCACAGCAGCTTCAGGCCATCGGCCTGGATGTAAAGGTAGATCTTCCCGCGCAGGTGGACTGGGCGGGACAGCAGGCCTACCTCATCGGCTGGGGCAGCCCCTTTGACGCGGACGACCACACCTATAAGGTCTTTGGCACCGGCAAGGGCGCCAATTACTCCGGATACTCCAACGAAAAGGTGGATCAGGCGCTCACCCGCGCCCGTCAGACCGCCGACCCCGAGGCGCGCCGCGCCGCCTACGCCGACTTCCAAGAGGAGCTGGCCGCGGACCCCGCCTTCGCGTTTCTGTGCTACATTCACGCCAATTACGTGGCCAAGGACAGCATCCACGGCATTTCCCGCGATACCGTCATGGGCCATCACGGCGTGGGCATCTTCTGGAACATTCAGGAGTGGACCATCGATTGATCTTCGCACTGGTCTCCCCGGCCGCCCTTGCCGGGGAGATCCTCTGCAAATGCCGATGAGGAGGTTTGGATGAATGCCGGATTTGTTGGAGGTCAACCGCCTGTCCGTGCGCTTTGACACGCCCGAGGGCAGGATTCTGGCGGTGCGGGATGTCTCCTTTTCCCTTGCGGAAGGGGAAGTCCTGGCCATTGTGGGAGAATCGGGCTGCGGCAAGAGCGTGCTGTGCAAGGCGATTGCGCGCCTGCTGCCCAAGAGCGCCCATGTGGAGGCCGAGAGCATCCTCCTGGACGGCGTCAACCTCGCCGGCCGCTCGGAACGCGAGATGTGCCGCCTGCGAGGCAAGCTCTTTTCCATGGTCTTCCAGGACCCCTTGACCGCGCTGGACCCCACGCTGCCCATCGGCCGGCAAATCGCCGAGGCCGTGACCGTGCACAATCGCCGGTTGCCGCGGCGCGCGGTGGAGCGGCGCGTGCTGGAACTGATGGACCTTGTGGGCATGGAGCAGCCGCAGGAGAAAGCGCGGATGTATCCCCATCAGTTTTCCGGAGGGATGCGCCAGCGCAGCGCGATGGCCATCGCCCTGGCCGCCTCCCCTCGCCTCCTCTTTGCCGATGAGCCCACCACCGCGCTGGATGTCACCATCCAGGCCCAGATCCTCGACCTGCTGCGCGATGTGCAGCGGAAGCTCCACACCTCCACGGTGCTGGTGTCCCATGACTTGGGCGTCGTGGCGCGGGTGGCGGACCGGGTGGCGGTGATGTACGCCGGGCGCATTGTGGAAACCGGCACGGCGGAAGAGGTCTTTTACGATCCGCGCCATCCCTACACCTGGGGCTTGATGCGCGCCCTGCCCGCTCTGGCCATAGAGGAAGGGCGGCCGCTCTCCCCCATTCCCGGCATGCCGCCCACCCTGCTCGCTCCGCCGCGCGGGGACCCCTTTGCCTGCCGAAACGAATACGCGCTGGCCATCGACTACGAGCAGGAGCCGCCGCTGATGCGCGTGAGCGATACGCACTGGGCGGCGACCTGGCTGCTCGACCCTCGCGCGCCCCGCATCTCACCGCCCTTAGGAGGTATTCCCCATGCCTGACGCCCTGGTTGAGTTTCAGCACCTCTCCCATGCGTTCCGCCCTGGGCGGCACATCGTCATTAAGGCCCTTAGGGACGTGTCCTTCAGCATTCAAAAGGGAGAGATTTTCGGGCTTGTGGGCGAGTCTGGCTGCGGCAAGTCCACGCTGGCCAGGTGCCTGATGAACATCTATCAGCCCTCCTCGGGCCGCATTCTCTACAAGGGCGTCGATCTTTGCGATGGCAAGGCGCGGCGGCAGCACCGGCGGATGCTACAGCGCGAGCGGCAGCTCATCTTTCAGGACTCCGCCTCCAGCCTCAACCCGCGCATGCGCGTGGAGCGGATCGTCACCGAGCCCTTGGTCATTCAGCGCATCGCGCCGCCGCGCGGCTCCCTCCGGGCGGAGGCGGAGCATCAGCTCCGCAGTGTCGGCCTGGATGCCTCCTGCCTGAACAAAACCCCTGTGGAGCTCTCCGGCAGCCAGCGGCAGCGCGTGAGCATTGCCCGGGCCCTGATCCTGGAGCCGGAGCTCATCGTGGCGGACGAGCCCATCGCCTCCCTGGACGTGTCCATCCAGGCGCAGATTGTCACGCTCTTTAAGCATCTCCAGCTTGCGCACGGCTTTACCTTTCTCTTCATCGCCCACGACCTTTCCATGGTTCGCTATCTGTGCGACCGCACAGGCGTGATGCGCGGCGGCCGGCTGGTGGAGCTCGCCCCCACCCGCGAGCTGTTCAGCAACCCCCTGCATCCCTATACGCAGGCCTTGCTCTCCGCCATTCCCTTCCCCGATCCCCTCCGCGAGCGCGCCCGGCCCGCCTTTTCCGCGCCGCCCCCCGAACCCGCACGCGAAGGCGCGCTTGTGGAGGTTACGCCCGATCACTTCGTTTTGCAATCCCCATCATGCACGTAAAGGAGGTGACAGCCTTGCGTTTTCGCAGCGGCGCCGCCTATTATCTAAAAAAGCTCGCGGCCTTCGCGCTGAGCGTGTTCGTGCTCTCGGCGGCGGTCTTCGCCCTTTCGCGCCTGGCGCCGGGGGACCCGCTCGTCTCCTACTATGGCGAGCGGGCGGAGAAGATGAGCCCCCAGGAGCGCGAGCGCACCATGGAGCGCCTGGGTCTGAACGCCCCGCTGCACGTGCAGTACGTGCGTTGGCTGCAAGGCGCTCTGCGCGGAGAAATGGGCATCTCCTTTAAGTACAAGCAGGATGTGCTGGAGGTGATCGCGCTGCGCCTGCCCAACACGCTGTTGTTGGGCGGGATCGGCTTTGTTCTGCTCTTTGTGCTCTCGCTGCTGCTGGGCGTCCTGTGCGCCTGGCATGAGGACGGACCGCTGGACCGCGTCGTGTGCCGCGCGGGCACGGTTCTCAGCTGCATTCCGGAGTTTTGGCTCTCCCTGCTACTCATCCTCATCTTCTGCGTGACGCTGAAATGGCTGCCCAGCAGCGGAGCCTACACCATCGGCCGGGCGGGCGATGTTCTGGACCGCGCGCGGCACTTGATTCTGCCCCTTGTCGTGGTGGTGGGCAGCCACCTTTGGTACTACGCCTACATGATCCGCAACAAGCTCCTGGAAGAGGCGCGGGCGGATTACGTGCTCCTGCTGCGGGCCAAGGGTCTGCGCAAGCGCGCGATCGTCTTTGGGCACTGCCTGCGGGGCATTCTGCCCTCCTATCTGAGCCTGATGGCAATCTCCGTTCCCCACGTCATGGGGGGGACTTACATCGTGGAGACGGTCTTTTCCTATCCGGGTTTGGGCACGCTCACCTATGAGAGCGCGCGGTATCACGATTACAACACGCTCATGGTGCTGTGCCTGCTCACGGGCGTGACGGTGATCTTCTGCAACATGCTGGGCCAAGTTCTCAGCGAGCGCGTCGACCCGCGCATTCGCCGGGAGGAAGCGCCGGTGGAGGTGAATGCGCCATGACGGATCAAGACCGCTTTGCCGTTGTGGGCATCCTTAACGAGGAACCGGCGCCTCCGCCCCGCCGCCGCCCATCCAGGGCGCCGGTGCTCTCCGCCCTGTTGCTGGCGCTCATCGTGCTGGGCTGCTGTTTTGGCGGCCTAATGACGGCCAAGGACCCTGCTTACATGGATCTTGCCAATACAAACCTCCCGCCGGGCGGGGAGTTTCCCTTTGGCACGGACACCATGGGCCGGGACATCTTTTCCATGATTTGGTCCGGCGGGCGCGTGTCCCTGTTCATCGGCTTTGCCTCCACCCTCGTCTCCACCCTGATCGCCGTGGCGTTCGGATCGCTCAGCGGCATGGCGCCCGGCTGGCTGGACGCACTGCTGATGCGGCTGACGGAGATCCTGCTCAGCGTCCCCAACCTGCTGATCGTCGTCTTTTTGCAGTCGCTGCTGGGCACGCCGTCGCCGGCCGGCATTGCGCTGGTCATCGGCGTGACGAGCTGGACGAGCATGGCCAAGGTGATCCGCACGGAGGTTAGGCAGCTGCGCAACAGCGATTATGTGGTGGCCGCAAGGTGTATGGGCGGGGGATTCTTCCACATTCTGCGCCTCCACCTCGCCCCCAACTTCGTCTCCTCCATCATGTTCATGGTGGTGATGAACATTCGCGGGGCCATCGTCGCCGAATCCACGCTCAGCTTCATGGGCATCGGCCTGCCGCTGGACACCATCTCCTGGGGCAGCATGCTCTCCCTTTCGGAAAAGGCGCTCATGACGCAATCCTGGTGGGTCCTACTCATCCCCGGCCTGTTCTTGGTCGCAACGCTGCTTTGCATGACGAACCTGGGCAACGCCCTGCGCAAGCGCGTCAACCAAAGGCACAGCAACCTATAGGCGTGGTTCTCGGCCCACCGCACAACCAAAGAGCCGCCCGCGGCATGACCGCGGGCGGCTCTTTGGTTGGTATACTTGATTACTTCTCGCTCAGCAACTGCTGCGCGGCCAGAACCAGGAACATGTAGTGCGTGGAACCGCCGCCCAGGACGTACTCCGTCTGCTGCCACAGGAAGGGGAACTCCAGCAGCTCCGGGAAGTCGGGGCGGATCAGCGCCGTGCCCGATACCACGCCGCCGGGGATATAGGACCAATCCGCGCGGTTGATGCCGTAGGCAACGGTGGCCGACCTGGCCCCCACGCCGGAGGCGAAGGACGCGGTATTGGAGCCCGGATGGCAGCCCAACACGAAGTTGAGGGCGTTGAAGAGCAAATCGGGCTGGAACACGTCGGGGAAAGCCCTGTTGAGGAAGTAGTACTGGAAGCCCAGCCGCTGGATGTCCCAGCCCGCGCCCCAGATATACGGACGGTAGGGAATCCCATAGGGCGTTTCGGCGCTCAGCTCGTCAAAGTGCGCCTTCAGCGTGCGCATCGCGGCGCGCATCGCCTCGGTAAACGCTTCGTCGCCGATCTTTTCCACCGCGCGGCTGATGATCCAGCCCAGCTTTTCGATGTGGTCTTGGATGAACTGCCGCTCGGAAAGAAGGTGCGCGCGGTATTCCTCGTCTCCCGTGGTCAGCAAAAGCTCCACCGCGGCATGGATCTTGCTGCTCCGCGCATCGCCCTGCGCATTGGTCACCTGATAGAGCTCCTTTGCCGCAGCAAGAGAATGCTCGCTCAGCTCGTCGTTAAAGCCCTTCAGCGCGCGGGCCGCGGCAGCCAGATGCGCGGCGGTGGTCAGCTCGCGGGGCGGGTTGTCCTCAGTAAAGACCCAGCGGTCGTCGTCGTTGCCCTTGATGCCGTCGGTCATGGCCGCGCCGTCGCCAAGCAGGCAATACTGCCTCAAGTCGTTGCAAATGATGCCGCGGTACAGCCGCCCCATGGAGCGGTACGCGCCCACGACGGACAGCGCGCCGTGCTCCACCTGCTGCAAGATGTCGTTCTTGCCGTCGGGCTGATGGATCTCGGTGACCTTGCGCGCCTGGTCGATGGTGGTCACATCGTAGTCCACGTGGAACGCCTCATAGGCCAGGGACAGAATGTAGACATCCCCGGACTGGGACTCCACGCGCAGATCATAATCCCCCGCGTCATGCCAGCCGCCCACGTTGAGGCCGGGCACCACGTCGCCGGGCTTGAACTTGGTCAGCGTCGAGGGGCCCTGCGCATAACCGTCGAAGTGATTGTAGTTCACCGGCGCCATGCGCGCGTCGTCGTCATGGCAAAGGTCGTGCCAGACGCGATACTTCTCGTTGACCCGCATGTGGCACATCTGCACGGGCAGGAAGTACTCCAGCACCGGCTGCCACACGCCGCGGTCATAGACATCGGCGGCAATGCGGAAGATGGCGGATTCCGACGCGCCGTAGCGCACCTTGTAAAGGCCCTCGGCCTCCTGCGCCGTAAAGTCGAACCTAAGGTAGTTATAGCGCAGGAACCGGCCCCATTCCTCGCCCTCGAGCACGCGCACCGGCTCCTCGCCGTTTTCGGTGATGCGGCAAAGCACCGCCTTCTCGCGCTTGCTGTCGCGCTTGTCCAGCTCCACAATGGCGACCTTCTTTTGCCGCGCGTGGTAGCCCACTTGGGAAACCTGCACCACCGGCGGGTAAATCCAGTCCTCCACCACGTTGGGCGTGATCACCCACTCAATCGCGCCCGCGGTCGCGCCGGCGGGCACCTCGGAGCTGACCACGAACCAGCCGTTGTTGTGGTTCATGCGCCCGTCATAGAGCTTGAGCTCCGCACCCTCGCTCTGGATGGTAAAGCGATTGTAGGGGTCGTCGGGCCGCACGGTAAAGCGCTTGCCCACGGCATAGGGCGCGGCGATGATGTCATCGGCGATGATGGGATTATACCCCTTGTTGCCGCCGGCGAGGCGCTCGCGGTCCGCAAGGGCGTCCTGGGTGGGAAGGTTCCCGGTGCGCAGGTAGTTCGTCTCCATCGAAAGGGTGGGGCCGTTGGCCTGCCTGGGGAAGATGCCCTGCTTGCCGTCCATGATCCAGGGCTTGCCAAAAAGCGTGCCGGGGAACAGCTCCAGGTTAAAGCAGATCTTGCCCACATATTCCTCGGGAATGGGCTCGCTTAGGTCGACCGTCACCTTAACGCGCTCGCCTTCGCCCTTGACCTTGACTATGTAGGAGAACTGATAGTCGGGGTAGATCATGGGGTTAAAGCCCTTTAAGTGCCCCGAAAGGTCGGGATAGCTCAGGCTGGTAACGATGGCGTTGTCCGTCTCGTCCAGCTTGCGCTCCCCCTGCTTGGGCACGGGCTGCCATTGCCCCGGCGTCTGCTCAAAGCGAATGTCGCCGTTGGTGGCCACTCGATTGCCATGCATGAGGATGCTCACCCCGGACTGGTGCCCCGCCGGATAAATGTCGTCAAACGCCATCACATCCACGCCGTTGTTGCGGAAATAACCGGTCGATACATCCAGCGCAAATCCCTTGCCGCATGCAGCGGATTCTCTCATAGCTTTCCCCCGCTTTCCATTGTCGTTTGGTTGTACGGCCCGCCTCGGCGGCCGCCTCTGTTCTCCCAAAATGTAACATACCGCGCCTGAAATGTCAATCTCAGCGGCTTCTTTGCGGGAACAGCCCGCCACTGGCGCCACACTTCTCCGCGCACGGGGATTAGCCCCTTGTTTCGGCAACGCGGTATAGCTCCGGGCGCCGATCCCGCAAGACCGGGATGCTATCCCGAATGCCGGCAAGCATCTGTAGGTCGCAGACCGCCGAGGCCACCGCTTCGCTTTCCCCAGCGAGCGCCAACGTCTCGCCCAGCGGATCGACAATGGCGGAGTTCCCGCCGAACACGGTCTCCCCTGCCGTGCCGCAGGAATTGCAGCAAACCACAAACATCTGGTTTTCAATCGCGCGGGCCGCAACCAGGGTGCGCAGGTGGAAAATGCGCTGCTTCGGCCACTGCGCCGGCACGAACAGCACGTCAAGCCCCATCAGGCTGAGGCTGCGAATCAGCTCCGGAAAGCGCAGGTCATAGCAAAGGATCAGGCCGCACGCAGCGCCATCCAGCGCGAAGCGGCATAGGCTGTTCCCCGGGGTATAGTAGTCGTGCTCCCCCATGGGCGTAAACAGATGCGTTTTATCGTAGCGCGCGATGCACGCGCCCTGCCGGTCAAAGACCATCGCGGTGTTGAACACCCGCTCTCCCCTGGCATTTGACACGGAACCCGCCACAATATTTACCTGCAATTCCCTTGCCAGCGCGCCGATGCGCGCCTTGACCGCGTCCCCGTCGTTGCAGCTCAGGCCGCGGAGGTTTTCCTTGGGAAAAAAGCCGGTGTTCCAGGTCTCGGGCAGGACCAACACGTCCGGCTTCTCCGCCTTTTGCATTGCAGCGCGAATCAGGTCCTGCGCATGGGCAAAGTTTTCCTCCGGGCTTCCCAGTTTCATATCCATTTGCAGGCAGGCAATTCTCATCCCCTTCACCTCTTTTTCAGCAGGGCGCACAGGCGGTTTGCCGCCTCCTTCGTCTCCTGCGGGCTGCCAAAGGTGGAGAAGCGGAAGTATCCCCTTCCGCAGTCGCCAAAGCCGTCGCCCGGAATGCCGACGACCTGGATTTTTTCCAGCAGCTCGTCAAAGAACTCCCATCCGCTCATCCCATCGGGGCATTTCATCCAGATATACGGGGAGTTCCTTCCGCCGCAGTACCATATGCCGGCCGCATCCAGCGCCTCCATAAAATAGGACGCATTTTCCTTATATACGCTGAGGTTTTCGCGGATCTGCCGCTGTCCCTCCGGCGTAAAGACCGCCTCGGCGCCCTTTTGCAGGATGTATGAAACGCCGTTGGTTCTGGTTTCGCGGTTGCGCGACCACATATCCCGCAGATGCATGCCGCCGCGCACGAGATTCCTGGGCACGACGGTATACCCCAGCCGGGTGCCGGTAAAGCCCGCCGTCTTGGACAGGGAGCAGATTTCAATGGCGCACTGGTCCGCTCCTTGCAGCTCGTAGATGCTGTGCGGAATCTCTTCCTCCTCAATAAACACCTCGTACGCCGCGTCAAAGAGAATGACCGCGCCATTTTCCCTTGCAAAATCCACCCAGGCTTGCAGCTGAACGCGGTTGAACGCCGCGCCGGTGGGATTGTTGGGCGAGCAGATGTAGAGGATGTCGGCCTTCGCAGCCTCATTTGGCGCGGGCAAAAAGCTGTTTTCCTCCCCGGCGTTTAGGTGGATGACCTCCCTTCCCGCAAGAATATTGGTGTCCACATATTCGGGATAAGCCGGTTCGATCACCATTACGGTGTTCTCCCCATCGAACAGCTCGAGTATATCGCCCAAATCGTCGCAGGCGCCGCTGGAGACAAAGATTTCGTCCGGCGCTACGGACGCGCCCATCTTCCCATAGTACCCCGCAATCGCCTTGCGCAGGGACGGCGCGCCCACCTCCGGCATGTAGCCGTGGAAGGTCGCCGCGCACGCCTGGTCGTCCACCGCCTCATGCAACGCAGCGATGACGGCCTTGCACAGCGGAAGCGATACGTCGCCCACGCCCATACGAAGTATCTTCTTGCCGGGGTTCTTCTCACGGTACTCCTCCGTCTTCCGGTAGATCGTATTGAATAGATAAGCGTCCTTCAATTGCGCATAGCGCGCGTTGGGTTTCAGCATTCCCCGATGTCTCCGTTCCTTTGCGTCCCCGTCGTCCTTTCGCGGCGCTTCGCCTTTCGGGCCCGCGCCGGCGCGGTAAACCGCCGCAAGGGGCGCTCATTCGGCGTCAATTGTAGAGATGCCCAGCGTGACCTCCTCCAAAACATCCAGGAGCATTCTCACCGTATCCAGGGAGGTCAGCATGGTGATGTTGTTCTGCGCGGCGCACTGCCGAATGGCGATGCCGTCGCCATAGTGCTTTCCCGAGAGAATCGCCCGGGTGTTGATGACGTAGCTTACATACCCCGCGCGGATGGAATCCAGGATCTCTTGGCTGCCCTCGCTGGGTTTGTGGCGAATGCGGGTGCGGATGCCGTGCGCCTTGAGGTAATCGCCCGTGAGCGAGGTGGCCTCGATATTAAAGCCCATGTTGTAAAACCGCCGAATCAGCGGCAAGGTCTCCTCCTTATCCTCATCCGCCACGCTCACGACCACGGTTCCGTAGTTGCGCAGCGTGAGCCCGGAGGCGACCAGCGCCTTATACGCGGCCCTATGCAGCTTTCGGTCGTATCCGATCGCCTCGCCCGTGGACTTCATTTCGGGCGACAAATAGGCGTCCATTCCGTGGAGCTTGGAGAAGGAAAACGCCGGCGCCTTGACGTAATAGCGCGCCTTTTCGCGTGGGCAAAGGCTCAAAAACCCCTGCTGGGCAAGGCTCCTGCCCAGGATGCAGCGGGTGGCCACGTCCGCAAGGGGGTACCCCGTGGCCTTGGATAAAAAGGGCACGGTTCTGGAAGAGCGCGGATTGACCTCGATGACGTATACCTCGTCTTGTTGATTGACGATAAACTGAATATTGAACAGCCCGATGATGCCGATGCCCAGCCCCAGTTTTTCTGTGTAGTTCAAAATGGTCTTTTTGACTTTGTCCGAAATGCTGTAGGGGGGATATACGCTGATGGAGTCCCCGGAGTGAACGCCGGTCCTTTCCACCAGCTCCATAATGCCGGGAACAAACACGCGCTCCCCGTCGCAGATGGCGTCCACCTCAACCTCCTTGCCGCGAATATACTGGTCCACCAGCACCGGCTTGTCCGCGTCAATCTCCACGGCGGTTTTGAGATAATCCCGCAGCGCCTCCTCCTTTGCCACGATCTGCATGGCCCTGCCGCCGAGCACGAAGCTCGGGCGGACGAGCACGGGATAGCCGATTTCCGCGGCAGCCTTGACGCCCTCTTCAACGCTGGTCACCGCCCGCCCCTTGGGCTGGGGGATCTTCAGCGAAATGAGCAGCTTTTCAAATGCGTCGCGGTTTTCCGCCCGTTCAATCGCGTCGCATCCGGTGCCGATGATCCGCACGCCGCGCGCCTGAAGCGGCTGCGCAAGGTTGATGGCGGTCTGACCGCCCAGGGTCACAATCACGCCCTCCGGCTTTTCCAGTTCGACGACGTGCATGACGTCCTCCACGCAAAGGGGTTCGAAATAGAGCTTGTCGGAGCAGGTGTAGTCGGTGGAAACGGTCTCGGGATTGTTGTTGATGATGATGGCTTCATACCCCAGCGCCCGGATCGTCTTCACCGCGTGAACGGTGGAGTAATCAAACTCCACGCCCTGGCCGATGCGGATGGGACCCGAACCCAGCACGATGACCTTCTTCCGCTGGGAAACGATGGACTCGTTCTCCTCCTCATAGGTTGAATAGAAATACGGGATATAGCTGTCAAATTCGGAGGCGCAGGTGTCGATCATCTTGTAGACCGGCAAAATGCCGCTGCGCATGCGCAGGCGGT
>CAOKIU010000039.1 GCA_948468595.1 uncultured Christensenella sp.
AGCCCTCGCCCGGCGCGCAGGTCGCCGGGAACGCCGCGCCGCCCTCTGACCCGATCGTGACGGCGGAATACACTTATAAGGAGGATTCCGCCAAGACCGGCGATCAGGATTGATCCCGCCGCCTATCCAGCAAAGCGGGCCGAAGGAGCTTTTTCCTTCGGCCCGCTTTGCTGTCCCCTCGACATCCCATAGCGCTTCCCTCACCTTACACAAATTGCGCTCCGCACTGGAAAGCCAGCCTATAATGTGCTAAAATACGAGAAAAAAAGGGAGGGCATACCCGTGAAGATTCAAATTTTGGGCACGGCTGCGGCGGAGGGTTGGCCGGCGCTTTTCTGCAACTGCGACGTCTGCCAAAGGGCGCGCGCGCTGGGTGGCAAGAACATCCGCACCCGTTCCGCCACGATGATCGACGATCAGCTTCTCATCGACTTTTCCGCCGATACCTACGGCAACGCGCTGCGGTTCGGCCTGGACCTATCCAAGGTGCACACGCTCCTCGTCACGCACGACCACGAGGATCACCTCTATGCCGAGGATTTGGGCACGCGCTACACCTGGTTTGCGCATCTGAACGAGACCTCCCCCGAGGTTCTGACGGTCTTTGGTAACGATCGCGTGGGCTTTCAGGTGGCCCGGGCCACCGCGCCCTACGGCGGACCCGGCGGCCGGGTGGCTTTCCGCCGCGTCGTGCCCTATGAACCCACGGCGCTCCCGGGCGGCTATACGTTCACGGCGATGACCGCCCTGCACGATCGCGCCCAGCAGTGCTACCTCTATCTTGTGCAGGACAAGGCGGGCAAGCGGATGGTCTACGGCCACGATACGGGCGTCTTTACCGACGATGTGATGCGCTTTCTCGCAGGGCAGCGCTTGGACTATGTGATGCTGGACTGCACCACCGGCAGCGAGAAGGAAGGCAGCAACCACATGGGCTTTGCAGACGATCTCCTCGTGCGCGATATGCTTCGGGATGCGGGCTGCATCGACGATAAGACGCAGATGGTGCTGACCCATTTTTCGCACAACGGCCATCTTCTGCACGAGGAACTGGAGGCGCTTGCGGGGCCGGAGGGCTTTTCCGTCGCCTATGACGGCGCGATTTACGAAATTTGATCCCTGTGCTATAATAGGGGGAGAGCCGGCGGCTTTCCCCCTTATTTTACTTTTTTGCGCGCCGGATGGAGGGAATGCAGATGGAACTTGAGGGGCGCGTGCCGCCGCATAGCGACGATGCGGAAAAATCCCTGTTGGGCGCAATGATGCTGGAGCGGGAGGCCGTGATGATGGCGGTGGAAACGCTCAAGCCCGACGATTTTTACTCCGCGGTGCACAAGGCCCTCTTTGAGGCGATGTGCGCGCTGTATGCCGGCGGGCGGCCGGTGGACCTGGTCACCATGACGGATGAATTGAACCGCAAGGGCATGATGGAGGGCATCGGCGGCCTGCCCTACCTTGTCTCCCTCTCGCGCTCCATGCCCTCGGCGGCAAACGCCCAGGCCTATGCCCGCATCGTGGAGGAAAAGAGCATCCTGCGCCGCATGATCCGCGCCTGCACCGACATCACCAACGACTGCTTTCAGGAAGAAAAGACCGTCCCGGACATCCTGGACAGCGCGGAAAAGCAAATCTACAACATCTCCATGAAGCGGGCCTCCGACGCGCTTGTCCACATCAAGCCCACGCTGATGACCGCCTATGCCAACATTGAGGAGCTCTACATCAACAAGGGGCGCATTCAGGGCGTGCCCTCCGGCTTTGCCGAGCTGGACCGGCTGACCACCGGCTTCCACGGCGGCGAGCTGATCTTAGTGGGCGCGCGCCCCTCCATGGGCAAGACCGCCTTTATGCTCAACATTGCGCAGCACGCGGCCATGGTGGGCCGCAAGACGGTGGCCTTCTTCTCGCTGGAAATGCCTCGGGAACAGCTGGCCAACCGCATTCTGTGCGCCGAGGCGCATGTGGACATGCAAGCGGTGCGCCAGGGCAGCCTCTCGGACGACGATTGGACAAAGCTGGCCGAGGCCATGGGGCCCCTGGCACAGTCTCCCATTTACTTTGACGATACCTCCTCCATCACCATTCCGGAGATTCGCTCGCGCTGCCGCCGGATGCAGATGGAGCATGGGCTGGACATGATCATGATCGACTATTTGCAGCTGATGACCAGCACCGGCCGCAACGAGAGCCGGCAAAACGAGGTCTCCGACCTCTCCCGCCAGCTCAAGCTCATGGCGCTGGAGCTGAAGATTCCCATCGTCGTGGGCTCGCAGCTCTCCCGCGGCGCGGCCACCCGCCAGGATCACCGGCCCATGCTCTCCGACCTGCGCGATTCGGGCGCTATCGAGCAGGACGCTGATACCGTCATGTTCCTGCACCGCGAAGACTACTACAATCCCGAAACCGAGGATAAGAACATCGCCGAGATCATCATCCAAAAGCAGCGCAACGGCCCGCTGGGCACGGTGCGCCTGGGTTGGGAGGCGCGCTTTACCAAGTTCTTCAATATATCCGACCAGCGGGAGGGCTAGGTGGCGCGCAAATGCAAACAAACGGAGGAAGGGCACTGTGAACATCCGCAACATCGGCATCCTGGCGCATGTGGACGCGGGCAAGACCACCGTTACCGAGCGCATCCTGTATCTATGCGGGGGTGTGAAATCGGCCGGCAGCGTGGACGATGGCACCGCCCACACCGATACCCTGGCGGTGGAGCGGGCGCGCGGCATCTCGGTCAAGGCGGCGTCCGTCTCCTGCGCGTGGCGGGGCACGACCATCACCCTGGTGGATACGCCCGGCCACGCGGATTTTGCCGCCGAGGTGGAGCGCAGCCTGTGGGCGCTGGACGGCGCCATTGTGGTGGTCTCCGCCGTCGAGGGCGTGCAGGCGCAGACGGAGCTCCTCTTTGCCGCGCTCCGGCGCGCGCGCATCCCCGTCCTGTTTTTCATCAATAAGGTGGACCGCGTGGGCGCCGACCGCGAGCGCGCGCTGGAGGAAATACGCGATGTACTGGGCGCGCCGGCGGTAAACATGTGGGACGAGGAAGCGCTCCTTGAGGCGGTCTGCGAGACGGACGACGCCCTTCTTTCCGCGTACCTTGAAGGGGAGACGCCGCACAGGGATGCGGTTATGGGCGCGCTTGCGCGCGCGGTGCGCGCGCTCGCTCTGTATCCCGTCCTCTCCGGCGCGGCGCTGCGCGGCCTTGGCGTGGAGGCGCTGCTGGACGCGGTGGTGGACCTTCTGCCTCCGCCATGCGTGCCGGAGGGGCAGGACCTTTGCGGCGTGGTCTTTGCCGTCTCGCCGGATAAGACGATGGGCCGCGCGGCGCAGGTGCGCTTGTTTTCGGGCAGCCTGAGCAACCGCCAGTCGGTGGGCGAGCAAAAGGTGACGCAGATTCGCGTCCTGCGCGGCACGCGATATGAGGACCGAGGCGCGCTCAAGGCCGGGGAGATCGGCGCGGTTTACGGCCTGGAGGGCGTCAGGGCGGGCGACGTGCTGGGCGACGCCGCCCTCCTTCCCGAGGGCCGCATGGCGGGCGGACTGGCGCGGCCGCTCCTATCGGCCAAGGTGGAGCCGGAAAAGGAGAGCGATTTGCGCGCGCTCAAGGCTGCGCTGGAGGAACTCTCCGCCGAGGACCCGCACCTCAACGCGCAATGGTCCCCCTTTACGCACGAGCTCTACTTAAACCTCATGGGCGGCATTCAGACGGAGATTTTGGAATCCCTCCTGCGCGAGCGCTTTGACCTTGGCTGCCGCTTTTCCCCGCCCACTGTGATGTACAAGGAGACCATCGCCAGGGAGACCGATGGTTTTGTCGCCTACACCATGCCCAAGCCCTGCTGGGCGATCATGAAGTTTCACCTAACGCCCCTGCCGCCGGGCAGCGGCGTGCGCTACAAGTGCACGGTACCGCCCACGGCCATCAAGCCCCGCTACTTAAAGCAAGTGGAGCAGACCATCCCGCGCGCGCTGGAGCAGGGAATGCTGGGCTGGGAGGTGACGGATGTGGAAATCGAGCTGTACGACGGCAGCGACCATCAATGGCACACGCACCCGCTGGACTTTGCGCTGGCAACGCCCATGGGCATCATGGACGGCCTACAGCGCGGCGGCCCGGTGCTGCTGGAGCCAATGCTGCATTGCCGTTTTACCCTCCCCGCCCCGCTGGGCGGACGGCTGATGAGCGACCTTGCCACCATGCGCGCCCGGTTTGACGCGCCCCTGCTGCGCGGCGAGATGATGACGCTGGAAGCCGACGTGCCGGCGGCCACTTCCCTGGACTACCCCGTGACCTTGGCCGCCTATTCCGGCGGACGCGGGGCAATGGTCGCCAGACTCTCCGGCTACGAGCCCTGCCCGCTGGAGCTGGGCGCCACCTGCCCCCGGCGCGGCGTTCACCCGCTGGATACCGCGCGCTACATCCTGGCCGCCCGCAAGGCGCTCGAGGGGGATGTCTGGGGTTGAGGCCGTTTCCTCGGCGCCCGCGTGCGGCGCACCGAACCTGCTTTTATCGTCCCTACCAGCGTTTTTGGTCCCCCTGTTTTGGAGTTTTTAGGCCCTTTGCCCATGCTTCTTAAGCCCCCCATCATCGCCTTTAAGCCCCGGCCCCTTTTAAGCCCCGGCCCCTTTTAAGCCCCGGCCGCCCCCGCAGGCATATAGCCTGCGGGGGCGGCCGGGGCTTTTGCATATAGAAGGCCGCGTTAAGTTCTGCCGGATGCGCCGCGCTTACACGCCGCTGTAGGCGCTAAAGCCGCCGTCGATGGGAAGCACCACGCCGGTGATGAAGGAGGCCGCGTCGTTATTGAGCAGGAAGAGCAGAGCGCCGTTGAGCTCCTCGGCCTTCCCAAAGCGGCCCATGGGCGTCGCGGCCAGGATCTTGCCCGTGCGGGGCGTGGGCGCGCCGCTGTCGTCAAAGAGGAGCTTCTCGTTCTGCTTGGTGACGAAGAAGCCCGGCGCGATGGCGTTGACGCGAATGCCCTCCTTGGAAAAATGCACCGCCAACCATTGGGTAAAGTTGGAAATGGCCGCCTTTGCGCCGGAATAGGCAGGGATCTTGGTCAGCGGGGTAAAGGCGTTCATGGAGGAGATGTTGACGATATTGCAGCCCTTGCGCCCCACCATCTGCGCGGCGAAGGCCTGCGTGGGCAGCAGCGTGCCCAGGAAGTTTAGGTTGAAGACAAAGGATACGCCCTCGGCCTCCAGGTCGAAGAAGCTCTTGGTCTGCGCGTCGATATCGCCGCTTTCGTAATACTCGTGGTCGGTGGTGGCGCGCGGGTTGTTGCCGCCCGCGCCGTTGATCAGGATGTCGCACGGGCCATAATCGCGCAGCACCTGCTCGGCCACCTGAAGGCAGCACGCCTTGTCCAGCACGTTGCAGGCATAGGCCCTCGCCTCGCCGCCCTCGGACGCAATCTCCCGCGCGACGGCCTCAGCTCCCTCCTGGTTGATGTCCAGCAGCGCCACCTTCGCGCCCGCGCGCGCCAATACCTTGGAGAACGACGAGCACAGCACCCCGCCCGCGCCCGTGACCACGGCGACCTTGCCGCGCAAATCGGTGTTGATGACGTTATGCATTGCGCTTTGCCCCCTCTTCCTTCTCACACATCTCAAACAGGCCGTTTAAGTATGCCGCGCCCAGCGCCCGGTCATATAGACCGTATCCCGGCTTGCCCGTCTCGCCCCAGATCATGCGGCCGTGATCGGGCCGAACATAGCCGTCAAAGCCGTTGCGCACCAGCGCCTGAACGATGGCCGCCATGTCCAGGCTGCCGCAAGCGGTGTAGTGCGCGCGCTCCTCAAAGCTGCCGTCCTCCATCAGCTTTACGTTGCGGATGTGCATAAAGGCGATGCGGTCCATGGCGGCGTACTTTTCCACCATTTGGGGAATGTCGTTAAACGCGGCGCAGCCCAGGCTGCCGGTGCACAGCGTCAGGCTGTTGGCCGGAGAATCGACGATGGCGAGCATGCGGTCCAGGTTCTTTTCGCATGTGATGATGCGCGGCAGGCCGAAGATGGGATAGGGCGGGTCGTCCGGATGAATGGCCATGCGCACGCCGCAGGCCTCGGCCACGGGGACCACCTCTTTTAGGAACCGCTCGAGGTTTCGCCACAGCCCCTCCTCGCCCAGTTCCGCGTAGGCCGCAAACAGCTCCCGCAGCTCTTCTTTTTGATAGGAGGCGTCCCATCCGGGCAGCGATAGCTCGCCGGAGAGCGGGTCCAGACCCGCAAGCTGCTCCATGTACATCACAAGGCTGGTGCTGCCGTCGACCGCCCGGCGGTCCAGCTGCGTGCGCGTCCAGTCAAAGACGGGCATGAAGTTGTAGCAGACGCACTTGACGCCGTACTTGGCCACGCGGCGGATGTTTTCCTTGTAGTTTTCCAGGTACTGGGCGCAGTTGCCGCGCCCCAGCTTGATGTCCTCATGGACGGGAATGCTCTCCACCACATCGAAGACCAAGCCGTTTTCCTCGCAGGTCCGGGCGATCCAAGCGATGCTCTCCTCGCTCCAAACCTGACCGGGCTTTACGTCGTATACCGCGCTGACGATGGAGCGCATGTTGGGAATCTGCCGGATATACTCCAGGCTCACGGGATCATCCGCGCCGTACCAGCGAAATGACATTTTCATGGCAATACCCCCGCAATCGTTTTTTCTGCTCTTCTTTATTCTGCGGTAAGCGCTTACATTCCTGCAAAACACGGCAATTTTTCTCCCTCGACCGAGCGTGCGCCCTCCCGCGTCAAGCGCAGCTCTCTCTTTACCGTTTGGAAAAAATGCGGTATCATGGAAAGTGTCAGGAAAAGGGAGGACTGCCTTGACGGCTTGTTTCATCCCGCGGGCTGCGCGCTCCGTCTCCGCCATGGCCTGTTTGTGCCTGCCGCGCGTATCAAAGGGTTGACCTGCCTTCAATTGGCGCCCGATGCGCCTCGATGTGCGCGTGCATCAAGTGGAAATCGCGCGCCACTTGCATCAAGGCGATGCCTGGGCCATCCTTCCGCAAGCCGCTTGGGGCCTGCGCCACCGGCCGGAGCGGAATGGATGCGCGGCGAAAGCTGCTCGCACCTGGGTTTCGCAGGCGGTGTCCGGGCGGCGCGAATGCAATTCCAAGGCGTGGATGTGCTCAGCGAAAAACCTTGGAACTTTGGCCGTATGCAACACGTGTTATCGTCCACTCAAAAGGGAGGGAATTTCATGAAACGCCTGCTCATCCTCTTTTTGCTGCCGGTTCTGCTCAGCGCGTGCGCCGCAAAGCCCGCCGTGGCTTCACTCTCCCCCACGCCTTCCCCGCGCCCCTCTCTTGCGCCCTCCCCAAAGCCCACGCCGGAGGCGACGGACCTGGACCAGAACGACGAGGCAGACTTCTACTTCGACTTTGGCCAAGACGACCGCATCGAGCTCAATTACGAAGTGGGGTATCCGGCTTCGGAAATGGAGGGCTGGACGGTCGCGCCGAACACGCGCGTTTCGGCGCTATTGACGCTTCACAAGGGGGAGAGCATCCTGACGGTGCTCGTGGAAGACGCGCCGGAATACGCAAGCCTGGAGGAATACATGGAGTATGCCAGCCTTCTTATGTCCTACAACTATGAGGGCGCGCGGTTTGAGGAGCCGCAAAGGGCAGGGGCCAACTATCGCGTGCGCGGCGAGCTTCAGGATGGGCGTCTGTTCTTGTGCGAGTATGGAACGGTGAACGGGCTCTACACCATTGCCGAGTTGATCGCCGCAGGAGAAGGCGCGTCCGGCGAAGTAACCCAATTCGAGGAGATCTTTCTCCCTCAGCTCACTTTCACGTATACGGAAATCGACCCCGTTGGCGGGTGTCATGAGGAGGAATAAACCATGCAGAAAATCGTAGAACGCTTCCTAAAGTACGTGTCCTTTGACACGCAGTCGAGCGAGGTATCGCAGACCTTCCCCAGCACGCTCAAGCAAAAGGAGCTGGCGGCCTATCTGGCCGGCGAGCTTCAGGCCATGGGCCTTGCGGATGCGCACATGGATGAATACGGCTATGTTTACGCCACCATCCCCGCCACGCGGGAAGGCGTGCCCGCCATCGGCTTCATCGCGCACATGGATACGGCCACGGAAATGCCCGGCGCGAACGTCAAGCCGCGCATAGTGAAATACGAGGGCGGGGATATCGTCCTAAACGAGGCGCAGGGCATTGTCATGCGCGCCCAGGAGTTCGAATGTCTGGCCGCCGAGGTGGGCAAAGACCTCATCGTGACCGACGGCACCACGCTGCTGGGCGCGGACAACAAAGCGGGCGTTGCGGAAATTGTGACCATGGCGCAGCACTTTATCGATCACCCGGAGCTCCCCCATGGCGAGATTCACATCGCCTTTACTCCGGATGAGGAGGTGGGCGGCGGACCCGCGCACTTTGACGTTGCGGGCTTCCAATCGCAGTTTGCCTACACCGTGGACGGCGGCGAGGTGGGCAGCATCAACTTCGAAAACTTCAATGCCTGCCGGGCGGAGGTGAAGGTGCGCGGCGTGGCCATTCACCCCGGCTCCTCCAAGAACAAGATGAAGAACGCCTGCCTCATGGCCATGGAATTCAACGGCATGCTGCCTGCGGGCGAGATTCCCGCGCTGACCGAGGGGTATGAGGGCTTCAGCCACCTGACAAACATGCAGGGGGACGTGGAGCACGCCCAGCTTCAATACATCATCCGCGATCACGACCGCGCAAAGTTCGAGCAAAAAAAGGCGCGGTTTGAAAAAGTCGCCGCCTATCTCAACGAGGTCTATGGCGCGGACGCCTTCCAAGTGACGCTTCAGGACACTTACTACAACATGCGCGAGAAAATCGAGCCGAACATGGGCATCATCGACCTGGTCAAGGACGCCATGCGCGAATTGGGCGTGGAGCCCAGCATTGAGCCCATTCGCGGCGGTACGGACGGCTGCCGCCTGTCCTTCATGGGCCTGCCCTGCCCCAACCTCTGCTCCGGCGGCCACAATGCGCACGGCCGGTACGAATACATCTCCATCCAGTCGCTGGAGATGTGCGCGCAGATCCTCATCCGCATCGCGCTCAAGGTTGCCGGCGCGTAAGACCTTGTCCCGCAGCGGCTCACGCCAAGGGCCGGTACGCCCAAAAAAGCGCCCCTCCCTCTGCATCGTGCAGAGAGAGGGGCGCTTTTGGGTGCCTGTCGGCGCCATATCGACTTTTCCATCCGGATTTCTTGCCGAGGCTACGCGGCCTCCGCGCAACTGCAACCCTGCACACTCTCGGTATTTCCGAGCCATGTCTTTTTGCGCGACATTCCGCTGCTGTTCTCCGCACGCATTGGCTTTGTCCCGTCATATCGAAAAGGCTGCGCCTTTTCGTGTCTGCCTCCGCATGCGGGATGGATCTGTCAACCTTGCGCGCCCTCGGTTTTTCCGAGCCATGCCTTTTTGCACGACGTTCCGCTGCTGTTCTCCGCACGCATTGACTTTGTCCCGTCATATCGAAAAGGCTGCGCCTTTTCGTGTCTGCCTCCGCGTGTGGGATGGATCTGTGACTGCAATGCACCACGCAGTTGTGAACCCTGCGCACTCTCGGTATTTCCAAGCCATGCCTTTTGCTCGCCATTCCGCGTCGCTCTTCGCGCGGGGCCCGCCGTTATTTCCGGTAGTCAGGCGCGGGATAGCGGTTCCTCGGCAAGATCTTGGCATAGCGGGGCAGGATGACGTCCCGATGCTGGGCGTCAAGCTCGCGCATCTTCTCCACGTAGAGCGGCATATCCATCGCGTCCACAATTTGGCGCATGACCTGGGCGCCCGCAGCGCACTTCTCGTCGCGCTCCTGTGTGGACTTCAGCGCGCCCGTCATGCCGGCGTGGTCCTCGGGGCGGGCAAAGTAGAAACCGATGGAGCCGGAGGGATGCGCAAAGCGGCGGAACACGTCGGTCTCATCAATCGCCGTCTCCGACGAGGTTTTCTCGCTCGTGTCCAGCGTGGGGTCCACAACCAGCTCATTTTTGCGGTCGAGGATCTCGTAAGCGCCGTAGAACACGTCGTCAAAGTCGAACTTCACGCCCTTTTCCATCGCGTACTCGCAGCCGTTCACCATGTCCACATAGCTGATGGGGCACTTCGTCTCGTCGAAGAAGTCCACCGCCAGCGCGCCGCCGGTCAAAAACGCGGGGCCGTGCAGGGAGAGGTAGACCTGCCTGCGGAATCCCTGATTGAGCAGGGAATGGGCGATGGCCTTTAGGTAGCTCAGGCCGTCGGCCACGCTCATCTGGATCGTGCCGGGGCTGATGGGACTCGCGCCGCAGAAGAAATACGGAAGGCTGCCCAGCACCAGGCCGTCGGTCTTTTCCGCCATCAACAGCGCAAATGCCTCCGGCGCGGTGTTTTCCACGTCCAGCGGGAAGGTGCCGTGCACCTCGCAGGTGCCCAGGGGCACGTAAATGATGTCGTTTCGCTCGATGTATTCGCAGACCTCGCCGTGCGTCATCTTGGGCAGGAAGCGCGTTCTCATGGACTTCAAGGGGATCATTCCTTTCAACACAGTTTTATGGAAGGGGGAGCGGCAGAAGCCTTCCCCCTCCCCCTTGTCTATCGGCTGTTCATCTCTAGAGCTGCCACAGCTCTTTGGCGTACTGCTGGATCGTCCGGTCGGAGGAGAATTTGCCCGCGCCCGCGATGTTGCGCAGGCACTTAAGGCCGAAGGCACGGCGGTCGGCGTAATCCGCGATGGCGCGCAGCTTGGTCCTCACGTAGTCGGGCTCGTCGTAGATCAGGAAGTAATGGTCGGGCTGGTGCCAGGAGGCGCCTTCGGTAAGGCTTGTGTAGAGCTCCTTGAACATGCCCGTATCCCCGTCGTCAAAGGTCCCGTCGATGAGGGTTTCCACAATGGCGCGCAGGTTGGCGTCCTCGCCCAGGTAGGCGTTGGGATTGTAAACCGGCTTGATCTCCTGAATTTCCTCCACGCGCGCGCCGAAGATGTAGTTGTTCTCCTCGCCCGCCTGCTCCACAATCTCCACGTTGGCGCCGTCCAGAGTGCCCAGCGTCACCGTTCCGTTGAGCATGAACTTCATGTTCCCCGTGCCTGAGGCCTCGGTGCCGGCGGTGGAGATCTGCTCGGAAATATCCGCCGCGCAGACCAACTTTTCCGCGTAGGAGACGTTGTAGTTGGAGATGAAGACCACCTTCATCTTGTCCTGCATGTCGGGGTCTGCGTTGATGAGCCTGGCCACCTCGCCGATGTACTTGATGATGGCCTTGGCGCGGAAGTAGCCGGGCGCGGCCTTGGCACCGAAGATAAAGGCCGTGGGCACGAAGTTCTTGATCTCGCCCCGCTTGAGCTTGCGGTAGATGTCCATGATGGAGAAGGCGTTGAGCAGCTGGCGCTTGTACTCGTGCAGGCGCTTGACCTGAATGTCAAAGACAAAACTGGGGTCCAGCCGAATGCCCTCGTGCTTCTCTATGTAGTCGCAAAGCTCCTTCTTCTTTTCCAGCTTGATGCGGTTGAACCGGTCGATGGTCTCTTCCGTGATGACATCGTTCAGGTCCTCCAGCACCGAAAGGTCGGTGATGAACTTCGGGCCCACGCACTCGGTGAGCAGCTCGGTCAGCTGCGGGTTGCAAAGGCCCAGCCAGCGCCGCTGCGTGATGCCGTTGGTCTTGTTCTGGAAGCGGTCGGGGTAGAGCGCGTACCAATCCTTAAACACATCCTCCTTCAGGATGCGCGTGTGGATCTCGGCCACGCCGTTGACATAGGCGGAGGCGTAGATCGCCAGGCGCGCCATGTGCACCGCGCCCTCGTCGATGATGCGCATGGTGTCCAAGCGGGTGCGCACGACCTTGCGCAGGCGCGGCTCCTTCGCCTCAGCCGGCTGAGAGGCCTCGCCTTCTTCGCCGTCGCTCAGCGCCTCTTCTTCGGGCACCAGGCGGGTGGATATCACCTCGTCCATGCCGGGCTGGATCGCCAGCTCCACGGCCAGGCGCGCGTCAATTTCCTCAATGACGGCGTAAACCTCGGGCAGCAGCTTGGAGATGAGCCCCACGTCCCACTTCTCCAGCGCCTCGGCCATGATGGTGTGGTTGGTAAAGGCAAAGGTCTGCTGCGCGATGGCAAAGGCGCGCGAGAACTCCACGCCCTCCTTGCCCAGCAGGCGGATGAGTTCGGGAATGGAGATGACGGGGTGCGTGTCGTTGAGCTGAATGGCGGCGTGCTGCGCAAACTGGTCAAAGTCGCTGCCATACTTCGCCTTATAGCGCTTGATGATGTCCTGAAGGGAGGCCGAGCAGAAGAAATACTGCTGCTTTAGGCGCAGGACCTTGCCCTCGTGCCCGTTGTCGTTGGGATAGAGCACCTTGGTGATGTCGTCCGCCTCGTTGCGCTCGCGCACGGCCTCCAAATAGTGCTGGTCGTTGAACTTGGCAAAGTCAAAGTCGCGCAGCGGCTCCGCCTGCCACAGGCGCAGGGTACCGATGTTGTCCGTGCCGTAGCCAATGACCGCCATATCGTAGGGCACGGCCCACACCGTCTGCCCGGCGAAGGAGACCTTCTGCCGGTCCTCCTGCCGCCTTATGCACCACGGGTCGCCAAAGCGCGTCCAGTCGTCGGCCTCCTCGCACTGGAAGCCGTCCTGGATGCTCTGCTTAAACAGGCCGTATTTGTACTTGATGCCGTAGCCGTCCAGCGGAATGTCGTGCGTGGCGGCGGAATCCAGGAAGCAAGCGGCCAGGCGACCCAGGCCGCCGTTGCCTAGGGCCGCATCCTCGATGTCCTCAAAGGCGGCGATATCCAGGCCGTGTTTCGCAAAGATCTCCTTGACTTCATCCAGAAGCCCCAGGGCATAGAGGTTGTTGTAGACCATGCGCCCCATCAGGAACTCCGCCGAGAAGTAGTAGGCGCGGCGGTGCGCGGCGTGCGCCGCCTTGGACGCGGCCCACTTTTCGCTCATGCAGCCCAGCACGGCCTTGCCCAGCACCATGTGCAGTTCGTTTGCGTCCAGCTCGCTTAGCTTCTTGCAGTATTCCGTCTTGGCCACGGTGCGCATCGTCTCCTCCAGGGGGGAAGCCTGCTCCTGTCCGCCCTCCGGCAGGCGGCCGTAGGTCTTGCCCAGGCGGCGCAGGCGTTGGGCATACTCCTCCTTGAGCTGCCCGGGCGTCATGCGCCATTGCCAGTTGCCCCCCAAGGTGGAAGGCGTGTTCATGCGCGCCCAGCTGCCCAGCGAGAGCACGTCCTGCATGGGGCAGATGCAAAGGTCCGCGACGCTGGCGTAAATGGTGCGGATCATGCCCCAGGCGTAGCCCTCCTCCTGGCTCAGACCGGCGTACTCCGTGGCAAAGCGGCGCTCGCCCTCGGTGGCGTTGGCAAACCAACCCTCCGTGGTGTCGTTGTCGTGAGTGCCGGTATAGGCGACGTAATTGTTGGTGTACAAATGGGGCAGATATACGCTCTCGCCGCGGTCGTCAAAGGCGAATTGCAGCACCTTCATGCCGGGATACCCGGCCTCTTTCAGCAATTTGGCCACGCCCGGAGTGATCAGGCCCAGGTCCTCGGCGATGATGGGCACGTCGCCCAGCTTTTCGCGCATAGCACGGAAAAGATCCATGCCCGGGCCCTTGAGCCAGTCGCCGATGACGGCGTCCTTGGCGGGGTATGGAATGGCGTAATACTCGTCAAAGCCGCGGAAGTGGTCGATGCGGGTGACGTCGTAGAGCTTGGCCGCGGCGGCGATGCGGTCGATCCACCACTTGTAGCCGGTGGACTTTAGGTACTCCCAGTTGTAGAGCGGATTGCCCCAGAGCTGGCCGGTCGCCGAGAAATAGTCCGGCGGGCAACCTGCCACGCGCACGGGCTGGCGCTCCGCGTCCAGCCAAAACACCTCAGGGTTAGCCCAGGTATCGGCGCTGTCCATGGCCACGTAGATGGGGATGTCGCCAAAGAGCTTGATGCCCAGGGAATTGACGTAGGCACGGAACTTATCCCATTGTTTATAGAACAGGTACTGGAGGAACTCGTAAAAGCGCACGTCCTCGTCCAGCTTTTCGCGGTATTCGCGCACGCTCTGCGGGTCGCGCAGGCGAATGCCCTCGTCCTCCCACTCCGTCCAAGCGCGCATGCCGAAGGACTTTTTCACCGCCATGTAGAGCGCGTAGTTCTCCAGCCAGGCGCTGTTCTTGCGCACGAAGTTGTGAAAATCCGCAAGGTCCCCCTGCTGGGCGTTGTCAAAGGCGATGCGCAGCACGCGGAAGCGCAGGTTGTAGAGCGTGGCGTAGTCCACGCGCGCGGGGTCGCTCCCCCAGGCTAGGTTGCGATAGTCCCTCTTTTTGAGCAGCCCCTCCTCCTGGAGCAAGTCCAGGTCGATCAAATAGGGGTTGCCGGCGTAGGTGGAGAAGGACTGATAGGGGGAATCTCCGTAAGAGGTCGGGCCAACAGGCAGAATCTGCCAATAGCTCTGGCCCGCCCTTTTCAGGAAATCCGCGAATTCATACGCCGCCTTGCCAATGGTTCCCACGCCATAGGGCGAGGGCAGCGACGTGATGGGCATCAAGATGCCGGACGCACGGTTCATCAGGGTCATCTCCGTTCTTGTTCATTTTTCCTAACCTTATTTTAACAAAAAATACCGGGTCCTGCAAGCAGGCCCAGCATATTCTTCCCCTTCCGGCTGTAAAAACACCTAACGCGCACGCTTTTGCGCCCGGACCCGCGCGCGGCAAATTTTCCGCCTCTAGCCGCAGAGCGCTTCTTACGCGCTGTCCGTGTCCAGCTAAGGGATACGGCAACTTTGGCGCGCACTTTCGCGTGCGGCGCCCTCACGAGCGCGGCGCATTTTTCGCCTTTAGCTATAGAGCGCTTCACACGCGCTGTCCGCGCCCAGACAAGAGACACGGCAACTTTGGCACGCGCTTTCGCGTGCGACACCCTCACGAGCGCGGCGCATTTTTCGCGTTTAGCTATAGAGCGCTTCACACGTGCTGCCATGCGCTCAGACAAGGGACACGGCAACCTTGGCGCGGCGGCACGTTCTCCCTTCCAGCGAAACGCTCTTTCGCGCGCGGCCCCCCATGCCTCTGTCGAAATTTTAGCCGCCCGGCAGTGCCTCATGTCCGCCTCTTTGTGCTCAGCCCGGAGGCTAGCGCCTGAGACATTTGCAGCTGCCGGGCAATGCTGTATACCTTGCCGTCCTTCTCAAAGCGCGCGCCCGTCTGCCGGAAGTGAAAGGGGATGTTTGCCGCAAGGCACTGCCGCCTTATGGATGCGATCCACTCGTAGCGGCAGACCCTGGCCGCGTCGCCCGATTCCCCGCCGGCGGCCAGCTCCTCCACGCGCCGGGCGTCCAGGTAGGGCGTAAAGTCGATTCCCTCCAGCAGCGGCTCGGCGATGATGACGCGGTGGGCGATGGGGGCGCTGAGGAACAGGGGCAGGCGGTAGTCGGCCCGATCCTGGTTTTCACAGGTGCAGCCGATGGTCACGTTTGCATACCCCGCACCCCAGTCCTCGGGCAGGGCGATGTAAAACCGGTCGATGCGCTTGGTGATGATGAGGAAGCGCAGGTCCGGCCGCGCGGCGATGAAGGACCACGCCTGCGCGCGCCAGGGATCGGCTTCCTCCAAAAAGAAATCCGACGTGCCGCAGGAAAAGACCGACGCGCCGGGCGGCAGCTTGTAGGCGCCGCCGCGCGCCCTGCGCACCGGCAGGTCGAAGTCCGCCGTCTTGGCCACGCGGCCGGCGTCGCGCCCCACCGACCGGTCCCGGCGGTAGACATAGCAGTTCTGGCAGCCGGGACTGAGCATGTGGCAGCCGTGCCAGGGATTCCAGGTCGTAAACATCGCACCCTCCCAAGCCCTTCAAACGCTTGATTTTTCTTTTGGCCTATTATATCATATTACCTAGCGTTTTGAAACGCTTTCCGCCGCGCCCTCGTTTGGATACTGAGGATGAGATTTACTGGAAAGGATGATAGATAATGAAGAAAATGCTGTGCGCCGCTCTGTGCGCCGCCCTATTGGTGATGACTGCCTGTTCCTCCGCCCCTGTCGAGCCCAGCGCCGCGCCGGACCTGGCGCCCACGGCCTCCACAGCGCCCGTGGGTGAGCCCGATCAGAGCGAGTCCCCGGCGGGAACCGATGCGCCGGGCGAGCAAACCTTCTACACCACGGACGACGCGGCGTATCGCGACCTATACTCCACCAACCCCATTGAAGAGGCCTTTAACCAGGACTTCATCGACGCGGTTTCGCTGGAGGACTTCGACGCCTTGGCCACAAGATATGTAAGCGCCTGGAAAAGCGAGTATCATGCGCTGATGGACGCGCTGGTGGCCGCGCATCCCGACGACGCGGAGGAACTTCAGGGATTGATCCAATATACCGACGATCAGGCGCAGTCGGTCTACGACGCGACCTACGCCGCCAACCAGTACACCGACGAGGACGGCGCGCTCAAACCCGCAGCGGGCGCGGAGCAGAACGCCAATTTCGACATGGCGGAGGTCTATAAGAGCGCCACCATTCTCTCCATCTTAAATGACTATCGTGGGGAGGAGCCGTATGCGTTCCATTACTCGGCACAGTAGATAGGGTTTAACCTAAAATGACATGACAAGCGCGCCCTCCGGCCGTAAACTGTTTATCGCAACATAAACAGATCGGTCGGGGGGCTTTTTTTACTATGGAACGCAAAATGACCTTGGCAGGGCTTGCGCTGCCCATCTTCGTGGAGAACTTCCTAAACAAGCTGTTGACAATGGTCAACGTCTATCTTCTGGCGCGGCTCAGCCAGGACGCGGTGGCGGCCATCGGCGTGGCCAATCAGTTCATCAACTTCATCACCATGGCGTTTTCCTTCATCACGTTCGGCACGGCGGTTGTCATTGCGCAGAACCGGGGCGCGGGCGATGAGGAGCGCGCCGGCCAGGCGGCCACCACGGCGGTGGCGGCCAACGTCGCCTTCGGCCTGCTTATCGGGCTCATCATTCTCCTCTTTCACCGTCCTCTGCTTGCCATGATGAACATGGAGGGCGCGCTGATGACCTATTCGGCGACGTACCTGACCATCATCGGAGGGTTCAGCTTCTTGCAGGCGCTGAATCTGACGTTGGCGACCATCATGCGCAACTACGGTCAAGCCAAGGCGCCGATGATGGTGTTTCTGTTCATGAACGTCATCAACCTTCTGGGCAACGCGGCGGTGGTCATGCGCCCCTTTGGCATGCCGGATTTCGGCATCGCGGGCATTGCCACCTGTACGGTGCTCTCCCAGCTCCTGGCCTCCGTGGCCATGATCGCCTGCGCGATCAAGACGCGGATCAAGCTGCGCCTGCCCCGTCCCTTCCCCTTCCGCCTTCTCGGGGAGATCCTCAAAATCGGGCTGCCCGGCGCGGGCGATGGGCTGGCCTTTAACGTGGCCAATATCTTTTTGACTTACTTCGTCTCCGGCATGGGTGCGGCGGCGCTGGCCGCGCAGACCTATGCGGTGCAGTTCATCGCCTTTGTGCAGGTGCTGGGCTATTCCGTGGGTCAGGGTTCACAGATCCTGGTGGGCTACCATTGCGGCGCGCGCGACTTTGACGGCGCGTACAAGCTGGCCTGGCGCGGGGTATGGATCGCCATGGGGCTCAACCTGGCGGTGATGGCGCTGGTCTTTGCCCTGCAACGGCCGCTGCTCCTGCTCTTTACCGACAGTGCCGAGATCGCGCGCATGGTGTTCTGGTGCCTGGTCGTGGACTTCGTCCTGGAGTTTGGCCGGCCCTTCAACCTGGTGCTGGGCGTATCCCTGCGCGGCACAGGGGATGTGATGTGGGCGCTGGCGGCCTCCGTGGGGTCGATCTGCCTGGTGTGCATTCCGGTTGGCTTTGTGCTGACGCAGGTCTTCCACCTGGGCGTTTACGCCATCTTCATCGCGCTGCTGTGCGACGAATGGCTCCGCGGCCAGCTGATGGCCTATCGCTGGCGCACGCGCAAATGGGAAAAATACGTGCTCATCAAGGATGGTCACGCGGCATAGCGCAGTATCGAAAAAAACGGTTGCTCTCCTTTATTGGGAGGCAACTGTTTTTTCTTTTGGATCAATCCTTTACGCGGATGGTCTATTGCATAGATTGTCAGAGATGCATTTCCTCCTCATCGGGGACATATTTTGCGATGTCTCCGACATCACAATTGAGTATTTTACAAAATATCTCTATGGTGTGCGTGCTTACATACTCGTTTCTCTTCAATCTCGTGATCTGTCCCGGACTGACTTTGTATTTTTTGATCAGGGCATATTGAGAGATTCCTCTATCTTCCATAACCTTCCAAAGATTCTCATAGGAAATCATACAGTCCAAGCCTCTCTTTCCGCTTGAATGTTAACCGAAGATGGTGTATCATCATATTGACCAATATCGGTTATTCCTATGCAAATAAGAAAGGGAGGAATCTCAATTGAAAAAGCGTTCTCTGGTCATTCTCCTGCTCGCCGCTCTTTTTTTACTCGGCTCCAGCCTCTCTGCCTGTGCGGCAAAGGATGCTATCGGCCCAGCGAAGGTTCATTCCCCCAGCAGCAACAGCACTTCCCCGCTTTTCAAGTCTGACCGACGGCCAGTAGCGAGTAGCCAAGGCCTTTTCATCGTCCGGAATGAAAGCGGTAACTTATACGGACTTGTGGATCACAAGGGAAAAGATATCCTTCCCTGTGAATATGGAGCGCTCAGCTTTTTCAAAACAAAAAGCCAGACGGTGCTAAAAGCTATGCGCAAGGGTTCCTATGGCGTGTATGATTTGAGTGGCAACGAGCTCATTCCCTGCGAATACACGGACATTCGCTTTTCCCCCTACAACGACTCATGCATTGTAAAGAATTTCAAAGACAAATGGGGGGCATTGGATTTTGCGGGCAACACCCTAATGCCAATAGAATATGATGTTTTGCGCTATGATAACGAAAAAATCATCACTGACGCATTAACTTCCGCGGATTGGGGGCAGTCAAAAACCGTCGAAAGCCATGTCTTCTATTTTCAGGGTGAAGATCTGTTCGTAAGAAACATCGACACGCAAGAAGAGATTCATCTATGGCGTTTTCCCAATGGTCACAACTGCGATCCATTTCAAGTTCGCACTACGCACCATGCTATCGACCCTGTTTTAAAAACAGAATTCGTCGATCTTTTTGTTGTCGGGGGAAGGGTCAACGAGGGCATAAGAGAGGAAGAAAGGCATGACCTTAGAATATCCTTCGGCGACACGATCGAAGTCATTGATTATAATGCTATTGGCATTGATACAAGAAGTGGCATGGGATATTGTGAGGTGGGCCCGTTTTACAACGGCGTCGCCATGGTTTTTCCCAAAGAGGGCTGCCTATATACGATCAATACAGCCGGTGAAAAAGTTAATGAGCTAACCAATCCTTACACTGTACGGGACAAGAGCGCGCTGCTAGGGAACGCAGCCGTTCTAAATAACAATGGCTATTACTCGATTGTCGATTCAACCGGGAAAACCTTGCTCAACGAAAATGGGTATTCCGATGTGCGAAAGGTGAGTGTCCACGGCATCTACATGGTTACAGATCAAAACGGAATGTCGGGCCTGATCAACGAGTATGCCGAAGAGCTGGTTCCGTGCGGCGGCATCGACGCGATTGAAACGGCGATTGCGCGTCCGAATTATGACGCATGGAAGCTCGAAGCCAGCCATGAGACCGAGGAGGAGCTCTATGTCCTGTACAACAAGGATCAATGGGCTATTTATTCCACGTCAAAATGTCATTTGCTCACAAGTTTTATGGACCTGGAGAACGATGATTCCTCGCTGCACGACTGCGTCCTTGGCAACAGCGGATATCTGCTCATAAACGAGGAGGGAGATCATGCCTATTGGATCTCCTGCGACGCCGATTCCTATCAAGTTTCCTCGTATCTAAGCCTTGCTTAATACGCCGATCCCAAGTTGTCCTTGCGCTTGGCGCACTGCGTTTTCCCCGGCGAAAAAAGCGTCCCCACCGGCAAAACCGCCGGTGGGGACGCTTTTTTCGTTTGTCGTGGAGCGCGCGCGCCCTTTTAGCCTTCCGCCGTGGTTGAGGCGGGGCGGAAGACGAGCTTGCCCTCCTCCATGCTCATGCGCACGGCGTCGCCCAGCTTGATGCGCCCGGAAAGGATCTCCTCGGAGAGGTCGTCCTCCACCATGCGCTGGATGGCGCGGCGCAGCGGGCGCGCGCCATAGGTGGGATCAAAGCCCTCCTTGGCCAGGAACTTCAGCACGTCATCATCCCAGGTCAGCTTGATGCCGTGCTCCTCAAGGCGCGCCGCCACCGCGCCCACCATCAGGCCCGCAATGTGCAGGATGTTCTCCTCATCCAACTGATGAAACACGATCAGCTCGTCTACGCGGTTGAGGAATTCGGGCCGGAAGGAGCGGCGCAGCTCCTCGAGCATGGCTTCCTTCATGCGCTCATAGGACTGCACGGAAATATCCGAGCGGTCGTTGGTAAAGCCCAGGCCGCGAGCATTCCTGCCCACGTCCGCCGCGCCGACGTTGCTGGTCATCACGCAGATGGTGTTGCGGAAATCCACCGTGCGGCCCGTGGAGTCGGTCAGTCGCCCGTCCTCGAGCACCTGCAAGAGGATGTTGAATACGTCGGGATGCGCCTTTTCGATCTCGTCAAAGAGCACCACGGAATAGGGCTTGCGGCGCACGGCCTCGGTCAGCTGGCCGCCCTCCTCGTGGCCGACGTAGCCGGGAGGCGAGCCGATCATGCGC
>CAOKIU010000040.1 GCA_948468595.1 uncultured Christensenella sp.
CGAGATACTGGCGGTAACGCTGCATCGCCGCATCATGAAGGGCCTGCGGCATCGCGCGCTAGCGGAACTCCTTCTCCAGCGTCTCGCGGATGAGCTGCACGTAGCGGGCGACCTTGGCGGGCGTGCCGTGAATCTGGTACACGTCGCGCTGCGCGATCTCCAGGCGGCAGCCCCGCGCGGCCCTGGCGGTGGCGGCGATGTGCGCGCGCACGGCGTCCTCGTCCAGCTCCGCGCCCACGCCAAGCAGGTTGGGCGAGGGCTTGCGCAGGTACACAATGTCGCGCCCTCTGAGCCGCTGCCCGATCTTTTCCTCGTCGCACCACGGCGAGACGGATACCTTCTTCAGGTTCGCCACCTTGCTCAGGCACCCGTCCCAGATGCCCGAAACGCTCTCGCAGCAGCCATAGGAGACGCGCCCCGCCAGGTCCATCAGCTTTTTGTAGGCGGGAAAGACCAGCTCCTCAAACATGGCGGGGGAAACGCCGCTGGTCTCCTGGGAGTCCATGTACAGCCACATCTCCCCAAGCGCCGCGCCCTCCTTTTCGTCGGGCAGCTCATCGGTAAAGCAATAGGAGCCCTGGCATAGGTGCTGGTCCGCCGCCGCCGTGCGCAGCAGCCCCTTGGCCTCCAATTCCCGGAAAAAGGCGATGTAGTCGTCCACCAGCCTGCCAAGCACCTGCGAAAACAGCTCCGGCTCATCCATCATCGCCACGTATAGATCGTCCATGTTCATGATGTGGACCAGGTCCTGCATGGGGCAGCAGGTCAGGGAGTACCCCGTGCGCTTTACGGGCAGCAGGTCGCCAAAGAGCGCGTCCATCTCCTCCATCTCCCGGGCGGCGCCCTCCTCGTCCACGCTGAAGCGCGATTCGCCCAGCACGCCTATATCCTTAGCAAGGTCGCTCAGGTAGGGAACGAAGTGATGCCCCACGCCGCCCGTCTCCTGCCGCTTCACCGCAAGGCCAAAGGGCACAAAGCGCAGGCGCGGCGTCACGCCCCAGTGCGCGGGCACGAGGGTGTCGTCCCCAAAGAGGGTGTGGCCTGCCATGTTGGTCAGCAGCCTGCGCTCCACGGCGCGGGCGTCCTCCCCTTGGCAGCGCATGCGCTCTGGCAGCACGTCCTGCTCAAACGTCCAAAGCTCGATGCGCACCATGGGCCGCGACGCCGCCGCAAAGTCCCCGTGCGCCCGCCACTGCTTTCGCAGCTGATCCATCTCCCGGCTGTGCGCCAATTCCATCTGCTGCGCCGCCAGGGCGCGCAGAATCTCCTGATCCCGATTGGAAATGATCATGGATATGCTCTCCTTATCCCTTGCCAGTCTTGGGTCAAATTATAGTACAACCGTCCCCAAGATTCAACACCTTGATGGAGCCCATGGGGCCGGTTTTCCCCCGGTTATTCGTTTGTTAAATTGTGCACGATCGCTTTTATTTGATGCAAAAATCTGATATAATATATAAGAAGAAATATTTTTCAGGCTAGGGGGATTGCGCATGATCCTGCACATTGGCTGCGACGAGTTTCTCCCCCTTTCCTGCATCGTCGCCGTGCTGGATTTTCCCTGCGGCGGGGACGCGGACCCTGCGCGCCCGCCCTTTGTTCCACAGGGCGCCAGCGTCCGCCGCGTGGGCACGGGGCCCGTCAAATCGGTGATCGTCACCGCCACCGGCGAGCAACGCGCGTTTTTTTTATCGCCAATTTCCGCGCAGACCCTGCGCAAGCGCTTTGAGCGTGGACCAGCATAAATGAGGTGAACAGCATCGTGACAGAGCAGATCAATCACTATGACGAGAGCAATATTCAGGTGTTGGAGGGATTGGAGGCCGTGCGCCGCCGCCCCGGCATGTACATCGGCTCCACCGACGAGCGCGGCCTGCATCACCTGGTGTATGAGATCGTGGATAACTCCATCGACGAGGCCATGGCGGGCGTTTGCAACACCATCTCCGTCACCATCGAAGAGGACAACACCATCTCCGTCACCGACAACGGCCGCGGCATCCCCACAGGCCTGCACCCCAAGCTGGGCCGGCCGGCCGTGGAGGTGTGCCTGACCGTGCTGCACGCGGGCGGCAAGTTCGGCGGCGGGGGCTACAAGGTCTCCGGCGGCCTGCACGGCGTGGGCCTGAGCGTGGTCAACGCCCTCTCCTCCTGGCTGGAAGTCACCGTCACGCAAAACGGCAACATCTATCGCCAGGAGTACACGCGCGGCGTGCCGCAATACGACCTAAAGACCATCGGCCACAGCGACGGCCACGGCACCGTCATCCGCTTTCGCCCCGACCCCGAGATCTTCGAAAACGCGGAGGGCTTCTCCTTTGATACGCTCAAAAAGCGCCTGCGGGAGCTGGCGTTCCTCAACGCGGGCATCCGCATCGAGCTGACGGACCAAAGGACCCAGGGCCTGAGCCGCGTCTTCCACTACGAGGGCGGCATCCGCTCCTTCATCGAATACCTAAACAAGAACCGCGAGGTGCTCTTCCCCCAGCCGCTGTACTTCTCCGGCGTCAAGGACGGCACCACGGTCGAGGTCTCGATGCAATACAACGACTCCTATTCGGAGAACGTCTTTACCTTTGCCAACAACATCAACACCCTGGAGGGCGGCACCCATTTGGAGGGCTTCCGCCGCGCGCTGACCCGCGTGGTCAACGACTACGGCCGCAAGGCCAAGGTGCTCAAGGACGCCGACGCCAACCTGACCGGCGAGGACATCCGCGAGGGACTGACCGCGGTGATCTCGGTCAAGCTGGTAGAGCCCCAATTCGAGGGCCAGACCAAGACCAAGCTGGGCAACAGCGAGGTGCGCGGCTATGTCGATTCCATCTTCGCCGACGGCCTTGCCACCTTCCTGGAGGAGAACCCAGCCGTTGCCAAGACGATCCTGGACAAGTGCCTGATGGCCTCCCGCGCCCGCGAGGCGGCCCGCAAGGCCCGCGACCTCACCCGCCGCAAGACCGTGCTGGAATCCACCGCCCTGCCCGGAAAATTGGCGGACTGCTCCGAGCGCGACCCCAGCCAGTGCGAGATCTTCATCGTCGAGGGCGATTCCGCCGGCGGCTCGGCCAAGAACGGCCGCGACCGCAACTTCCAGGCCATTTTGCCGCTGCGCGGCAAGATCCTAAACGTCGAAAAGACGCGCCTGGACAAGATCCTGGCCAATGCCGAGATCAAGGCGATGATCACCGCCTTCGGCGCGGGCGTGGGCGACGATTTTAACCTTGAAAAGCTCCGCTACCACCGCATCGTGTGCATGACGGACGCCGACGTGGACGGCAGCCACATCCGCATCCTGCTGCTGACCTTCTTCTACCGCTACATGCGGCCGCTGATTGACGGCGGATATGTCTACGTGGCGCAGCCGCCGCTGTTCAAGATCACCAAGAGCAAAAAGGAGCACTACGTCTACTCCGACGAGGAGCTTGCCGATTACCTAAACGAGATCGGCCGCGGCAACGACGTGGTGGTGCAGCGCTACAAGGGCCTGGGCGAAATGAGCGCCGAGCAGCTGTGGGAGACGACGATGGACCCCTCCCGCCGCATCATGAAGCGCGTCAAGCTGGAGGACGCCGTAAGCGCCGATGAGATGTTCAACCTGCTGATGGGCGACAAGGTGGAGCCCCGGCGCGATTTCATCACCGAGAACGCCAATTTGGTGGAAAACCTGGACATTTAACGCCGCATAGGCGCTCATAAAGGAGTCAATTATGGCCAACAACGATCATTATCAGGGCGAGCGCCTCCTCCCGTTGGACATTGAGCACGAGCTGAAGAACTCGTTCATCTCCTACGCGATGGCGGTCATCGTCTCAAGAGCCCTGCCCGACGTGCGCGACGGCTTAAAGCCCGTTCACCGCCGCATCCTCTACTCCATGACGGAGCTGGGCATGACGCCCGACAAGCCCTTCCGCAAGAGCGCGCGCATCGTGGGCGACGTGCTGGGTAAGTATCACCCCCACGGCGATACCGCCGTTTACGACGCCATGGTGCGCCTGGCGCAGGATTTCTCCATGCGCTACATGCTGGTGGAGGGCCAGGGCAACTTCGGCTCGGTGGACGGGGACAGCCCCGCCGCCATGCGCTACACCGAGGCGCGCCTTTCCAAGATCGCCGCGGACCTGACAGCCGACCTTGACAAGCAGACGGTGGATTTCTACCCCAACTTTGACGAGACGCTCATGCAGCCCGAGGTGCTGCCTTCCCGGTTCCCCAACCTTCTGGTCAACGGATCGGGCGGCATCGCGGTGGGCATGGCCACCAACATTCCCCCGCACAACATGGGCGAGGTCATCGACGGCGTGGTCTACATGCTGGACCATCCGGACTGCACGGTTGTGGACCTGATGGGCATCATCAAGGGCCCGGACTTCCCCACGGCGGGCCTCATCATGGGAATGAACGGCATTAAGTCCGCCTACCTTACGGGCAAGGGCCGCATCATCATGCGCGCCCGAACCGAGATCGAGCCCATCAACGCCACGCGCAGCCGCATTGTGGTCACCGAGATCCCCTACCAGGTCAACAAGGCCCGGCTGGTGGAAAAAATCGCCGAGCTCGTGCACGACAAGCGCGTGGAGGGCATCTCCGACCTGCGCGACGAGTCGGACCGCCGGGGCATGCGCGTGGTGATCGAGCTAAAAAAGGACGTCAATCCCCAGGTCGTGCTCAACACGCTCTTTAAGCACACCCAGATGCAGGAGACCTTCGGCGTGAACATGCTGGCGCTGGTGGGCGGCGTGCCCAAGGTGCTCAACCTGCAACAGATGCTCTATTACTACATCGAGCACCAAAGGGACGTCATTTTGCGCCGCACGCGCTACGACCTTGGCAAGGCCGAGGCGCGCGCCCACATCCTGGAGGGCCTGCTCATCGCCCTGGACCACATCGACGAGGTGATCCACTTAATCCGCTCCTCCAAGACGGGCGCCGAGGCCAAGGAGGGGTTGATGACGCGCTTTGGCCTGACGGAAAAGCAGGCCCAGGCCATCCTGGACATGCGCTTGCAGCGCCTGGTGGGTCTGGAGCGCGACCGCCTGCGCGAGGAGTACGACGAGCTGGAAAAGACGATCCAGCACCTGCGCGACGTCCTTGGCAGCGACGAATTGGTGCGCGGCATCATTCGGGAGGAGATCCTGGCCATCCGCGCCAAGTATGCCGACGCGCGCCGCACCGAAATCGTGCCCATCCTAAACGAAATTGAGCTTGCGGACCTGATCCAGGAGGAGGACATGGCGGTGACGCTGACGCACTTTGGCTACGTCAAGCGCGTCACGGCGGACACCTACCGCGCCCAGAAGCGCGGCGGCAAGGGCGTGACCGGCATGACCACGCGCGAGGAGGACTACGCCGAGCAGATCTTTGTCACCTCCACCCACTCCGACCTGCTCTTCTTCACCTCGCGCGGCCGCATGTTCAAGCTCACCTGCTATGAGATTCCGGAGGCGGGACGCACCGCCAAGGGCACGGCGATTGTCAACCTATTGCAGCTGGACGGCGGGGAGAAGGTTACCACCGTCATCCCCGTGGACGAACACCAGGGCGGCAACCTGGTCATGGCGACCCGCCTGGGCATCATCAAAAAGACGGCGCTTGACGAGTTCCGGAACATCCGCGCAAGCGGCCTGATCGCCGTGACGCTGCGCCCGGAGGATGAGCTGATCAGCGTCGCGCTGACCGACGGCTCCCGCGAGCTGCTGCTGGGCACGAAACTGGGCATGTCCATCCGCTTCCACGAGGACAACATCCGCCTGATGGGCCGCACGGCCATGGGCGTTAGGTCCATCGACCTGGACGAGGGCGACGGCGTGGTTTCCATGAGCGTGGTGGACCCCGAATGCCAAGTGCTCACCATCTCGGAAAACGGCTATGGCAAGCGCACTCCGGTGGAGGAATACCGCGTGCAGTCGCGCGCCGGCAAGGGCATCAAGGCCATGCAGCTGACCGACAAGACCGGTCCGCTGGCGGCGCTGATGCTGGTTCGGGAGGATGAGGACGTGATGATGATCTCCGACGACGGCACCATCATCCGCACCGCGGTCTCCGAGCTATCCACCCAGTCCCGCTCCACCCAGGGCGTGCGCGTGATGCGCCTTGCGGGCGACAGCCGCGTCGTGGCCGTGACCACCGCTGAAAAGATCGAGGATTCCCCCGAGGAAGAACTCCCCGCCGATCCGGCGGATGCCCCGGAACAGGCGCCTGACGCCGGCGCGCAGGCTGGCGAAGACCTGAACTACCAGGGCGACGAGCAAGCGGATCTGGCCCGCCTTTTGGACCGCGCCGAATCCGAGGACGAGGAGATCTAAAGCCCCTTGCCGCCCCGACGGCGGTTTGACGCCCCCCGAACGCTCGCAGAGCGACCGGGGGGCGCTGTGTTTTTTCTCCGCCGCGATGCACTACGGGGCCGCGGCCCGGACGCCGGCGGGGCAAGACCGCGCGCAGGGCTCCTACTGCGGTCAAAACGGGTTTAAGATGTGCGGCTTTTCGGGCCGCAGGAGACGGGTTGCGTGGCCCTTGCTGCGAGTCAACGCGGTTTCCGGGCCGGAGGTTGAGGGAGCGCCGTTGTTGCGGCTAAAGCGGATTCGGGAGCCGCGGTTTTCCGGGCCGCAAGGCCCTCTATGCGACGAAAGCGTCCCGTTCTCGGGCAGGGGGGAGGGCGGGGCCGGGAATGCGACGCCCTGACCAATCGAAGGGTTTCTGGCTGTGGCCTGGGATGCTAGCAAGGCCCCTTATGCGATGAGCGCGGTTTCAGGGGCTGCGGTTTTCCGGGCCACAATGCCCTTGATGCTGCTAAAGTGGCTTTCCTGCTCGCGGGCAGGTGGAGGGCGGGGCCGGGTGTTCGACACCCTGACCAATTGAAGGGTTTCGGATGCCGGCGAAGCTAGGGACCGGACGAGCCGCAATGCCCTTGATGCGATGAAAGCGGCTTTCCCGCTCGCGGGCAGGGGGAACGGGCCGGGCGCGCGACGCTCTGACCAATCGAGGGGTTTCTGGCTGTGGCCTGGGATGCTAACAAGGCCAGAAGCCGGGCAGGGCACAAGGCTCTGATGCGATGAAAACGGCTCCCGGACCGTGGGCAGGCGCGCGCGACGCCCGAGCCATCGAGGAATTTCGGTTGCTGGCGGGGTCAGGAGCCGGGTGGACCGCAAGGTCCCTAAAGCGATTAGCGCGATTCCGACATGCGGGAAGAGGGAATGGGCCGCAAGACCCTTGATACGACTTAGAGCGATTCCCGAACGGCGGGCAGGGAACAGACCGGGCGCGCGACGCCCCGCCGGCCCACGGCGGCATAAAGCGCCTGCCGGACGCTCGCTGAGCATCCGGCAGGCGCTGCGCTTCGGCGCACGGGCCGTGATTCCGGGTCCGCGCCCCTATTTGTTGTAGCGGCGATACCGCTCGATGATCTCAAAGCTCATGCGGCCATTGTGGTAGGGGCAGATGCCGTCGTTGAGCTTATAGGGGTTGAGGGGCTTTTCGGCGGCAAAATCGAGAATGGAGAACCAGCCGCCCTTTTCGTGGTCGACAAACCGGCGGTTGATGAACTCGAAGCACTGGATCGAGGCGTCCAGGAACTTCTCCTCGCCGGTCATCTCCCAGGCGTTGAGGAAGCCGACGACGGCCTCGTTCTGCTCCCACCAGCTGACAAACTGGCTGATGTGCCCGGTGCGGGGATCGTACTCGGAGAGCATCGCGCCGTCCTGGCGCAGCCCCTGCTCCAGGCACGCCCTGGCGATGCCCACGCAGGTATCCCGCGCGGCGCGGTGCGCCTCCGGCTCGCCCAGCACCTCCGCCGTCTCCATCATCAGCCAACTGCCCTCAATGTCGTGGCCGTAGGAGATCTCCGGCGTGGTGGGCCTCCAAGCGCGGTCCTGGAAGTAGAAGTAGTGGTGAATGTCGTGATCGACGATTTTGTTGAGCATCACGTACAGCTGCTGGCGCAGGGAGGAGCGCGTCTTGTTGGATTTGTCCACCCGGCACAGGGCGGTATACGCCTCGAGCAGGTGCAGATGGGTGTTCATGGTCTTGACGTCCGAGGGCGCGCGGTTCATGCCCTTGCCCCAGGGATTGACGGTCCAGTCCGCCTTGCAGCTCTCGTAAAAGCCCTTGTATTCGGGATCGTAGACGTATTTTTCCAGGCAGTCGCGCGTCTCCAGGGCCAGGCGCAGCGCCTCCTGATCGCCGGTGGCGCGGCAGTACTCCGACAGGCCGTAGATGGCAAATGCGTTGCCATAGATGTACTTGTTGTCGTCGATGACCTTGCCCTTGCAGTCCACGCGCGAGTACCAGCCGCCGTGCTCGCGGTCGTAAAAGTGCTCGATAAAGTAGTCGTAGGCGCGCTTGGCAAAGGCCAGGTACGTCTCGTCCCCCAGGATGCGGTAGGCCGAGGCAAAGGTCCAGATCAGGCGCGCGCCCAGGGTGATGAACTTGCTATGCTCCTTTTCGGGCACGTTGTCGTTGGTCACGGCGCCGTAAAACCCGCCGTTCTCCTCGTCCACGCCGTGCTCCATCCACCAGGGCAGCAGGTTGCCCGTCAAATCGTCCACCGCCAATTGGTACAGCTTTTCCAGTTTTTCCTGTTGCATATTAACCCTCCCGTGTCGCGGATTTGGCCCACTTCCCTAACAGTATAGCCCCTGCCCGAAATCCTTCTAGCGCGTTTTAGGTCCGCGGCCTGTATATTCTTTTTGCCGCCATGGCATTTTTGTCGGGAATGCGCTATAATGATGCTGGGTAGGGAAAAAAGCAAAGCTTTAGAGAGGCAGCGCATGATTAAGCAAATCTATGAACAGGTTTACGATCATATAGAGGCCGACGTGCATCAAAGGGCGCCGGGAGAACCCCTTCCCTCGGAGGTGCAGTATTCCCTTCAGCTGGCGGTGAGCCGGCTGACCGTGCGCAAGGCGGTGGACGAGCTGGTGCGCCAGGGCCTGGTCACGCGCGTGGCGGGCAAGGGCCTCATGGTCAGCGAATCGCCGGAAACCCGGCCGCTTGGCCGGCTTCTCATCTCCTGCATCTGCATCCCGGGGGACAGCGATCTCTTTCGCTGCGTGCGGGGCTGCGTGGACGCGGCGGGCCGCTATCGCTATGACTACAAGCTCCTGAACTTCCCCACCGCCGCGGAGCAATACCGCGCGGTGCTGGCCGAGGACTTAAGCGCCTACGACGGGGCGGCGATTACCTGCTTTGACTCCGAGGCCGAGCAGTGCACGCTCAACCTCATCCAGCGCGCCGGGCTCCCGGTGTGCATCATGGCCAACGAGCACGAGGGCTTCCCCTCCATTATGAGCGACGATTACAACGGCGGGTACTTGATCGGCGACGACCTGTGCAAGCACGGCCACAGGGACATCCTGTACCTGACCACCGACCGGCGCATCGCGGACGTGCCCCGCCGGTACGCGGGCTTTGCCCAAGCCCTGCGCGACAACGGCATCGAGCACGACGAGCGCCTGCTCCTGACCATCCCCGACCCCGGCGTGCCCCTCTTCACCGGTGCCGGGCCCCTGCGCCCCCTCCCCTTCGCCGCGGAAAAGTACCTGGAGGGGAAGATTCCCTTCACCGCCGTGACCGGCCATTCCACCCTGCCCATCCTCAGCTTCTGCCGGCAGCTCAGCCTGCGCGGCGTGCGCATTCCCGAGGATGTTTCGGTGGCCGCCTACGGCGATCAGCCCTACCTGCCCTGGGATAACCTCACCTTGACGGGCATCCTGGAGGCAAAGTACAAGATGGGCGTGGAGGCCGTCACCCAGCTGCACGCCTACCTCAGCGGCGCCGAGCGCGAAATGCAAAGCCGCATCGTCCCGGTGCGCTACGTCCACCACAAGTCCGTCTCCCGGCCGCCGCAATCGTTTGCACCCAACGTTAACAAAACGAAGTGAACATGTTCATTCCGCATATGCGGGTGGAGGCGGCGCCGGTAAGCATGCTATACTCCCCTTAACGGCTAAACGCGAAAACTGCCGGAAGTTTAAGGAGGAGAATGGCTATGTTTAAGAAGATCGTGGCTCTGTTCATGGCGTTTGTCCTTGTCTTTGCAATGACTGCCTGCGCAAAGACAGCGGCGCCCGGCGCGAGCGAACCCGCCGCGGCGACGCCTGGTGCGGACACGCCCGATACGGACCCCACCGACGCGAACGACCCCGATGCCGACACGCCCGCAACGCAGCCGGCAGCCGCCGGCAAGCCCGTCGCCGAAGAGGGCGCCAAGCTCCACTTCATGCACATCTATCCGGAGCACGCAAACGCGATTGACAAATCCCTCGAAATCATCAAGCGCGACAACCCCGGCCTGGAGATCAACGTCAGCGTCGTTCCCTGGAACGAGGCCACCAAGAGCATCCAGACCGCCGCGGCGACCGACGAGATGTACGACATTTTCTTCCAGTGGTCCTCTCAGGTGCCGGGCTACAATGACATCGGCCTGTTGCTTGACCTGACCCCCTATGTCGACGACGAGTGGAAGAGCTGGTACATCAGCGACGCCGCCCTCCAGGAATACTCCGACGACGGCAAGATCGTGGGCATGCCGCTGCGCGGCACCGCCGTGTTCCTGATCTACAACAAGACCCTGTTCGACGAAAAGGGCTGGAAGACGCCCACCTCCCAGGAGGAGCTGGAGACGCTGTGCGACACCATCCTTGGCGAGGGCCTCATCCCCATCTCCGCCCCGGGCAAGCCCAACGGCTTCCAGGTGGAATCCATCCGCGGCAGGGTGTTTGACAACATCGTCTACATGAACGGCCTGATTGACGACCCCGAGCGCCTGACCAACCGCAAGACCGAGTGGAACGGCCTGTACGCCGAGTCCGCGGAGCTGGTCAAGGGCTGGTACAAGAAGGGCTACTTTGGCCAGAACGCCTTCGGCCTGGAGCGCGAGGAGGGGCAGACCGTCTTTATGACCGGCTCCGCCGCCATGCTGCTGTGCAACAACAACGAGCTGATCGCCCTGCGCGAGCTCAACGCGGCGGCCAACAACTTTGAGTTTGGCACCTTCCCCTTCCCCAAGCCCGCTGCCGCTGACCGCGGCATGTTCACCGCCGCCGGCTTTGGCGACGGCTGGGGCGCCTGGTCCGGCACCAAGTACCCCGCCGCCTGCGCCGCGTTCTTCCGCAGCCTTGCCGGCGAGGAGGCCATGACCATCTGGGCCAACGAGGAGCTGTGCCTGGTTCCCTCCAACCAGGTCGAGTACGCCGACCAGGTCCAGGGCGACTTTGCCGCGCAGTACGCCGACGGCGGCTACAAGGTCGTCGCCAATTACAACACCGGAAACATGGGCGATCTGACCGGCCAGGCGTTTGTAGACTACTGCCTGAGCGACACCATGACCGCCGACGAGTTTGAAACGCAGGTAGAAGGAATCGTCGCGCGCACCATTGCCGACGCGGAAGAGTAATCCTTTTAAGCAAAGACAGGCGGGCCGCGCGTTTTCAGGGCGCGCGGCCCGCCTTCCACGACATGAAAGGGGTGCGAGCGCATGCTGCGAAAGCCGATGAAGCTGGATACCCAGCGCAAGATCCTCGGTTACTTTTTCCTCATACCCATCGTCGTACTTTTGACGGTCTTTATGTTCTATCCCATCGTCAAGTCCGTCGTCATGAGCTTTACCAACTGGTCCGGCATGACGGACAACTGGAAATGGGTGGGCTTTAAAAACTATATCCGCATCTTTACCGACATGCCGGAGTATTGGAACGCCATGAAGGTCAACGTCGTCTATGCGTTGATCGCCACCGCGGTGCAGCTCACCCTGGGCTTCATCATGGCGGTCATGGTCATCGGCATGCGCCCGCGCTGGCAGAATTTCTATAAAATCGCCCTGTATCTCCCCGTCATCATCCCCGCAGCGGCGATTTCTGTCATGTGGCGCTATATTTACACGCCGGAATACGGCCTGATCAACCAGTTCCTGCGCGCCGTGGGCCTGGATTCGCTCTGCCGCGCCTGGACGGCCGACCCCAGCACCGCGCTGGGCGCGGTCATTGTGACCAACACCTGGCGCTACGCGGGCTTTACCATGGTGCTGTACTACGTGGCCATGCTGGACATCCCCAAGGACGTTATGGAGTCCGCGCAGATCGACGGCGCGAACCGCTGGCATCAGATCCGCTATTTCTATTTGCCGCTGACCCGCGGCACGACGGAGATCAACCTCATCCTCACCATCACCGGTTGCCTGCGCGCGTTTGACATCTTCTACCTGCTCACCGCCGGCGGGCCGGGAACCAGCACCAAGGTGGTCAGCATGTGGATCATGGAGACCGCGTTCCAGAGCTATAAGTACGGCCGCGCGCTGGCCATGTCCATCGTGCTGTTCCTGATCGTGGTGCTGACCATGGCCGTCTCCCGCATCATCCTCACGCCCAGGGGGAAGGAGTGAATCGCATGCCGCAGTTAGAAAAAGCAACCCGCCCGGCCGCCGGCAGGAGAAAAAAGAAAAACCCCTTCTCCCATTATGTGGAGCAATTCGTCTTCATTCTGCTGGCGTTCCTCGTGCTCTACCCGCTGCTCTTTGTGCTGATGACCTCGGTTAAAACCAATTCGGACGTCATTTTGCATCCCTTTACCATCAACACCTTTGAGCCGATGAACTACATCACCGCCTGGAACACCGGCAAGGTCGGCTCCTACCTGCTCAATTCCGTCATCACCACCGTCATCACCCTTATCTTCCAGGTCGTCATCATCGTGCTGGCAGCCTATGCCTTTGGCAAGCTCAAGCCCTGGGGCCACAACCTGCTGCTGTCGCTGCTGCTGATGACCATGTTCGTCACCTCGGAGATGACCACCGTTCCCAACTACATCACCGTGCGCGACATGGGGCTGATGGGCACGCGCTGGTCGCTGATTGTGCCCTATGTGGCCAGCGGACTGATCACCGGCACCTATATCCTGACCAACTTTGTGCGCGAACTGCCCAAGGAGCTGGACGAGGCCGCGCGCATCGACGGCGCGGGCATCTTCAAGATCATGTGGAAGGTCGACCTGCCCATGATTACCCCCGCGCTGGCAACGCTGGTGATCTTCAACTTCAACGGCGTTTGGAGCGAGTTCTACTGGGCGCTGATCGTCGTAAAGGACGAGGCGCTCAAGACCCTGCCGCTGGGCCTGATCAACTTCCAATCCCAATTCACCTCCAACTATGGCGTGCTCACCGCCGGCCTTGTGATCCTGACGGTGCCCGTCATTGTCGTCTACCTCTTCTTCTCGCGCTACTTCATCGCCGGCATCAGCGCCGGCGCGGTGAAGGGTTAAGACCCAACCTATATAGAAAGAGAGCTGAATCCATGGGTATTCTGACTGCAATTCAACGCTTCTCCCTCCACGACGGGCCGGGCATCCGCTCCACGGTCTTTTTCAAGGGCTGCAACATGCGCTGCGCTTGGTGCCACAACCCGGAAACCCTCTCCTTTACGCCGGAGGTGCTCTATTATCAGAGCAAGTGCGTGGGCTGCGGCGCGTGCGCCGCGGTCTGCCCCTCCCACACCGTCAAGAACGGCAAGATGGTCTACGACCGCGCCGCCTGTTCGGACGAGGGCCGCTGCGCCCAGGTCTGTTTTTCCGGCGCGCTGGAAACCTGCGGCTTTGAGGCGGACGTCCAGCGCGTGATGGACGAGGTGATGCAGGACGCGGATTACTACGCGCGCTCGGGCGGCGGCGTGACGCTCTCGGGCGGCGAGGTGCTGCTCCAGCCGGAGTTTGCCCGCGACCTGCTGCGCGCACTCAAGGCGCGCGGCGTGAGCACCGCCGTGGAGAGCAACCTCAACGTGGAGTATTCCGTCATTGAGTCCCTGCTGCCCGACCTTGACCTGGTGATGTGCGACCTCAAGGCCTGGGATGAGGACATCCACCGCAAGTGGACGGGCGCGGGGAACGAGCGCATCAAGCGCAATATCGAGGCGCTGGGCCGCACCGACAAGCCCATGATCGTGCGCACGCCCATCATCCCGGGCGTCAACGACAACCCGCAGGAGATTGCCGCCATCGCCGCCTTCGTCTCCAAGCTGCCCAATTTGATGTACTACGAGCTGCTCAACTTCAATCCCCTGGGGGAGTCCAAGTACCTGGCGCTTGATGTGGAGAACGCCTTCTCCGCCGCGCGCCCGCTGCCCGAGGACCGGCTCGGAGCCCTGGCGGATGCCGCCAGAGCGACCGGCGCCACGGTCCGTGTTGGATAAGGAGGTCCATAACATGAGAGATCGCATCAACAAACTCTCGCCCGATGCCGATGTGAGCTATCGCGAGCGCCTGCGCATTCTCAGAGAGCGCAAGATTGAGGACACCAAGGACAAGGCGGGCATCAACGCCTTTGCCGATGGCGACGACTACGGCGCGGTCAAGCCGCCGGACGATTACGACTTTGAGCCGGTGTTCAACCACCCGGCGGGCACGTTCGTGGGTTACGACGGCTGGAGCGAGAACTTCTACCGCATGATGGCGACCCATCCCGTCTTTATCGATCCCTGCGACGCCTTTGCCAACCGCTGGATGAACTGCATGGCCTGGACCCGGCCCATCAAGTTCAATCCCGATCTAAACTACGACCACTTAAAGCCCGAACAGGAGAAGTACGGCATTGTTTCGGGCATCGGCTCGGACGCGCACTTTGGCGGGGATTATGACATCGGCCTCTCCCTTGGCTGGGGCGGCCTGATGGAGAAGCTCAAAAAATACCGCGCGCTCAACCCCGGCCACGATGACTTCTACGACGCGGAGGAAAAGACCATCCGCGGCATTCAGGAGTGGACGCGCCGCACGGTTGAGGCCATTGACGAGGCCCTGAAGGTGGAAACCCATCCCGACCTGATCGAGAACCTCAAGCAGATGCGCGATTGCAACGAGCATTTGATCGAGGGCGCGCCGCGCACCATGCGCGAGGCCTGCCAGTGGATGTGCTGGTTCAACACCGCCTCCCGCGAGTACAACCGCGACGGCGCGGGCTGCCAGCTGGACGAGACGCTGCGCCCCTACTACGAGCGCGACCTCGCCGCCGGCGTCGTCACGCCGGACGAGGCCAAGTATTACATCGCCTGCCTGCTGCTCAACGATCCGCATTACTACCAGTTGGGCGGCCTCTCCCCGGATGGGCACGACATGGTGACCTATTTCTCCTACATGATCCTGGAGGCCGCGGACTGGCTGGACTCCTCCTGCAACCTCACGGTGCGCGTGCACGAGAACATGGACCGCAAGTTCCTGCACACGGCGGTGGACTACCTGTTCAAAAACAAGAACGGTTGGCCGCGCTTCTCCGGCGATAAGGCGCTGTCCGAGGGCTTTATGAAGAAGGGCTACTCGGCCGAGCTCGCCCGCCAGCGCGTGGCGGTCGGCTGCCACTGGATGAGCCTGCCGGGGCTGGAGTACACCCTCAACGACTGCGTCAAGGTCAACTGCGCCAAGGTATTCCGCCTGGCCCTGGACGAGATGATGGCCGCCGGCGGCGAAAAGAGCACTGAGGAGCTCTGGCGGCGCTACGATGCGCACATGGCGCGCGCGGTGCGCGTCACGGCCGAGGGCATCTGCTTCCACCTTGAGAACCAGGTGAAAAACGAGCCGGAGCTGATGCTCAACCTGATCAGCCACGGCCCGGTGGAAAAGGGACTGGATATGTCGCACGGCGGCGCCCAGTTCTACAACATGTGCATCGACGGCACGGGCATTGCCACTGTTGCGGACTCCTTTGCCGCCATTGCCCAGCGCGTGGAGCGGGAGGGCAAGCTCACCTTTGACGAGCTGTACGAGGCGGTGCGCGGCAACTTTGCCGGCCCCAAGGGCGAGTATCTGCGCATGATGCTCGCCGCCTCCGAGCGCTACGGCGGGGGCGACACCCTGGGCGACCGCTGGGCCAAGCGCATCAGCCGCTCCTTTACCGACCAGGTCAACGCCATGGACGAAATCTTCGCGCCCGTCAAGTTCATCCCGGGCTGGTTCTCCTGGTCCAACACCATTGTCCTGGGCAAGGCCGTGGGCGCCACGCCCAACGGCCGCAGGGACTTTGAGCCCATCAACCACGGCGCCAACCCCCACCCCGGCTTCCGCCGCGACGGGGCGCTGACCGCCATGACCAACTCCATCTGCGACATCCAGCCGGGCTTTGGCAATACCGCGCCCGTGCAGCTCGAGCTCGATCCCGGTATGGCGCGCGGCCAGGAGGCGGTGGATAAGATCTGCGACTACATCCTGACGCTGTTTGCCAAGGGCGGCACGCTGCTCAACATCAACATCATCAACGCCGAGCAGATCCTGGCCGCCAACGAGAACCCCGACCTCTTCCCGGACCTGGTGGTGCGCGTCACGGGCTTTACCGCCTACTTCTGCCTGCTCACCCCCGAGTTCCGCAAGCTGGTCGTGGACCGCATCCTGGTGGCCTGATCCCTCTTAAAGAGGGGAAGCTCGCCTAACGCAACGGACGAAACAAAAAGTGCGCGGTTTTTCCGCGCACTTTTTTTGTGTTCCGGTTCGTTCGTCACGCACGAGGGAGACCAAATCCCGGCCTTTGCCCGCCGTCGCTCTCTATCCATCCGAATACAGCCTCTCCGCCGCGATGAATCGGTTTTGCGCTTCCGGTTCAAGCGAACAACGCTCGTTCCGCGTCCCGGCGGCGCAGCGCGCGGCGCTAGTCCGCCCAGGCGCCGGGCTCCCAGCGGACCTCCCGCGCCGCATTCAGGGCGCGCAGGCGCTCCGCCGCAGCTTCGATATCGCGCCGGAGGGCGGGCGTGCGCCGCACGCCCGCCTCCAGCCAGAGGCGCCGGATGCACAGGGCGTCCCTCCCGTCCTGACAAACCGCCTCAATGCGGCCGGCAAACCGCTCTCCCCGCAGGATGGGCAGGACATAGTGCCCGTACTTCAATTGAGCGGCAGGGGTATAGATCTCCCACTTATAGGCAAAGCCGAACAGCGCCTGAATGAGGCGTCGGTCCCAGAGCATCGCATCCAGCGGCGCGAGGAACTCCGTGCGGCCCGCAAAGGTGCGGCCCGCGGCGATTGCCTCCATGAGCTCTTGATCGTCGGAGAGATAGTACAGCGGTTGGTCCAGGCCCTCCACCATCGCGGGCAGCAGCGCGCCCTCCGCCAGGAGCGCGTCAAAGACCTGCGCCCGCCGACCGGCCTTTAGGTCGAGCATCAAAAAGGCGTCGGAGGCGCGGTTCCACATTAGGCCCACCGCGCCGACGCGGCGCTTGACCCGCCATTTGAGATGCTCCAAATCGTCCGGCAAGGGATCGGGCGCGGCGAGCAGGGCCTCGGGCAGGCAGTCCTTGGCAAGGGCATAGTACTTTTGGTTGCCGCTCTTGTGGTGCACGACCAGATCGCCCTGAAAGTAGAGCGTTTCCAACACCGCGCGGGAGAGCCGGGTATTGGAGAGCGACCAGTACCAATCCGCTTTTTCCTTCATCTCCAGGTCCCGGCTGCACAGCGGGCCGCGCGCGGCGACCTCGCTCAGGACGCGCGGGGCGGCTGCCTCCACCTGCTGGCGGCTGCGCGCGGGCTGCCGGAACGCCTCGCGGACGCGGGCAAAGTAGGGCCAATCCTCCACAGGAAAGATGGAGAGGTTCTTGTCAAAGTAATCCACGAGCAGGCGGTCGCGGTAGAGCAGGTCCTCCAGCATGGAGTTCTGATACCCGCGCACGCGCGCGTGAAGGCTCAGATCCGGGCTGCGGCCGCAGACATTGACGGGGTCAAACTGGATGCAGCCCGCCTGACGCACATAGTCCATAACCCCCTGTTTGCCGCGGAAGCGGTAGCCGCCGAGCAGGCCGTTCTTGGCAAGCAGGAACCGCCGCGTCTGCGCATTGGTGAGTCGAATCATGCGCATCCCTCCTTTTCTCCATTGTAGCACAGCAAGGACGACAACGGGGTGTCCTCTTTTTTTGAAAAAAATCGCCGCCCAGGCGAAGGCGGCGATGCGCCGGACGCCGGGCGGCGGCTGAATCAGAACTTCACCTCGCGCCTCTCGCGGTCGGCGATATAGGCGTTCTCCATCAGGGCGGTGAGCATGCGGCCCTCCTTGACGCCATAGCGGACCTCCTTGCCATAGAGGCAGGAATCCACCCACTGGCGGGTGGGATGGGGCAGGGGATCGGGCAGGCGAGGAATCACCCAGCCCTCCTTGAGGTACTTCTGGGTATCGACGGTCTTGATCTTGATCTCATCATCCACGGCGAGAATGACGCCCTTGGTGCCGTAGACCTCGAAGATCTGCGGGGTCATGGGGGAGACGAGGGAGGTCTCCGAAACGGCGATGGCGCCGCCCTCGAACTCGATGGTGGAGATGGAGTTATCCTCCACCGCGTGGCCGGTCTTGTTGGTGAACATCGACTGGATGCGCACGGGGTTGCCCAGCATCCAGGCGGATAAGTACATGGGATGCGCGCCCAAATCCATCATCGCGCCGCCGCCGGTGGTCTCCGGATCATACCAGTAGTCCGGCAGCCATTCGTTCAGGGCGCCGTCATGGCAGTTGCGCACGCGCAGCACCGTGATCTCGCCCAGGATGCCGCTTTGAATGGCCTCCTTGATGAAGAGGTTGCGCGGCGAGGTGCGCTGGGGCAGCGAAATGGTGAAGACGACGTGGTTTTCCTCCACGGCCTGAATCACCTCGTCGCAATCCCGAACGTTCAAGCACATCACCTTTTCGGTATAGATGTGCTTGCCCGCTTTGGCGGCCTTAATCATGACGTCCTTATGCATGTTGGTGGGCGTATCGATGCATACCGCGTCCACATCGGGGCGGGCGAGCACGGCGTCAAGATCCTCCACAAAATCCACGCCCAGCTCCTCGGCCCAGGCCCTGCCCCGCTTGGGGATCTCGTCCCAGACACAGGTGATCTTCACGTCTTCCATCTTGGACAGGCGCCCCGCGTATTCCGCAGCGTGCACGTGCCACTTGCTCAGCATGGCGACCTTCAGCATATCGACATCCTCCTACTCAATCAAAGGGTGTTTTTTTCTACGGGCTTTGCTTTATTATCCAGCATTTGCGGCCTGTTGTCAATCCAATTCGGCGAAAAGCCGGCCGGGCCCTACAGCGGCCGCGGCGCCTTTCCGGCAAAGGCGCGGAAGTTGTGAAAGGTGATCTTCTCCTGCACGTCCGCGGGCAGGTTTAGGCCGGACCCCACGTGGCCCCACTGGTTTACTTCCCCGTCCCCAAGCGCGTCCAGGGCCAGCTTCAGGGGCGTTTGGCCCAGGTAGGCGTCCCCCATATCGGTATCGGTGCCCAGGTGGATGCGGTCCTGATAGGTCAGGAAGAAGCGCCGCCAGCCGTCCGGATCTAAGAAGAAGTGGTCGTACATCTCCCCGCCCGGGGTGATGTCCAGGCGCACGTTTTCATAGGCGTCCAGCAGGCGCTGCAAGTGGGCGCGGTCGTCGCCGCAGAAGTAGAGGTGCGCAAAGGCGATGCGCAGCTTGGGGTGGCGGGACAAGACCGCCTCCGGTATGGCGTAGAGCTGCTCCAGGGAGGGGAATCCGCCGTCGCCGTAAAACCAGCCGTTCTCAAAGGCAAAGGATGGGGCCTCCTCCCGCCGCCAGAAGGTGGCGGGGTCGCCCACATGCCAGATGATGGGCGTGCCGGCCTCCTCCAGGAAGGCGAACATCTCGTCAAATTCCGGGGCGGAGAGGTCCGCGCCCGTTTCGTTGAACACGGTGGGCTTTGTCTCAATCAGCTTGATGCCGTCCGCGCCGCGGTCCAGCCAATGCCGCACGTGCGCCAGGTGATCGGGGCAGGGATGGACCAGGCCCGCGAAAAAGTAGGCGCGCGTGGGGTCGGCGCGCTTGGCCTCCAAGCATTGGTCGTTGTTGGCCGCGCCGCCAAAGGAGCGCATGCAGGACAGGGCGAGCACCGCGTAGGCGCTGTAGCCGCGCGCGTCGGCGCAGTCGATAAACCAGTTCTTGGGGGAATGGCGCGTGTGCATGTGTCCATCGATGATCTTCATTCCGTTCCTCCTGCGTCTGGGCGCGCGTCGTCGGCGCGCCGGATTTCTGCGTTGTGCCGCCGCCCGGCGGGCGGCGATGCGGCAAAGGGGGGCCGCGCGGCTTCCTGCCGTGGTCCTTGGCCTCCTTGTTCTGTCATCCTCGCCTGCGCCCCACCGCTTCGTCTTCGTGCGCCTTTTTCGCCGATAGTTCCAAGCGAGAACAGCGACAAATTGACGGGCTTCTTTACGGGGTTTTGCCTGGGCACCGCCCCTGCTCGATGACTGCGGCTTCCTATGAAAAC
>CAOKIU010000041.1 GCA_948468595.1 uncultured Christensenella sp.
TGTACCATTTGGCACGGCTTGGAAGGAGGAGACTTATGCGGGGTTTGCTGGAGGTGCTTGCGTCGCGGGCGCAGTGTGCGTACCTATCCGACCTGCCTCTCTGTTGGCGGCAGCGCCTCACGCGCCAGGACATCGCCTCCCTGCCGGAGGACGCCTATTCCCTCTGGGAGTGGAACGACGCGCTGGGCTATCTCCTCGGCGAGGGGAACGCCTGCCTCAGCGCCTGCGAGGCCCGCGATTGCCTCATGGGCCATCTCCCCGGCGAGCGGGACTAATCCCCGATCGCACCGGCCCCACCGCCCATTTCTTCCGGCGGTGGGGCCGTTTTCCCATCGGCGAAACCATCTCCCGCCCGCGCCAGCCCCATCATCAACCGTCCGGCCCAATCCAGCGAGATCTCCGTAAGCGTACAGCCGTCGCATGACCCGTATCGGCAAAAGCGTTTTTCGCACCGCATCCCTTAGCGCCCCCTTATAAAAATAGCAAAGCAAATATGCATTGCAACCGCAATGCATATTTGCCGCGCCATCGCCTCTATACTAATCGCAGTACATTTGTATTGCGAGGTGCGCGCCCATGGCCACTTTCAAAATCCCCTCCATCCCGCCCACGACGAACAAAACCATCCGCTTCCCCAACGACGTCATCGCGCAGGTGGAGCAGGCCATCCTCGGCAGGGACTGCACCTTTTCCGCCTTTGTGATCGCCGCGGTGCGCGCGGCCCTGGACGCGCTGCGCGAGGAGGAGCCGTCCTAACCGCCCCCCTATCCTCCCCATCAACACAAAAAGAGCCGGCCTGGCGTTCCAGACCGGCTATTTTTTCACGATTTCAGACGGATCAGTCCTCCAGCACCACCACGGGCTTGATCAGGTCCTGGGGCTTGTCGCGCATCAGGAAGAGCGCCTCCTCCAGGTGATCCCAGCCGTGGTAGACGTGGGTGGAGAGGGGCTTGACGTCCAGCCGGTCCCACACGAGCAGGGAGGCCAGCTTCTCCATGCGCAGGCGGCCGCCGGGCATCAGGCCGCCGACGATGTGCTTGTGCCCCATGCCTACGCCCCACTCCACGCGGGGAATCGCAATGCTGTCGCCGCCGCCCAGGTAGTTGACGTTGCCGATGCACCCGCCCGGCCGCAGCACGCGCACGGCCTGGGCAAAGGTATCGCAGTCGCCGCCGGCGATGAGCACGCGGTCCACGCCCCTAAAGTCCGTCATCTTGAGCACCTGCTCGTCAATGGGCCCGTCCTTGTAGCTGATGACGTCCGTTGCGCCGTAGCGCTTTGCCGCGGCTTGGCAGATGGGGCGCGTGCCCACCGCGATGACGCGGGAGGCCCCGCGCAGCGCCGCGGCGGCCACGCTCATCAGGCCCACCGGCCCGATGCCGATGACCAGCACCGTGTCCCCGAATTCAATGCCGGCAAGCTCCGCGGCGTGAAAGCCGGTGGGCACCATGTCCGAGAGCATGCAGGCGTCCACAACGCTGATGCGATCGGGCAGGTGCGCCAGGTTGCCGTCCGCGTCGTTTACGTGAAAATACTCCGCAAACACGCCGTTTTTGACGTTGGAAAACTTCCAGCCGCACAGCATCCCGTTGGAGTGCATGGCGTAGCCCGCCTGCGCCTCCACCGAGCTCCAATCCGGGGTGATGGCGGGCACGATCACGCGGTCCCCGGGCTTAAAGTCCTTGACCAGCTCGCCCACCTCCACCACCTCGGCGCAGCACTCGTGCCCCAGGGTGAGGTTCTCTCGCTCGCCCAGCGCGCCCTCAAAGAGCGTGTGTACGTCGGAGGTGCATATGGCCACGGCCAGCGGCCGGCATACGGCGTCCAGCGGGCCGACGCCCGGCTTCTGCTTCTCCACCCAGCCGCTCTGTCCAATCTTGAGCATTGCGTAAGCTTTCATCGCAATCCGTCCTTTCAAGGCAGAATTTTCTTTTCTCCTCTACAGGTTGCCCGCTTTGCGCCCCGGCTATGACATTGCGCCGGTGAAAAGTTTGCGCATTTGCGTTTTTTTCCCCTGCGTAGTATCATCATAGCATCCTTTGAAAATAACAAAGCGAGGTGCGAAAAATGCTCGAAAAAATCACCCTATGCGGGGATAACTGCCTGGAGTGCCCCCGGTATCAAGCGCAAAGCGACCAGGAGCTCAGGGCCGTCGCGGAATTGTGGCACAAGGTGGGCTGGCGCGGCGCCATCGTCTCCAACGAGGAGATCCGCTGCTCCGGCTGCTCCTCACACAAGCAATGCACCTATCGCCTGGTGGAGTGCGTCCAGGAGCACCGGGTTCACAAGTGCAACCAGTGCGCGCAGTTTCCCTGCCAAAAGATTGCCGATATGCTCCAGCGCTCCAAAGAATACCAGCAAAGGTGCCTTGAGGTCTGCACGCCGCAGGAATACGCCCGCCTGGCAAGGGCCTTTTTTGACAAGGAGAACAATCTGCGCAAATAGAGGCGCCCGCAGCCGCCGCAATCCAGCCCTGATGTAGTGCGTCGCCGTCAGCTTGTTACGATCCACGCCGCGATGCGGCGGACGCTCTCCTCCACGGGCCTTGTCCCGTCGATGCGCAGGACGGGGCAGGTCAGGCGCCGCGCCCAATCCTCCGCCGCTTTCTCGGGCCTGGCGGCGACGAATCGGAAAAACGCCTCTTCCGTCTCATAAAGGTCCCCGTCTTGTTGCATTCTCTCTCCAAATCTCGCAAAAGAGCGATCCCTGACGCGCTGTAGGCGAATCTCCCTTGGCGCCTGCACCCATACCGCATATTGAAAAAGAGAGTCCGTCCCCTCCCCATAGTCCCCTTTTACCGCGGCAAGCACAAAGCCCTCCCGCTCCTTGATGCGGTCCAGGAGGCACGCCTTGGCCTCCACGCGGGTGCGGGAGACGGCGTAGGGATCGCGCGCGTCCGTCTTGGGAAAGAACAAGTCCTCGTCGTCTATGAACGAAAAGCGCAGTCTCTTGGCCAAGGCCCTTCCCAGCGTGCTCTTTCCGGCGCCGTTTAAGCCGAAAATCAGGATTCCCGTTCCCATGGCCTATCCCTCCTTCCTCTTTCCATCCTACAAATCAGCCAGTGGTGTGTGCAAGGCCCTATTGTGTCTACATAACATCCTCTGCACCCGTACTGCCGATTCCCGTATCGATACTTCAGGTTCGCAAACTGATCCAATAAAACTTTGGCGCAAATACAATAGGGTATTGGCAATTCCACGCCGTGTGTGATCAACGGTTTTTGTCCATTTGTCCATCTCCTTTCGTTATGGTCGCGGTTGGCAAACCTCTTCCATTTTAGCACAGGTGCTGACAAATGGACTGATCGCTTTAAGCTTTCCGGAACCCCCGCTCCAAGCGGGGGTTTTTGTTGGACAAAAAAGAGGCGGGAGGGCGCAGCACGCGCCTCCCGCCGCCTAAATCACGGATCAATCCTTTCTCTGTTTTGCCCGCCGCCTGAGGATCGCCCACGTGGCGGCCGCTCCAATGCAGGAGACCCCCATCACGATCAGCCAAAGGCTTAGGTTCGTCTCGTCGCCGGTCTTCGGCGCGCTGTCCGTGGGCGGGAACGGCCACCACGGATTATGGTGCGTCGGGGTGGGCGTGGGCGTAAACGTGGGTGTGGGCGTGGGCTCCACAGTTTCATGGCTGGGATAGTCCCCCTTGCGGTTGTTGAACTTGACCTCGGTCGTCGTCCCGCCGGCAAGGGTTCCCGTCGCGCCGGTCTGGGTCACCGCGTAGCCCTCGTTGCCGCTCTCCGTCACCGTATAGGCGATGTTGGCCGGCAGCCCCGTCGCAGTGCGGCTCTGGCCGTGCCTCAAGGTGAAGGTCGCAACGCCGCCGGCAAAGGTCATGTCCCCGTAGGTCCCGTTGACGGCGGTATCCCCCAGCGTCACGGTGAAGGTGAAGTCCCGGTTTGTCTCGCCCATGCTGCCGGAAACCGTCTTGGATACCTTGAGATTGCCCAGCTTGGGATCGGGCCCAACCGGTTTTTCCTTGGTGTTGGTAAAGGCGGCCGTCGCCGTCGCGCCCTTAGTAAGGCTCCCGGTTTCGCCGGTTGCGGTGGTTTTGTAGTCGTCCTGATTCGCCTCGGTCTCCGTCACCGTGTACTTGACGCCCGCCAGCAGGCCGACCGCCTTCTTGCTCTGGCCATGCTTTAGCTCCACCGTTGCCACGCCCTTGGTGAACTTCATGTCGCCAAAGGTGCCGCTGATGGTCTTGTCGTCCAATGTCACGGTGAAGTGGAAGACCTTGTCCGTATCGCCCGCGTCCCCGGCCACGGTCTTGGTCACCGCAAGGTCCCCAAGGTCCGGCGCGATGCGGTAGTTGCGATAGGGCGCCGTCGCGTCCTCGGACTTTTTAATCTCGCCGCTGATGATGCCGCTGCCCGGGAACATCACCCAACCCTGCTCCTGCGTCTCGGTGATGCACCACTGCGTTCCCGTGGGCAGGCCCAGGATCGTCAGCGCCTCGTCGTGGCGCAGGGAGAGGATGTCCCCGTCCTTGACGTAGCCGGAGCGGTGCTCGCCGTAGTAATAGTAGGTATCCGTCAGCGCCTTGCCGTCCTTGTCCTTCAGCTCCACTTTGAAGCTGAAGTTCTCGGTGTAGTCCTCCCGGCTCAGGCCCGCGCCCTCCACGGTTTTGCTCATGGTCAGCGTGCCGGTGTCCGTTGGCGTGGTCTTCTTGTCCGTCACCACCACGATGTTCAGCTGGCTGAACAGGCTGGTGATGTCCATGCCCGCCAGATCGTCCCACTTGGCCACGTTCACGCTGCCGTGGTACATCTGCTCCCGGAGCGCCTGGGTGTTTTGCACCACCCGCGTGCGCAGGAAGCCCTCATCCGTGGTGAAGAACGGGTAGATGTTCTTTCCGCCGTCCTCGTCGTGCAGGCCGTAGCTGACCACCTCGTTCCTGCCGTAATGCAGGTTCATGCTCCGGGGGATGTCCGTGGTCCCCTTTAGGATCTTGTCCGTCCATCCCTCCTGGGTCCAGGTCTTAAAGTCGGGCTGTACCTGGGCCACGGCGGTGATGTCGCGCAGGGTGATGTTCACCGTGTCGTCCGCGGCGTATTTGGTCATGGTCTGCATCAGCTTACCGACGCCCGCCATCACCGTCACGCCATCGTCCTTGTTCCCCGCGTCGGCGTAAATCGAGTATACGCCCACAATAACCGGGATCTTCGTCGGGTTGATCTCATAGCCCGCCGGCGCGCTCGTCTCCTTAAGGACGTAGCTCTGGGTTTCCACCCAATCGACCTGGGCGTAGCCGTCCGCGCCCGGCTGCGCGTCCGGCGTCAAGATCAGCACGCCGTCCAGGCCGTCCACCCGGCTGGTTCTTCCGGTGACCACCGCATCGCCCAGGGCCACCTGGCCGTCCGTGCCCGCGTTTTTGTACAGCGTGAACTCCACGCCGTTGATGCCCTTGCCGTCCTCATCCACCTTCCACACGCGCAGCTCCCGCCGCTCGTTGGGGATGTAGATGATGGAGCGGAAGTCCCGCTGGAACTGGTCGGTGTTTAGGAAGCTGAAGCCGCGCTTGGCCGGGCTGCTCCCGTCATAATCCCCTTCGGAGGACGACATGCGCAGCGCGTCGCAGATCCTGTCGATGGTCGCCTCGATGATCTCCGCTTCCGTCTTGCCGCCCGCAGGGCTCTTGAGCGCCTTGTCAATCTCGCTCGCTACATAATCCTCCAGCGCGTGGTAGCGCTCCGCCGAGGTGTCGCCTTCAACGCCAATCTTCTCAAGCGCATAGGGCTCGATGACGCCGTAGACCATCTTCATGTCAGCGTTCGTCTCGTTGTTGAGGGCATAGCGGTCCGCCCGGCCCGGTAGGTCCTTTAGCAGGCCCTCCAGCTTGCGGTCTTCCTCGTTGTACTCCACGTACCATCCCGGCCAGCTCTTATCGCTGCATTGGTATAGCGCCGCCTTGAGGATCGCCCTGCGCCACTCCTCCGCGGTGCGCCCGGCGGGGATCACCGTGCTCAGTCCCGTGGTGTTGCTGCCGTAGAGCGCCACCCACTTGCCGTATCCATCCGCCGCGATTGTGTCGGCGCTAAGCTCCATGTTCTCCTGCAACAGCATCGGCACGGCGATGATCAGGCCGTCACGCTTGCTCGTCTGGCCAAGCGCCACGCCGCTGGGCTCAATATCCCCGGTGCCGGTATCGAACTGGCCGTAGCTCAGCGTGCCCAGCTCCCTTATGTTGGAGATGAAGCTGGCGTACGCGCCGGTCTGATAGCGGTTGGCCACCACCAGCATCGTCGTTGCCGGGTCGAACTTGATCACAATGTCCTTGGGCAGCTGCCGGTATCCGGCCACGGCCTGCGTCTCCTTGAGGATGTAGTAAACCGTGTTGTTTGCGGCATACCGGTCGTAGAAGCTGAAGGGATTCTCCTTACCCTCGCTGTTCCGCTCCGCAAAGTTCGCCGTGCCGTCCGCCTGAGTCACCAGCGTCGCCACCGCGCCGCCCACCGTCTCATAGTCGTCTACATCCGCGCTCTCCTGGGTCACGCCGGCCTTGAGCCGCGCCTCATACAGTTCAAAGGTCACGCCCTCCAGCGGCAGGCCGTTTTGGTCCACCTTCTGAATGCTGTGGTAGAGCGCCGGCTGAAGGTTAAAGCGCAGGCTGAGGCTGGAATCGTAGTTGCCGCGCTCCAGGTAAAACAGCTTGAGCACGTGGTCCGAACCGGTGGCAAAGATCTTGCTCCCGCCCGTGCTCGTCACCCATCCAAGGTCGTCCGCCGCGTCCTGGCCCAATGCCGCTACATATAGGTCGTATAGCGTGGTGCTGCTGTCGGTGGGATTCTTGCCGGGGTTGCTGGGCATGCCGCCCGTGCGCCAGCTCTGGCCCGAGATCACCTCGCCGGTGCTGAAGTTGATGGTGCCGTAAAGCTCGCTGTGCACGCCGCCCAGATCCAGCACCAACACATTGTCGACAAAGATCCATACGTCGTCGTCCCCGGAGAATTCGAAGATCATGTCCCGCTTTCCGGCGGAGCCCATGTTGATCTGGCCGTTGACCGGCTGCGCGAACTCCACTTCCATCGTCATGCCGACATGGTGGTTGATCAGCACGTTCTGGTTCGTCGCCTGGTTCTTCATTCCGCCGGCGCTGGTCCACTTGCCGCTGTCCAGCGTTTCGGTGCTGCTGAGGATCTTGCTTCCGTCCGCCTTGGTCTCCAGGCTGTCGAACACCTGCTTGCCCGTGTTAAAGGGGTAGAAGTTGCCCTTGCTCATGTCGCCGTTAAAGCCGGAGCCGTCCCAGCCGGCGTCCGTGCGCCAAACCGCGCCGCCGTCGTAGAGTACAAAGTGTCCGTCGCTGGGCCTGCCGTCTCTTGAGGTCGCGCCGCCGGAATCCTGCACAAACTCCGCAAAGTTCTTCCGCGCGTCGTAATAATAGTAGCCCTCCGCGTCCATCTGGAACAGGCCGGTGACGTTCTCCTTGCTCCGCTTTACGTCGCCGTCCAGCGCTACATCCGGATCAAACAGATAGCTGAGCGAGGGGTCGATCGCGCTAAAATTCCAATTGCCCGAGGGGTCCTTTGTTCCCCCGGCGTTTTGCAGGATCGCGGTGGACAGCGCCGGCGCGTTGGAGAGGGCGACGTCCGCGTTCTCGTTCTCCGCCCGGTTGAGCAGGTAGGGGAGCGCGTTTCCCGTATACTTGTCGTAGTTGATCAGCGGGTCCCTGGCCTTGGCCAGGTTGATGGCGGGGAAGCCGTCCCTTAGGACCGATTCCACGATCCCCTTCATGTTGGTGTTCTCCCGCGCCCATTGCCTTCCCGCGCCGGCGCCGATGTTCCAATAGCCGCCGCCGATCATGGTGTTGCCAAAGAGCAGCAGGCGATTGTGGTTGATGCCCTGGTTCCACACCGAGGACGGCACGACGTTTTTAAGGCCGCCGAATTCCTGCGTGGGCATCAGGTCGACCGCCGCCGCGCCGTCTGCGGAGGCCACGTAGTCAAAGAGGTTGACCGTCACGCCGTCGGGCGTGGTGCCGTGCACCGTATAGGCGCTCAGCGCCTGATCCAGCTCCGCCTCGCTGGCAAAGACGGTGCGGGTGCCCGGGTAGACGGCGTATAGTTCCGCCCCGCCAAAGACGAACAGGACGCCGGGCCGCTTGACCCCTTCCTTGAGCGCGTATCCCTTCGGCAGGCCGGCGCTCAGGGGATAGCGCTCCCCCGCCGCAAGCTCCCCGGTCAGCGCGGAAAAATCCCACTTCACCGGCAGCTGAACGGACGCGCCGTCCGGCAGGACCGCCTTGATCTCTTGGGGCAGAAATCCCATGAGCAGCTCCTCGGTCACCGGCTCGTCCTGGCCAAGGCTGGGCAGCGCCAGATACCACTCCCCGTCCATTTCGGTCAGAATTTCCTCCTCGTCCACCCAGGTCCACCCCGTCACGCTCTTGACCTCGGGGTTCTGGGGGGCCGCAAGGCACCCGTTTTCCACGGTGCAGACGTGGGTGCACACCGCGCCCTTTGCCGGGTCGCACTCCGGCGTGTGCTGATGCTGGCAGCCGCCTTTCGCGTCATCTTGGGGCGCGCCCGTGGTGTCCGGCTCCGGGGACGCCTGAGGCGTGCCCGTGGTGTCCGGCTCCGGTGTCGCTTGAGGCGTGCCGGTGGTGTCCGGCTCCGGTGTCGCCTGGGGCGTGCCGGTGGTGTTCGGCTCTGCGGACCCCTGGGGCGCGCCCGTGTTTATGTTGGCGGGCGTTTGCGCGCCGTTGCCTGCAATGGCCGAACCTGTATTAGCAGATGTCTCAACGGCTAGGGCCGTGGCCATATTCATGCATAGCATTGCGACACACAGCGCTGCACACGCCACTGTGCGCCAAATCCTCTGTCCTTTTCCGTGTGACCGTAAAGATTTCATCCCCATTCCTCGCTTCCAGCTCGTGTTGTTCTGAACGATAAAGTAGGCATTTCCACTCGAAAAGGTAGGATTTTTCTCTCGATTATGTTATAATGTTTGCCGATGATATTTTGTGTTTATACCATATAGGGGGAGCAAAATATTGCGAAGTTAGTCCCGCAGAATGAAACAAAAGAGCGCATGAAAATGCCTACCATTTAGTTCAAAAAAACAACGAATTCTTTGTCCAAAAATCAACTCATTTTCCATGCGCCCATCTTAGAAAGGTGTCCTGCGCAACGCCAAGCTGCCGCGCCGCCTCCCGCGAGGTGATTCTTTGGCTCTCCCATTCCTCTTTGAGTTTCCCGAACGCCTCCGGCACGGCTTTGCGCGGCCTTCCGAACCGCACGCCGCGCATTTTCGCCGCCGCGATGCCCTCCCTCTGGCGTTGGCGGATGTTCTCGCGCTCGGCCTGCGCCACGTAGGAGAGGATCTGCAACACCAAATCGGCCACAAAGGTGCCGGTCAGGTCCTGGTTGGAGTTGCGGGTATCCAGCAAAGGCATGTCCAGCACCACCACGTTGGCCCGCTTTTCCTTGGTGATGATGCGCCATTGCAGCAGGATCTCCTCATAGTTGCGGCCCAGCCGGTCGATGGACTTGATCACCATTAGATCGCCGGGCCGAATTCGTTTGAGCAGCTTGCGGTACTGCGGCCTGTTGAAGTCCTTCCCGCTGAGCTTGTCGGTGTAGATGTTGCGCTCTGCCACGGGAAATTCGCGCAGCGCGATCAATTGCCGGTCCTCGTTTTGATCCTTCGTGGACACGCGGACGTATCCGTAGATTTTGCTCTCCATAAAAACCTCCCCTTTTCTACTTTCAGGCAACATTTGCCCTTGATACCATTCTAAAGGAGGTTGTGAAATCATAAAGAAACTCACAGTGTATATCTATGCAAATATAGATGAATAAATTCGCCCGGCCCCCCAATAAAGCCCTCACATTTTTCTGGCGTTTTCCGGCGGATTATGGTATGCTTCCTCTATATCGTGATTGGAGTTGATGCGGCGTGGCCTTAAGCCTTAAAAAGTACTCCTTCCGCTTTTCGGAGGAACTCTTTAACAGTCGGCTCGCACAGAAAACAGAGATTGAGCGGATTTTATACGCAGCATGCGCCGATCTTTCCAAGCTGAATCGCAAAGAATTCAACAAAATCCTCAACGACTTGTTCCTGGAAAAAGGCTGGGAGGGGCAGCCGCGCGTATCCCCGGACATGAAAGCCTACAGCAAGTTCGATTTTCAAAAGGACAGGATCGCCGTCGAGGTTCAATTTGGTCACGCCTCTTTCTTGGGAACAGATCTGCTGAAATTCCAAATGGCGTCCTATTCCAACCTGAACCTAATCGATTTCGGCGTCTATATCACAACGACGCGGTCCATGCAAAAGTACTTGGCCCGCCAATACGGCCATAACTGGGATGGCTCCCTCAATTTTGAAAAGGTTGAGAAGTACCTACCCTATTTCAAAAGCGCGATCCAAGTTCCAATCTACGTCATCGGCATGGACATTTAGTCGCCCTTCCCAAGCCCGCTTTCAGCAAAAAAGCCTTGAAACCTTGCGTTTCAGGGCTTTTTTATGGGACCGAAAAAAAATCCATGCTAAGGGGTTGACAGATTCTAATGGTACCTGTATAATAAAATACAACAAGTACCTGTATGAAAAGGAGGGCCACATGGACGATCTATATACGGGTATTTACGAGAAACTGTCCACCCTGCAATGGCTCATGAGGCGCCGCCAGATGTTCCACCAGGCAGAGTCCGGGCCCTTTGCAGATTCCACTAGGGGGCAGGGCCGCATCCTTACGATGCTGAAGATCCAGCCGGAGATCAAGACAAGGGATTTGTCATATCTTCTGGGAATCAGGCAGCAATCGCTAAACGAACTGCTGAGCAAGCTGGAAAAAAGCGGCTATGTCGAGCGCCGGCCCTCCCAATTAGACCGGCGGGTCATGGTTGTCCATCTGACGGAAAAGGGTGAGAAAGTGCGGCAGCCTACAACGGACTATGAGGAGGTTCTCGGTTGTTTGTCGCGGGAGGAGCTTCAGCAATTGGGGAACTATTTGGACCGCATCATGGCGGCCATCCAAACGCAAGAAGGCGTTTACAGGGAGCAAAGCGGGATGGAGGACTGGATGGAAAACGCAAAAGAGCGCATGGGCGAGGAGCAGTTTGCGCAGCTGCTCTCCATGCGAGAGCGGGCGTTTGGCTCCTTTGGAAGGGGGAAAATGCCCGCGGATATCCCGGGGGCAGAGCGCTTCTCCCCAGATTACGACGGCCCTTGTCCGGACAGGCGCGCGTTCGATGGCTTCGGCTGCAACGATAGAAAATAGAATAGGCAAGGCGCCATAATCTTTATGGAGATAAGTCCTATGCGAGTCAATCGCATAGGACTTTGTTATTTTAAAAGGAGGTCACAAAAATGAATCCCATCATACAAGTGGAGCATTTCACCAAAAAATACGGGGAATATACGGCGGTAGACGACGTTTCCTTCACCGTAGACGAAGGCAGCATCTTCGCTTTCCTCGGCCCAAACGGCGCGGGCAAAAGCACGACCATTAATACCCTGTGTACCATTCTGGATAAGACCGAGGGGCGCCTGGCCATCAACGGCCATGACGTTACCCGGCAGCGCAGCTTGGTGCGCAAGGACATCGGCATCGTCTTTCAGGACCCCACGCTCGATGCCAAATTGACCGTAGAAGAGAATTTAAAGTATCATTGCAGCTTTTACCAAGTGCCCAGGAGCGAGATGCGGGAGCGCATCGGCTTTGCCCTTGATTTGGTGGAGCTTGCGCAGTGGAGGCGCGCGGTGGTGGGCAGCCTTTCCGGCGGCATGAAACGGCGGGTCGAGATTGCCAGAGGGCTGGTACATGACCCCAAGGTCTTGTTTCTGGACGAACCCACCACCGGACTGGACCCGCAGACCAGGGCCAATGTATGGAAATATATCCATAAGCTCCAAAGGCAGAAAAACATGACGATTTTCCTCACCACCCACTACATGGACGAGGCGGAGGTCTGTTCCAAAATCGTGATCATGGACCACGGCAAAATCGTTGCGCACGATGCGCCGGAGAACTTAAAGCGCCAATACACAGGTACGGAGGTGGACGTTGTCTTAACCCAGACCGAGCCATTGGAAGCAGCATTGCAAAAGCAAGGCGTTTCCTATCGCAAAGACGGGAACAAGCTGGTTTTCCATACCCAGCAAGCGCCTGCCGCATTGGAGATCTTATCCGCGCACAGAGCCGCGATCCGTGACTTTCAAGTGAAAAACGGGACGCTAAACGAGGTATTCCTGGAGATTACGGGAAAGGAGATTCGAGAAGTATGAACCCCATTACAGCGATCGTTGAAAGAAACCTGCTAAATTATCTCAGGAGCAAGGGGCGGGTATTTGGAACCCTCTTTATGTCCATGTTCATGCTGGTGATGTTCTCGTTCCTGATGAAATCCTCCATGAGCGGCCTTGACGCGCCGATGAATTACCTGATTTCCGGCGTAATCATCATGAGCGTGTTCCAAACCAGCGTCAACAACTCCTCCGACATTCTGTCCGACATTTCCGGCGGCTACATGAAAGAGGTCCTCGTCGCGCCCATTGCGCGGACGCAAATTTCCATGGGGCACATTCTTTCGGGCGCGGTCATCGCAACGCTGCAGGGCGTCGTTACCCTGCTTGCCGGCATCGTTCTTGGCCTACGGGTCAATGTCCTGCAAATCCTGCTTCTTGTTGGGATCATGCTGATTTCCGCCATGGCGTTTTGTGCCATCGGCCTGTTTCTGGCCACGGTTTCCCGCAACTCCCCCGCCTTCCAAACCATCAGCTCCATGGTCATGATGCCCCTGACCTTTGTTTCCGGCGCGTATATCCCCACGACCGTCATGCCCGGTTTTCTCTTGCCCATCGTCTACCTAAATCCGCTGACCTATACTACCGCCATCTTCCGCTTCATCGCGTTGCGGGCGTACACGCTGACCACAGAGGAACTGATCGATCAGGGCATGGCATTCTCCATTGGCGGGTGTGTCATAACGCCGCTGATGGGCTTGGCAATTGCGATTTTGACCGGCGCCCTTTTCTTTATGCTGTGCGTCCGCAAGTTTAACCGGGCGGACTTCTCCACCATCAAGGTCGCCGCGAGGATGCAGGGCGGAGGCGCCCCGGCGCGATAAGGCGGCCGGAAAACGATGCCCCGCCGCCACCGCCGGGAATACCGATTTCACAGGGCTTTGAGGATTTGAAGCCTATATTCCAGCCCAACGGCTTTGCCGTCAAGACGGCGCTGCGAATCGCGGACCTTCAGATGTTAGAGCAGATAAAAGGCATCGCCCGTACGAACCTCGGCTTCCCCCGCTGAAATCCCATGCCGCTGCGGCGCTCTGCTCTCCTGCCTAAATTGTCGCACAGCTTATCTCAAAGTTTAGCAGGCTCGGGCGTAACGCCCTCAAGCGGACGAAGAGGGCACAAGAGCAACAGGCGCAGGATGGCCTTTCAGCTTCCTGCGCCTGTTGTCGGATCAAAAGCCGGCAGTTAATTGGTAAGCGTCCCCGAAAAAGATTGGTCGCAGACCGATAAAACGCGCCGCAAGCTTGGTGAAAACATTACCTCAGTTTTCAGGGAGGAACTCAATTACGAGGGGTTCCTCCCCTCTCTTATTGCTGGTGTCAAATCTATAACCCATTGTCGTATATCTTGGTTTACTGCCAGCGGATTAGGGAGTATAATGAATGAACGATACTATACCCATGACGAATGCTGAACAGAGGAGCGCCGCAAAGCAATTCTTTGCCGATTGGGAGAATCGCGGCGACGAGAAACAGGAGACGCAGCGTTTCTGGCTGACGCTCCTGCGAAGCGTGTCCGTCCCACCCGCGTTCTGAATGAGCAGAAGGGGTGTGAGATTGATCTGCGCCGGGGTCATAAGCAGTCCGACGGCTCCATGCTCACGCCCTTCCAGCAGGCCCGGCGTTATGCGGGATTCCACATCCACGACATGAACCGGCCCAACGACGCGCCGGAGGCCGTGCTGCTGTCCGATCTAGAAAGGGAATACTCCCGCCTGAACTTCCTTGTCGATACTGGCGGCGAAAACATCCGGCGCAAGATGGAAATCTCCATGCAGGCGGGGGAGCTGGTTGGCAAATTGTACGATGTCTTCCTCAAGCAATACAAAGATCCCTCCAATGAGCGCGCCCTAAAGAGCCTGAACGCGCTGTGCGTGCGGCTGGTGTTTTGTCTGTATGCTGAGGATGCGGGCGTGTTCGGCAGGCCAAATATGTTTCATGACTACCTGCGTGACAATGGATTGCGGCATGCCCGGCAGGCGTTGATTGATCTGTTTAAAGTGCTGGACACAAAGCCAGAAGAGCGCGATCCCTATATGCCGGATGATCTGGCGGCGTTTCCCTATGTGAACGGCGGCCTGTTTTCCGATGAGAATGCAGACTGGCAAGATAAACTGTATCTGTAAAGGCCGATGCGGAGAGACCCTTGCTGTTTACGCAGATACGGCAGCCTGAAAGGAACTATTTGCTGTACCAGAAGTTTCTTCTCAGAATTGTCGGTAGATTCCCACTAGCTTTTTGACCCCTGACGTGATTGCAAGTAACAAACTATACCTCGTTCCTAATGCAGATGCATAAATGTTTGGAATCAGGATATCCAATGTTCATATGGCATAGATGCGTGTTATTTGCGGAAGAATCAAGAGCGATTATAGCTATTCACCTGCCGTATATAATAACTTCCCTTGGCCCACGACTACCGTTGCACAAAAAGCAAAGATCAGACAGACCGCTCAGGCCATTCTGGGCGCCCTCACCCTGTACCCGGATTGTTCCCTCGCCGACCTGTACGACGAAACCACCATGCCGCCCGAACTGCGCAAGGCTCACCAGCAAAACGATAAGGCCGTCCTGGTAGCCTACGGCATGTCCGTTCGCGATACCACCGCGGCAAGCTGCGTGGCCGAACTCATGCGCCGGTATCAGGAATTGACAGGAAAATAAACGCAGGTAGATATGGAATTCGGTCATTCGCTGTCTTTGGGCGAAACTCATTCAAACGTCTAAGGGCATAAAAAAATCTACCAGCCTTTATATCAAAAGCTGGTAGATCATCTGTGAAAGGCACATGAAAAAGATTTTTTTCGGCTTTTCGGAGATGGGAGTTGAACCATCGTAACTCGCAAAAAGTTGGTAGCGACGGTGAGCCGTCGTGAGGGCGTTTACAACCGAACAGGCGAACCGAGCGTGAGTTTTTGCGAAAGAGGAGACGCAGCAGAATGAGCGCGCCGGTGACTTTTGTAAAAAAGTCGCCGCAAGCGATATGTAGCTTGCGGCGACGTGGCGGAAGCGGTGGGATTCGAACCCACGAGACGTTGCCGTCTACCTGATTTCGAGTCAGGCCCGTTATGACCACTTCGATACGCTTCCATGCACCGGGCGTAACCCGCTCCGATACAAGCATAGTATAGCAGAAGCGCGCGCAAAATGCAATTCCCTTTTCGCAATTGCGCGCCCTGAAGCGCCGCGACCCCTAACGGGCGCTCAAAGGAAGGCGAAGACAGCCGCCGCGCCCAAAATCTCATCAAGGGGTCGCCCAGCCATCGCGCTCTGCGCCGCAAGACCTCGCTTGTCTTAGGCGACCAGCAGGTCCGGCAAGCCGCGTTCGCCCATCGCTTTCTCAACGGCGAGCGCGTTGATCAAAAGCGCGCGGGGGAGGGGCGCCGCAGGCGCTCGCCTCCCCCGCGGCGCGTCAGCAGGTCGCTCCGCCCACCGTGTGCTTGACCGCGCCCAGGATCTCCTCCTTGCGGCGCGTCAATTCGTCGCCCATGAGCTGCGCCTCCACGTTCTCAAAGCCCAGCCGCGCGATGGTATCGGCAAAGCGCTCGCCCGTCACGCCCTGATCGCGGAAGAGCAGCAGCGCCTTTTCCAGAACGTCCATGACCTCCTGTTCGCTGGTGAAGATGCGGCCCAGGGCGCGGCCCCGCGCGACCTGCTTCCCCCACCGGCCGCCAATGTAGATCTTGTAGCCGTAGGCGCCGTCTTCCAGCGCCTTAAACGGGCACTGACCAACGCAGCGGCCGCAGTGGTTGCACGCCTCCCCGTCGATGCTCAGCTTGCCCTGGCTGAGCTTTGCCGCGCCGATGGGGCAGCGCTTTTCCACCATGCAGGTCTTGCATCCCCTGCATCGGTCCGCCTCAAACTGCGGCACGCGCTGGCCCACGATGCCGAAATCGTTCAGATCCGGCTTGACGCAGTTGTTGGGGCAGCCGCCCAGGGCGATTTTGAACTTGTGCGGCAGGAGCACGTCGTGCCAGCCCTCGTAAAACGCCTTGTGGATCTTTTCGGCCAGGGTAAAGGTGTCGTAAAGGCCGTACTGGCACGTCGTGCCCTTGCAGCAGACCACCGGTCGCACCTTGCTGCCCGTGCCGCCCGTGGTCAGCCCCCCCTCCTTCAAAAAGGCGCGGATGGGCTCGATGTTCTCATAGGGCACGCCCTGGATCTCCACCGTCAGGCGCGTGGTCATGGCCGCCTCGCCGTTGCCGAACTTTTCCGCCGCCTCGGCGATGCGGCGCAGGTGCGCGTTGCTCAGCTTACCGTTGCCGGTGATGACGCGGCAATTGAAGTTGTTCGTCCCCTTGCAGCGCAGAAAGCCCAGGCCCTTGACCGCCTTGACCTGCTCGGGGGTGAGGGTTGCCTGCTGCGCCGGCGCGCCCTCAAGGGCGCGCACGTGCCTTTCCAGCACGTCGCAGCCCAGCAGCACCGTCTCCAGGCACTTGGTCTGCTCAACGCGGTACTTCTTTTTGAGCGTCTCGCAGTCCCGGGCGCCCAGCGCCTCCTCAAACTCCCTGTTCAGGCGCGCGCTGTCCTCCTTAAGGCCCGCGGGCGAGGGGTCTTTGACCACCTTGGGATAGATCAGCCCCAGCGCCGCCAGCGCGCCGGTGAGCGCGCCGCACGCATCGCCGCAGCCCATACCCCCTCCAAAGCCCGCCATGAGCGCAAAATCGCGCTCCTCAAGGCCCAGCTGATATTGCTCGTTCGCCGCCATCAGCAGGGTGACGGCGCAATTGCGATGCTGGTCCAGGTAGTATTTCGTCGCGTAATCTCTCAGCATGTGCGTTGTAACTCCTTCCCGTTTCCGACAATTCTCGCCTTATAGAGCATACCGCATTTTCGCGGATCTGTAAAATACCTCTCGCGCGATGCGATTGATAGCCTTTTCCCTATCTATCCTAGCGCCATGCCGCGCACAGGTCGCAGAAGGCGCGCAAGCGCGCTGTGATGAACTTATCCTTGTGGACCACCAGCGAAAACCAGCGGCTCAGGTCGCACCCGGAAACGGGCACGGCCTTGAGGCCGTCCTGCGGCCCGATCAGGCGCGGGGAGAGCAGCGCCACGCCAAAGCCCTGGGCCACGGCGCCCAGCAGGGCCTGGGTGTTGTTGCACTCCCATTGGGGTTCCAGGCGCAGGCCCCGGGCCTCAAAGAGGCTGTCCAGCGCGGCGCGGGTGGCGCTGCCCTTCTCGCGCATGAGCAGGGGGTGGCGCGCGATCTCCTCCAGCGGCACGCAGGGCCGGGCGGCAAGCGGGCTGTCCCCACGGCAGATGAGCATGAGCACATCGCGGATCACGGGCGTAACGCTGAGGTCCGGGCTGGTGATGCGGCCCTCCACCAGCGCCGCGTCCAGCCGGCTGAGGAGCAGCTGCCGCTCAATGATGCGGGTGTTGTCGCACGTCACGCGCGCGGGCGGGCCCTCCAAGCGCTTGAGGATCTCCCCCAGGACGCAGGCACCCACCGTCACCGACGCGCCGATGCGCAGGGGCGCGCCGTCGCCCAGACCGCCCATCTTGCGGTCCATCTCCTCGCTCAGGGCGAGCATGCGCCGGGCGTATTCCGCCAGGGTTTCGCCCTGGGCGGTGATGTACAGCTTCTTGCCCAGCCGCTCGAACAGGCGCACGCCGTATTCCCGCTCCAAATCCGCGATCACCCCGGAGACCGACGGCTGCGAGATGAACAGCTTTTCCGCCGCCCCGCGCATGCTGCCGGTGCGAACCACCTGCAAAAAGACCTCCATCGCCCGCAGCGTCACGTTCACCGCTCCCTTCCATAGGCATTCCCTTATCATTGTAATCGCAGAATGCGGATTATTCAAGAGCGGCTTGGATGGGTATAATGGAAGTATAATACAAAACGCGGAGGTGCCTATCCCTATGAAACTCGTGATCATCGGCGGCGTGGCGGGCGGGGCTTCGGCCGCGGCGCGCGCGCGCCGGCTGGATGAGAAGGCGGAGATCGTGCTCCTGGAGCGCGGCGCGTACATCTCGTTTGCCAATTGCGGCCTTCCCTATTACGTGGGCGGGGAGATCGCCAGCCAGGACAAGCTGACGCTGCAAACGCCCGAGAGCTTCCGCGCGCGCTTTAACGTGGACGTGCGCGTGCTCAGCCAGGTTCTATCCATCGACCGCGCGGCCCACAGCGTTCAGGTTAGAAACGTCAAAACGGGCCAGACCTACCAGGAGCGCTATGACAAGCTGATTTTGGCCACGGGCGCGGCGCCCGTGGCGCCCCCGCTGCCGGGCCTGGACGCGCCGTTCGTCCACACCCTGCGCACCATCCCCGACACGCTGGCCATCAAGGAGGCGGCGGAGAAGCTGCGCGGCAAGGCAAATGCGCAGGCCGTGGTCATCGGCGGCGGGGCCATTGGCTGCGAAATGGCGGAGAACCTTAAAAGGGTGGGACTCAGCGTCACCCTTGTGGAGATGGCGGACCACCTCATCGCCCCGCTGGACGCGGACATGGCGGCGGACGTGCACAACTACATCCGTCAAAAGGGCGTGCGCCTGTGCCTCAATACGGCAGTTACCGGCATCGAGCAGGGTGCGCAGGGCGGCTTTGTCCTCACCCAGGCGGGCAAGCTGCCGGCGGATCTTGTGGTGTTGAGCATCGGCGTTGCGCCCGAGAGCGGGCTGGCGCGGGCCGCGGGCCTTGCCCTGGGCGCGCGCGGCGGCATCGCGACCGACGCGCAGATGCGCACCAGCGACCCCGATATTTACGCCGTTGGCGACGTGGCGGAGGTGACGGATTTTGTCACCGGCTCGCCCGCCATGGTGCCCCTGGCCGGCCCCGCCAACCGCCAGGGCCGCATTGCCGCCGACAACATCCTGGGCAGGGCGCGCGCCTATTCGGGCGCGCAGGGGTCTTCGATCCTCAAGATTTTCGACATGACGGTGGCTTCCACCGGCGTCAACGAGCGGACGGCAAGGGCTAGGGGCCTGAACTACGACAAGGTCTTCACCTATTCGGCCAGCCACGCCTCCTATTATCCGGGCAGCACGATGCTCTCGATAAAGGTGCTCTTTGACAAGGAGACCGGCCGCCTGCTCGGCGCGCAGGTGGTGGGCTTTGACGGCGTGGACAAGCGGTGCGACGTGCTCGCCACCGCGCTTCGCCTGGGCGGCACGGTCCAGGACCTGACGGAGCTGGAGCTTTGCTACGCCCCGCCCTTTGGCTCGGCCAAGGACCCGGTGAACATGGCGGGGTTCGTCGCGCAGAACGTGATGGAGGGCGTCGTGCGGCAGTTCCACTGGTCGGATGTCGCGTCGCTGCCCCGCGATGGCAGCGTGCAACTGGTGGACGTGCGCACGGCCGCCGAGTACGCGCGGGGGCACATCGAGGGCTTTATCAACCTGCCGCTGGACTCCCTGCGCCAGCGCCTCGCAGAGCTGACGCGCGGCAAGCCGGTTTACCTGCACTGCCACAGCGGCCTGCGCAGCTACATCGCCTGCCGCATCCTCACGGGCGAGGGCTTCACCTGCTACAACCTGGCGGGCGGCTACCGCCTCTGGTCCGCCATCGCGCAGTCCCGCGCGCCCGAGGACCATCCCTGCTACTTCCATAACTGACCCGCCATAAAAGGGGGAGGCTCCCGGCGCGCCGGGAGCCTCCTTTGCTGTCGCAGCCGTGACATAATTTCTTGATTATCAGGGCCGAGGCGCGTCTTTTCTCTGAACTTGTCCCGCCTCGCCGCCGCTGCGCTTTCCCCCGGGCG
>CAOKIU010000042.1 GCA_948468595.1 uncultured Christensenella sp.
GATTGCGCCCCGGCCGCACGGGCAGGGTGATCTTGGGAACCTTGACCCCGAGAATCGCGGTGAAGTCCTCGCTCAGCCCCAACCGGTCGTACTCCTTGTTGTTGTCCCAAAGCTCCAAATGGATCACCATGTCGATGGATTTGGAGTTGATTACCGAACCGACGCCGTACATGTTCTTGACGTTGATGATGCCTACGCCGCGAATTTCCATGAAGTGGCGGACCATCTCGGGCGCCTCGCCCACCAGGCGCAGGTCGGAAACCTTGCAGATCTCCACCACGTCGTCGGCCACCAAGCGGTGCCCGCGCTTGACCAATTCCAGTGCGGCCTCGCTCTTGCCCACGCCCGATTCCCCCGTAATCATCACGCCGATGCCAAAGACATCCATCAGCACGCCGTGGCGCGTGATGCGCGGGGCGAGCTTTGCGCCGATGAACAGCGAGGCTTGCAGCGTAAAGCGCGTGGTGACCAGGCGGGACCTGAGCAGCGGCACGTTGTGGTGCTGGGCGGCCTCCACCATCTCCGGCGGGCAGGGCATGTTGCGGCAAACCACCACAACCGGAATATCAAAGGACATGTATTTGTCCAGCCGTTCCTTGCGCACTTCCGGCTCCAGCGCCAGCAGGTACTGCATTTCCGCCTTGCCCACGACCTGTAGGCGGTCGGCTGCGAAGTAGTCGAAGAAGCCGCACATCTGCAACCCCGGGCGATTGACGTCGCTGGTTTCCAGGTCGAGCTCGTCCTTATCGGCCATGACCACGGGCTCCAGCTCCAGGGCGTCGATAAACTCCTTGAGCGAGATCATGCCGTCGCCCCCCGCAAAACGTATTTTTCAATGACCTGCGCCACGCCCTCGTCCTGATTGGAGGGGGCGATCAGGTCTGCGTGCGCCTTGATCTCGTCCGCGGCGTTGCCCATGACCACCCCGACGCCCGCGCAGTCGATCATCGACAGGTCGTTGCCGCTGTCGCCAAAGCACATCGTCTCGCCCGGCAGCAGGCCAAAGCGCTCGGCGAGCTTGAGCACCGCCTTGCCCTTGGTGGCGGCGGGGGAGGTGATCTCCAAATAAAAGGGCTTGGAGACAAACAGGCAGAGCTCCTGGCCAAAGAGGGGCGCCGCCGCGGCCTTGAGCCGCTTCATGCGCTCCATATCCGTTTGCACAAAGAGCAGCTTATAAGGCGGCAGGCGCAGGTAGGCCTCCAGGTCGCCCACAGCCTGGCCCATGTGCCCGGCAAGGCGCGCGTAGAGGCGGGTCTCCTCCGTCTCCTGTTCGAAAAAGTAGTCGTCCGCGGAATATCCCTGCAAATACCAGCCGTTCTCCCTGGCAAAGCGGACGACGCGCTGGGCGGCGGCAAGCGGCACCGGGTTTTCGAAGATGGTTTTTCCATCCCCGTCATAGACCTGCGCGCCGTTGGTGCAGATGGCCGCGTCCGCCACGCCGATTTGTTCCACATATTTCCACATGGAGTGCTTGCCGCGGCCGGTGGCCGGGACGATTTTTACCCCTTGCGCATGCGCCGCGCGCAGCGCGTCAAGGGTGCGCTTGCCGATGGTGCGGTCGTCCATCAGGAGCGTATCGTCCATATCAAATGCGATGAGCTTGATTGCCATGCCTTGTCCCTCCGGTTCAAAATCCCCTATCATTATATCGGTTTACGTCCAAGATAACAAGTGGCTATTTTCCGTCAAGGGCGCGGAGGCTACCCAATCACCGCCTTTCCGTTTAAGCCATACAGCCGGTTAAACGCATCGTTTGCCATCTGGGTAAACTGCTTGGGCGTCGAGCGCGGCGAGGGCAGGCCCACGCTATCCCACTGCGCGGCCCAAAGCAAGTACGGTGCAAGCGTCAGGGCGTCCTTCACCTTCAGATGCGCGCCGTCCCTCGTCAGCAGGCCGTCTTGCGCAATCCTTTCAAGGTCGAAATACAGCCGCGCTCCGGTGGGATACTCCATATCCTGATCCATCGTGATCTTGCCCCGCAGTTTGGACAGCACAACGATTTCGCCCGATACGTTTCCATCGGAAAACATGATGTAATCGCTGAAATCCGGCGGATCGCCCAGCACGCCGCCAATCGGCTCCCGCTCCCAATCCGCACGCTCCTTTTTAAGGGCGCGCCAGGATTTAAGGCAGCCGTCGCGCTTGATCCCCTGCCAATTGGCCTGCGTTGTGCTGTGAACCAACACCTTGGGTTCGTACTCCCTCAAAAAGCGATCCCTGTAGCTGTGGTTTTGATACCGCTCGTTTGCTTCCTCCCAATCCGCAGGAGCAAGCGACAAAATGACGTTCTTGCCCATAGCCTGCTGGTACTGGGCGAAATCGCAAACCGCCATCGCCCAGTGCGGGTTGTTTTTGCTCACCTTCAGGCTGTACGTGGACGGATGCCCGCCGCTGAACGCCTCGTAATCCGTCGAATCCGTCAGGGAGAACACCGCCCACGTGTGGTCATACGGCGCGCCGGTAAACGGGTTGATTTCACGCGCGTCAAACCCCGCGTCCACTCGGTAAATCATGGTCAAACCTCCCTTTGCTCTGCTTATTGTGCATGGAAGAAGGCGTAGACCGCCTCCGCCGCGGGCCGGTTCATGCCCTTGACCTCCATCAGCTCCTCCAGCGTTGCGGCTTTGATGGCCTCGACGTTGGGAAAATGCGTCAGCAGCGCGCGGCGGCGGGTGGCGCCGATGCCGGGGATCTCCTCCAGGCGGCTGGCCACCGAGCGCTTCCCCCGCAGGCCGCGGTGGTGGGTGATGGCGAAGCGGTGCGCCTCGTCGCGGATGCGCTGGATGAGGCGCAGGGCCTCGCTGTGCTCATCCAGGCGGATAGGGTCCTCCCGCCCGGGCAGGTAGATCTCCTCCAGCCGCTTGGCAAGGCCGAACATGGCAGGGTATTTTTCCATGGGCACGTCGTGGATGGCGTCCTGGGCAAAGCGCAGCTGCTCCGGGCCGCCGTCGATGAGCACAAGGTCGGGCAGGTCGGCAAAGCCGTCCGGCGCGACGCCCTTTTTCTGCGCCTCCAACCGCTCGCGCTCCCCCCTTGTGAATCGCCTGGAGATGACCTCGGCCATGGAGGCAAAGTCGTTGGCGCCCACGACCGTCTTGATGCGGTAGTGGCGGTACTGCGACCTGGCGGGCTGACCGTCGATGGCCACCACCATGGAGGCCACCGAGAGCGTGCCCTGGGTATTGGAAATGTCGTAGCCCTCGATTCTGCGCGGCACGAAGGGCAGCCCCAGCGCCTCGCCCAGCTCCTTGCACGCGCCCACGGTGCGCGCCTTTTGCTTGATAAACTGCTCGCGGCGCTTGGAGGCGATGTCGCCCGCGTTCTTGCGCGCCATCTCCACCAGGCGCACCTTGTCCCCGCGCTTGGGGACGGTGATGTGCACCCGGGAGCCTTTCTTTTCGCTCAGCAGCTTTTCCAGCACCTCCAAACCCTCGCAGGGCTCGCCCAGCAGGATCTCCTTGGGGATGTAGGAGGCCGTATCGTAGTATTGCAGGAGGAACATCTCCAGGCTCTCCTCCTCCTGCGCCTCGGCGCGCTGCATGATGAAGTTGTCGCTGCCCAGGATCTTGCCCTCGCGCATGTAGATGACTTCCACCACCACATCCACGCCGTCGCTGGCCACGGCCACCACGTCCTGATCCCCGCCGGAGACCGCAATGGCCTTCTGCTTTTGCAGCACCTGCTCCATGGCCACTATCCGGTCGCGCAGCATGGCGGCCCGCTCAAACTCCATGTTCTTGGATGCTTCCATCATCTGGCCGCGCAGCTTCTCCACCACGTCCTCGTGCTTGCCGTTCAAAAAGGCGATGATCTCCTCCAGCATCTGCACGTACTGCCCCGGCAGCACATTGCCGGTGCAGGGGGCCAGGCAAAGGCCCATTTGGTGGCGGATGCAGGGCCGGTGCCTGCCGCCCACGCCCCGGCCAAAGGAAAAGTCGTGCTTGCAAGTGCGCAGGGGAAAGGAATTGTGCAGCACCTCCAGCACGTCGCGCACCACCGTCGCGCCGATATAGGGGCCAAAGTACTTCGCGCCGTCCTTTTCCACGCGCCTGACCAGCTCCACCCGGGGATAGTCTTGGCGCATGTCGATGCGGATGTAGGGGTACTGCTTGTCGTCCTTGAGCAAAATGTTGTAGTAGGGCCGATATTTTTTGATGAGGTTGCACTCCAAGATGAGCGCTTCCAACTCCGTATCGCACAAAATGATGTCAAAATCCTCGATGTTGCTCACCATCGCCTGCACCTTGGGCGTGTGGTCCTTCGAGGAGTGGAAGTACTGCCGGACGCGGTTTTTCAGGTTCACCGCCTTGCCCACGTAGATGACTTCTCCCCCGCGCTTCATTTGATAGACGCCCGGGCTCTCCGGCAGCTGCGACAGCTTGAATTCCAGCGTGTTGTTCATCGTTTCCCCTCTCTTCGGGCAGCGCGCGTGCAATGGTCCAGCCGGCGCGCTGCCTCACTCCTTCAGGTATTCCCTGTACTTCTCCGCCTCGCCGGCGTCAATCTCCTCGTCGGAATAGCGCGCACGGCCGTAAAGCGCCGCAAACTCCTGTGCTTTGCCCAGCCGCGCGCAGAGCTGAGCGGGCGTAAGGCACGCGCATCCGGGCGCGGCGTGCGCTTCCCGCCGGAGCAGTTGCGCATAGACGCGGCGCACGCGCTCCCTGGGCGTCAAGGCGCTCCAGCGCACAGGCCGCTTCAGCGCCCCACGCACGCGCTTTTTCCATTCGTCCAGCATCTGCCTGCCCATGGATTGGGCGGAGAGCATCTGCTCGCTCTCCTCCGCGTACTCCTCCGCGCCGCCGGGTTCAAAGCGCTTGAGCCACTCTTGCAGCCAGGCCCGAAGCGACTTTACCGCCTGCCAGAGCGACCAGGCCACAAACGCCGCCAGCGCCAGCAGCACCACCGCGGCAACGGCATAGAGCAAGGCGGTGGTCACGGCCTGCACCCATGGGGGCCAGGAATTGTCCTGCCCTCCCAGGGCGCTCCAATCCATTTCCCCCGCGGGGCCTTGGGAGGGCATCTGCTCTCCCTGGCCGCCGGCCTGCGAAAAGAGACCGAAGAACGCCGCCACCAGCCACTTCAGCCCGCCGGCCACCGCGCTTTGCAGGCGGCCGAAGAACACCACGCCGGTCATCGCCGCGACAAAGGCCCAGGAAAGGATTTGGTTGCCGCGCATCATGCGGCGCGCCTGTCCGCCCCCGTTGACGCGCACGGACTTGCGGTTGACCAGTAGGATGGAAACGGATAAATAGGCGTAGGTCGTGTATCCGATCGGCGCTTTGACCGCATCCATGCCATTGAGCACCGCAAGAAGATAGGTCGTCAGGCTCGCCGTCAATCCGGCGGACAGGAGCCGTACATCGATCGGCTCCACTTCCGGGTTGTTCCAATCATGGCGCGCGCCCGTCAGCAGGCAGGCGGCGCTAAGAACCGCCATCCCCACGTTCCATCCGCCGTAGGGCAGCAGCAGCACCGCCCCCGCGGCAAGCGCCGCCAGCGCAGCAAAGCTCACAAGCGCGCGGTGGCCGGGCAGGAATCCGGAGACGGCATACCCCGCAAAGGCCCCCGCCGCAACCGCCAGCGCGCCCGGCAGCGGCCCGCCCCCGGCCAGGGCGGCGAGAAAATACACCGAACACAGCGCGGTGAAGGTCAAATACGCGCCGCTTCGCAAAAAGCGCAGAAATCTCGTCATGCCGTCACCCCCTGATCGATGGGCAGCACGCTTACGGTATTGCCCTGGGCGCGCATTTGGGCGGCGCGCTCCTCCATCAGCTCGTTTTGATAGCCGGATATGATGACGATGTCCATATCCTGGAGCATGGGCAGCGTCCCCAGGAAGACGTGAAAGGGCAGCACCCGCTTGATCACCAGCCGCGCGCACACCTCCAGGAGCAGTTCCGCCTGCTGCGCGCCGGAAGCGGGCGTCAGGCAGACCGTGCTCTCCTCATAGGGCTTGGCGTATCCGTTGGTGCCGAATCCCACCTCCAGCCCGTCCTCCAGTGCGTAGCACATCAGCGAGGCGGCCAGGCGGATGCCGCGCTCCACCACCGCCCGATCCGCATCGTCCGCGGTGTCCCATTGGTTTTGCCGCGGCACGATGTTGAGCAGCACCATGAGCTTGGAGGCGGCGGTAAAGTCATGCTGTTTGACCTTGAGCTCCCCTGTGCGCGCGTAGGCGCGCCAATGCACGTCCCTGGGGAGGTCGCCGGGGCGGTAATCGCGGATGCCGTTATAGAGAAACAAATCGGGGTTGATGAACCGCTTGACCACGCTTTCCCCCTGCCAGCGGCTGGCGGGCAGGCGGATCTCCTCCCGGGAGAGCAGTTTGGGATAGACCACAAGGGAGCGGTCCATGCTGCGCTCCACCGTGGATTGGTTGATGCCCAAAAGATCGCCCACGGTCATGGCGTAGGAGGAGAGGGTGTAATACCCCCTATGCATCGCCCGCACTTGATGCGTGCGCCGCACCCGCTGCCACGGCCCCATGAAAAACACCGACCGATGGTAGCGCAGCGCGCCGATTTCCAAATTCTCCTGCTGGCCAAAGAGCAATTCCGAGGGCATGCGCGTCTCAATGCGCAGCCAGGGCACCGGCAGGATGCGGCGGTTCTCAATGGTCTCCACCAGCTCAAACCGGTCTCCCTCGGTCAATCGCGTCTTGGATAAGCGGCGGTCCACCGCAATCCCCTTATGCCCCGCCCGCTTAAAGAGCAGCATTTGCCCAATGGTAAGCACGCCGGCGACCAACAGCGCGAAAAACACGTTCATGTGCGCACCCGCCTATTCTTCCACAGTCTCGGTGGGAACGGGCACGGCCTCCAGCGCCTCCTTTACGGCCTCGCCGCCGCGGCCGCCCTGGCCATAGGCCGTGCGCAGGATGAGCCGGTGGGCCAGCACCGGCACGGCCAGGCTCTTGACGTCCTCGGGCGTAACGTAGCTGCGGCCCTGCATCGCCGCATAGCTCTGGCTCACGCGCATCAGCGCCAGGGCCGCCCGGGGGCTGGCGCCCAGCAGCGCATCCTCCAAGCGGCGCGTCCTTTCGCAGATTGCGCCGATGTAATCCAGAATGTCGGGATGAACGCGCACCGCACGCACCGCGCGCTGTGCCTCCAGCACCTCTTGGGCCGTGCAGACAGGCTCCAGGTCGTCCTGGGGGCTGTCCTGAATGAACCGGGCCAGGATGGCGCTCTGCTCCTGCAAGGTGGGATAGCCCATGCTCAGCTTCACCATAAAGCGATCCAACTGCGCTTCGGGCAGCGGAAAGGTGCCCTGCGTCTCCACCGGGTTTTGGGTGGCGATGACAAAGAACGGCGCGGGCAGCGGGTAGGTCGTCCCGTCGGAGGAGACCTGCTTTTCCTCCATGCACTCCAGCATGGAGGACTGCGCGCGCGGCGTGGCGCGGTTGATCTCGTCCGCCAGCACCAGGTTGGCAAAGACCGGCCCGGGCTTATAGCTGAATTCCGCCGTCTTTGGGCTGAAGACCGCAACGCCCGTCACGTCCGAGGGCAGCAGGTCCGGCGTGAACTGAATGCGGGAAAAGCTCCCGCGCATGGACTTGGCCAGCGCGCGGGAGAGCATCGTCTTTCCCGTTCCCGGCACGTCCTCCAGCAGAACGTGTCCGCCGGCCAGCAGGGCGGCCAAAACCTTGTCCACAACCGCCTCTTTCCCCACGATCACCTTGGATATGTTCCCGCGCAGCGCGTCCGCCAGCGCCTTGACCTGTGAAATCTGCATTGCCATGTCCTCCCTATTCGCTCTGTATTTCCCGCTTGATCAACCGTTTATCCGCGCCCTTGCTATTTTCATCGTGCGCCTTGTATGGCGCAGCGCATGATCTCCCCCGCAAGGCTTGCCGCGACCTCGCCGCCGGAGCCCCCGTTTTCCACCACCACGGCGATGGCCAAGGGGTGCTCCTGGCTTGCGCAGTAGCCCACGTACCAAGCATGCGGGCTGTACCTGCCGCCGCTGGAATTGACCTGGGCCGTGCCCGTCTTTCCCGCGATGGTCTCGCCCGCGACTGCTGCCTTAGATGCCGTGCCCTCCTCAACCGCCGCGATCATGTAGGCGTTGAGAATGCCCGCCACCTCCTCCGACATGCATTCCTGGGCGACCTTCGGGGCCGAGCGGTCCCGAACGCCGCCCAGGCTGTCCCGGACCGAGAGCACCATCTGCGGCTGCATCATCTTCCCGCCGTTTGCCGCCGCCCCGGCAATCATCGCCAGGTGCATGGGCACCGCGGTCAGCCTTCCCTGGTCCACGCCCGTCCACGCCAGCTCGCCTTCCTCTTGGAGGTCCTTGGGAAAGCGCGATTCGTAGACGATCAAATCCTCAAAGAGGAAGTTCCCGTTAAACCCCATGCGCTCCGCCGTCTGGCGGAGCTTGTCCGGCCCCAGCTCCAGGGCAAGGCTGCCAAAGGCGATGTTGCAGGACTTGGCAAACGCCTCCTTGAGGGTGACGCGGCCGTGCCCCGCTCCGCCGGAATCGGTCAGGGATACCTCGTCGTCTACCTTTAGGCTTCCGGCGCAGTCAAAGACGCGGCTCTCCACGTCCGGAAGGTTTTCCAGCGCGCAAACCAGGGTCACGATCTTAAACACCGACCCCGGCGCATACCGCCCTTGCGTGGCGCGGTTGAGCCGCACGCCCTCCCGGCTGCCGTCAAACCCCTCCGGCCGCGCCGCGTCGTATTCCGGCTTGGAATAGAGCGCCAGCACCTCGCCGGTGCGGTAGTCGATCAGCGCCACGGCGCCATCGTGCGCCTCCGGGAAGAGGCGCGCGATCTCCGTCTGCAAGGCGGCGTCCACGGTCAGCCGCACGTCCGCGCCCCTGACCTCACCGGAAAAGAGCCGCGCCGCCCGCTCGGCAATTCCCGCTCGGAACCCCAGTAAGTCCGCCGCTAAAAAGGTCTCCGCGCCCGTGGGCACGTCGCCGTCCACGTCCCCCACCACGTGGGAAACCGCCCTGCGCATCCGCTCCTCCACCGGGTAGACGCGCGCGCCGCTCTCGTCCGTCGTGGCCAGCACGACGCCGTTTCGGTCCAGAATGTCCCCGGGGGTGACGCGGCCTTTGGCCGCGCGCAGGCGGGTGTTGTACGGCGTGGTGAACCACCGGCTGCCGTTGTCGTACACCGCGTAAAAGAAATACCCGGATAGACACGCAAAGAGCGAGAGCATCAGCGCCAGCACCGCGCGCACGTTCTTTCTGATCTGCTTCACGTTCGCTCCTCCTTGCTGCGCGCCAGGCGCCAGCGCATTTCGTCCTGCTCCCCCACGGCGATGGACACCCCCTGCAAGATTCCCAGCATGAGCATGCACGAGAGCATGGAGGAGCCGCCGTAGCTGACGAAGGGCAGCGTCACGCCCGTAAGCGGCACCATCTTAATCACGCCGCCCACAATCATAAACGTCTGCAACGAAAGCGACGTCACCGCCCCCACCGCCAACAGCGCGTGGAAGGAGGATTGCGCCCGCATGGCCAGCATGAGCCCCCGGACAAACAGCACAACGTAAAGCAAAATCACCATCAGCCCCACAAGGATGCCGAACTCCTCGCAGATGGCGGCAAAGATGAAATCGCTCTCCACAACGGGCACCACCTGCGGCGTGCCCAGCCCCAGCCCCGTGCCCGTCATGCCGCCGGAGGCGATGGCAATGAGCGACTGAATGATCTGATAGCCGTCGCCCTGCGGCGAAGCCCAGGGGTTTTGCCAAATGGAGACGCGCTTTTTGACGTGGTCGAACAGGTGATAGAGCGCCGCCGATCCGCCCGCCGCGCACGCCAGCCCCAGCAGGGACAGGAGCCAATTGCCGGTCGCCGCGTAATACACCGTCAGGCACACCAGAAAGCAGATCAGCACCGCGCCCAAGTCCTTTTGCAGCACGATGAGTCCCACGCAGAGCGCCGCGAACAGCCCCAGCGGCAGGAGCTGACGGATGGTGCGCCGCCTGCTCAGGTCCGCCGCCAAGCACATCACCAGCGCAACCTTGACAAACTCCGAGGGCTGCAAGGAGAAGAATCCCAGATCGATCCAGTTCTTCGCGCCATAGGTTTCCTTGCCAATGACCAGCGTCAAGGCCAGCAGGAGGACGGAGACCGCCATAATGGGCAGCCTGAGCAGGGAAAAGCGGCGGAATTTCGCGGTAAAGACCGTCATGGCCAGCATGACCATCACGCCCACGCCGTAGAAGAGCAGTTGCTTGAGCGCCAGGTTCGCATCGAGGCGGTAGAGCATGATCAGCCCCAGGCCGCACAGGAAGTTGGCCGACATGAGCATGTATCGATCCATGTGCGGGAAGGCGCGCCCCAGCAACAGCACCTGGGCGATGAGCATCAACGGCATGGATACCGCCAGAATCAGGGGCACAAAGTCGACGCCCTCCCGAAAGGCCAACAGCAAAAACGCCGTGGACTCAAACAGCGTCATGGCCAGGAGAATCCAATCGACTTCGGGCTTTTTCAGCGCGTCAGACCTCATCGCATCCCTCCAGCTCCAGGCGAAAAACAAGGCCGCCCATCTGAATTTCGGAGCCGTGATGCGCCGTCACCCGCCGCGTCGCCTCCACGCCGTCTACAACGACCGCGGCGCGGCCAACAGGCACGATCTCCAGCCCCTCCGGGCCCCTTGATACGATGCAGTGGACGCGGCGCAGGGACCTGCTGCGCACGCGCAGGTCGCATCGCCGTCCGCGGCCCACCGTGGTCTCGCCAACGATCAGGCAGCGCTTGCCGCGCCGCACCCGCTTGTTCTCGTCCGCCACGACCTCCAGAACCGCGCTGACGTCCGCGCCCGCCCGGTCGATCTCCCGCCGGACTTGCCGCTCAATGCGCACTTCCCGCGCCACGGACAGGATCAGCCGCGTCATAATCAACGCCATCAGCGCGAGGAACCAATATCTGGCGCTGGTGGAAAGCAATTCGTAAGCCGCCGCGTTCATCTGCGCCGCATTCCCCCATTCTTATCTGTTCATTATAATACATCTCCTCTCCCCTGACAAACACTTTGCGCTGGAAGCGAAAAAAACAATCTTCCTCCCGCATGTTTGAATTGCGCCTGCGCGCGGGTTCGTCTATAATGGCTTTATCGCGCGCGCAATCCAGACAGGAGGTGTCCGCCCATGATCATCAGCGCCAGCCGGAGAACGGACCTGCCGGCATGCTATGCGCCCTGGCTGCTCAACCGCTTGAAGGCGGGCTTTGTTCTGGTGCGCAACCCCATGAATCCGCGCCGCATTTCCCGCGTCAGCCTGCGGCCCGACGCGGTGGAGGGGCTGGTTCTTTGGACCAAGAACCCCCTTCCCCTGCTCGACCATCTTGACGCGCTGGAGCCCTATCCCTATTACGTGCAGTTCACCCTCACCCCTTACGGTCCCCAGATCGAGCCGGGCCTGCCGGACAAGCGCCGCGCGCTGCTCCCCGCCTTTGCGCAATTGGCCCGCCGCTTGGGACCCGCGCGCGTTGTCTGGCGCTACGATCCCATCTTTCTCAGTCCGCGGCACAGCGTCTCGTATCACTGCGCGGCCTTTCGCCAGCTGGCCGGACGCCTGGCCGAATGGACGGATACATGCACCATCAGCTTTCTGGACCGCTACCGCTGCATGGAAAAGCGCGCGCAGGCGTTGGGACTGCGCGCGCCTGAGGGCGAGGAGCTTCTCGAGCTTGCGGGCAGCCTGTCCAACATCGCGCGGGAGCACGGCCTGATCTTGAATACCTGCGCCGAGGAAGCCGATCTGAGCGCTCTTCACATCGGCCGCGCGCACTGCGTTGACGCGCGGCGGCTGGAGCGCATCCTCGGCCGCGCGTTAAATCTACCCAAGGATAAAAACCAGCGCCCGCACTGCGGCTGCGCGGCGAGCGTGGACATCGGCGCATACGACACCTGCACCAACGGCTGTCAATACTGCTATGCCAGCCACAACGCCGCCGCCATTTCCCGCAACGCTGCGGCGCACCGGCCGGATTCGCCTTTGCTGCTGGGTGAACCCGGCCCGCTGGACATCATCGCCGACCGTTCCGCCCCCTCCATGCCGGCCAAGCAAATCGGATTCTTTGACCCCCATCCCTGATCGGCCTCGCTCAAAGGCCCTCCCGGCTGCAAAGCCGGAAGGGCCTTTGTTCTCACTGCTTCAGATACGCCTTGGCGATCTTTTCCACCGCGTGTTTCTCAATGCGCGATACCTCCGCGCGCGCTTATTGTAAACGCGGCGCCGCAGCCTCCGCCGCGTTTTTGCGAAACCGCAAAAAGAGGAACACGCGCTTGTCCTTTGATAGCTCCACCCGTTCGACAAAATCCATGAGGGACGCGCGGCTCAAGGCGTCGCGCTCCTCGTATCGCCGCGCCAACGCCTGCGCCCATTCCTCTCGCCGCGCGGCGGAGGCCTCCTGGCGCTCCCCGGCAAGGCGCTCTTCCAGCGCGGCGCGTTCCCCCCTCATGCGCTCGTAAACGCGCCGGAAGTCCTTCTCCTCCAGCGTTCCGCTGAGTCGGTCCTGATATGCACGATCCATCTTTTGCGTCACGCAGGCGATCTGCTCTTGCAGGCGCTGCCGCTCCCGTTTAAGGGACGGCCATGCGCGCGCCGCCGCTTCCCGGGCCAGGGGCAGCAGCGCCTCCTGACTCAGCGCGGCGCCCAGCGCCGTGCGCACCGCGCCCAGCACCGCCTCGGTGACGCGCTCCACGCGCGCGGTGTGGCTGGTACACGCGCCCGCCCGCGTGCAGCGCTGATAGGTCCGGCATATAAAATAAAGGCGCTCTTCGCCGCGCGCGTTGGGGCGATTGACCACCGCCAGCGGGTGCCCGCACTCCCGGCAGAAAATCAGGCCCTTGAGCGGAAAGTCGTAGGTGCGCGCGCGCGTGGTGCGCCGGCTCGACAGCAGGCGCTGCACCCGTTCAAACGCCTCGCGGTCCACGATGGGTTCGTGCGTGCCGGGCACGACCACCCAATCGGCGGGGTCGCGGCGCACGCACTTTTTGGATTTATAGCTCACCTTGCGGCTGCGCCCCTGCACCATGCAGCCTACATAAGTCTCGTTGCGCAGCATGTCGGAGATTCTCTCCCCGCTCCACTTGCCGGCGTAAGGACCGGGGCGCGGCACGGACAAATGCGCATAGGCGGCGGGCGTGGGCACCCCCTCCGCGTTGAGCTGCTGGGCGATGCCCCGGCAGGACGCCCCCTCCAGGGCCATGGCAAAGACGCGCTTGACCACCTGGGCTGCGGGCGGGTCCACCACGATGCGGTTCTTCTTCTCCGGGTGCATCCGGTAACCGTAGACCGGCTTGCCGCCGATAAACAGGCCCTTGCGCTGCTTATCGCGCTTGACGCTGATGATCTTTTTGGAAATATCCTTGGCGTACATGTCATTCATGATCGCGCGGAAGGGCGTGATGTCGTTGGCGGTGGAATCCACGCCGGTGTCCACACCGTCCAGAAGCGAGATGTAGCGCACGCGGTGTTCCGGGAAGTACCGCTCCATGTAGTGCCCCGTTTGGATATAATCGCGCCCCAGCCGGGAAAGGTCCTTGGTCACGACCATGTTGACCTTCCGGCTCTCGATGTCCTGAATGAGCCTGCAAAAGGCGGGGCGGTCAAAGCTCGTGCCGCTCCACCCGTCGTCGATGTACACATCGTAAACCTCTAGCCCTTGCCGCGCGGCAAAATCGCGCAACAGGGATAGCTGGTTGCTCACGCTCTGGCTCGGTCCGTCGCGGTCATCCTCCTTGGATAGGCGGATGTAGAGGCCCACGCGGTACTCCTCCGGGCTGCCGATCTGCCACTCCATTTCGCCGCCCCCTCATCCCGCGGCCCCGAGCTCAGACAGCGCGCGCGCAAGGAACAGCCGGAACGACTGCGCGACTATCTGCGCAGCGTCGCCCTCTTTTGCATAGACGCATTCCACTACAACCGGCGCTTGTTCTTTCTTCAATTCCGTCGCCTCCTCCACTCTGCATTCCCTACAGGATATGCCCGCGCGCCCGCCATATGCCCAAAGCCGCTGTGGCCGCATAACGGCGGAATTTCCGCGCAAAATAGGATCAACGCATTATTTTAGCGAGCAAGGAGGCGCCCTATGAATCCTTTTGATCTCAAACCCGCCAATCTCGATTCGCTCATTGAGGATTGGTCCGGGCTTTATCCCAAGCCTTACGACAAGAAGGAGACCAACCCCTATACCAAGACGCGCATTATCCTGATGAACGGCACGGAATTTGAAAACGTGTGGTTCAGCCATCAGTTCCACCGCCACTGTCCCGATAACGACTTGCGCCGGCGCCTGGCGCGGCTGCGCCGCCTGGAACAGCAACAGCAGAAAAAAATCAGCGACCTCAAGCCGCTCAACGAGACGATACTGGAAACCACCATCAGCTACGAGCAGCTGGCCGTGGATCTGACCGCGCGCATGGCGCAGGACGAAAAGGACCCGCTGGTCAAAAACGCGCTGAACTTCGCCCTGTTGGAGGACTTTGACCACCTCTACCGCTACGCGGACCTGCTGGACATGGAAAGCGGCATCCACGCCGAGGATCTTGTAGGGCGCTATACCGAGGTCATGCCGGGCCGGCCCACCATCTCCGAGCACCGCTATCCGTTTGAGGCCGTAAATTTCCACATCTCGGACAAGACGGCCGCGCCGGAAACCAAGCTGCACGTCAACATCATCACCGCCGCCGAGCAGCAGACCATGAACTTCTACATGAATGTCGGCCCCACCTACACCAGCGATTTGGGGCGCAAGCTCTACCAGGAGATCGCCATGATCGAGGAGCAGCATGTCAGCGAGTACGGCAGCCTGATCGATCCCACCTGCACATGGCTGGAGGGGCTGCTGATGCATCAATATGTGGAGTGTTATCTCTACTACTCCTGCCTGAGCGAGGAGACGGACCCCAACATCAAGCGCGTCTGGGAGCGGTGCTTCGAGCAAGAGGTCGCTCACCTGCACGAGGCAAAGGACTTATTGGCCAAATACGAGCACAAAGATTGGCGGCAGGTCATCCCCGACGGCACCTTCCCCAAGCTGCTCAGCCTCGGTCCGAACATCGAATATGTGCGCGGCGTGCTGGCCGGCACCGTATGGCAGACCAAGCAGCACGAGAATTACACAAGCGTCAAGAGCCTCCCTGCCGACGACGCATTCTTCCTCTATCAACAGCGCGTCAATCCGCGCGCAGACATCGTGCCCAGCCATCAGGTCATCGATGCGTACTTGGCCAAAAACGCCATGGATTACCGCTTTGAAACCGCGCCCAACCCCATCCCCGAGCTTCAGGACCGCAAGGCCGACAATACCTGTGTCGGCCGCTGAACCGCGCGGCAAAGCGCCCCGCAGGCTGGATAGCCTGCGGGGCGCTTTTTGCTCCCTCTATTCTTTTTTCAGCGCGACAAAGCCGAACTCCGCCTCGCCTCTATCCCAAACGCCGGTGACGCCGTAGACATAGTCGGGCTCAACCGCCAGCGCAAAGACGCCATCCTGTTCCTCCACGGGGACGGGCTCCCCCGCCGTGATTTCCGCGGCATCCGGCGTGCCCAGCTGCTCGGCAGGCCAGCGCACGACGCGAACCTCCTTGGGCGCCTCCGGGTAAAAGTCCAGCGCAAACTGCGTCGCGCCGGGCAGCTTCATGTCGCTCAGCTCCATCTGCAAAAGGTGCGGCCCGCAGGCGATCGTGCTTTGCATCTGGCCGTCCTCTCCCTCAACGCTCCAACTGTAGCCGCCCCTTTGGACCGACGCGGTGACGATGGCGTCCGGGGTGCGGTACTCCACCTGCATTGTGGGGGGAGAGTTGAGGTCCGGCTCCTGGTAGAGCTGGTCAATCAGGTCCTGATATTGGTCCGCGTCCGAGGGCGCGCCCTCCTCCACCACCTGAATCTTCGTCACCCCATGGTACTGCCCGGGGTAGGACTCCGCCATCACGCCGTTGCCGTAGATCTCCACGATGTTGCCCTTGACAAGGTCCTCCGGCGCAATTTTATCCCCGTTTCTATTATAGATCTCCTCCGGCATGCTCACGACATAGACCATGCCGGTTTCCTGATCCACCATCACGTGCGAATCCTTGCCAAAGGGCACGTACATCGCCCGGTTGACGCCGATTTCCGGCTCCGCCGTTCCCGCCGAAACGGGCGCGGCCGCGTCGATGTTCCGTTTCATGGACAGCGCCGAGGGCTCTGGCTGCGCCGCGGCCGCCGTGCAACCCGTGGCCGCCAGCGCCATCGCCAGCGCTCCCGCGGCCAGCCATTGCATTTTGCATCCCTTCTTCATCTTCTTCCTGCCTCCTTTACGTGCGTTTTTTCTCCAAGAGCGGCGAATGCCCCTCTTCTAAACATGAGACGTAAAAAAGGCGTGCCGGGTTTCCGAAAATTCCGAAGTTCTGCCGAAGGCAAGCCTCCATCGCTCCCAAGCCCGATGGAAAACCGGCGCAAGGTGTGGTATAATGCTGCATGAAATCACAAGAAAGCCCCCTACAGCCATTTGCCATAGGAAGGAAGTGCATTGCCATGCCCATTGAAATTCGCAGACTCACGCCAGACCTTGCGGATGATTATGTTCGCTTCTTTGATGTGACGCCCCACAACGTCAACACAGGCGGTGAAAAATGCTATTGCGTGACCTGGCGCGGAGACGATTCCTATGTTGGAAACGGCGACCATTGGTTTCCTACCCCTGAGGAAAGAAGGGCGCGCGCCCTGCAATTTGTCAAAGCCGGCAGCATAAAGGGGTATCTGGCCTATCATGACGGCGCGTGCGTGGGCTGGTGCAACGCCAACGCGGATTGCGCGCTCTGTCTAAACTACCTGCGCTCTTTTTGGCCCATACCCGAGTACCCCGATGGCGTCAAGGTCAAATCCGTCTTCTGCTTTGTGGTCGCGCCACAGTGGCAGCGCAAGGGGATCGCCACACAGTTGTTGGAGCGCGTCTGCAAAGACGCGGCCGACGAGGGTTTTGACTTTGTCCAAGCCTATCCCGAGAGGCAAATCACAGAATCGGACGAAGACTATCGGGGGCATCTGGCGATGTATGAAAAATGCGGCTTTGCCCAATGCGCCGAACGGGACGGCAGGGTCGTTGTGCGAAAAGCGCTGCAATGACCCAGAGGGCGCGCACCCTGCCGCATTGTTTACAATAGCCGCGGCGCGATACAAAGCGCCCCGGGTATTGTAAACAATGCAGTTTGTGATTTTGCGCCGGTTTGAGTCGGTTTCCAGTTGTTTGAACTGAAATTTGATGATAATTTGTTTATTTGCGGTCAGTTTCACATGTTCGATGAGGCTGACCAGCGGCTCCCGGTTGGCGGAGGCGTTTTCCAGGAACCGCTCCGTCAATTTTTTTGCTAGGTCCATCTGCTCTGCCGGGGAGTAGTCCGGACGGTCCAGCTGACTGAGCCAACGCTCCAGGGCAGCGCGGTCAGCATTGATCTTGGCGCAAATGCGCTGGAAGTCGGCTTCGTCCAGAACGTTGCTGAGATTATTCATGTAAGCCTTGTCCAAGTGAGCGGTCAGACTGTCAATTCTAGCTTTCAGTGAGTTGATCTCCTTTTCGTTGTCTGCCGCTGCGATAGCTTTGGCCACCGCTCTTTAAGCTTGGGGCAGAAGCTGGTCCGCGTGTAGGTATGCCTTCAGACCTCCCGCACCTTTTCCACCACTACTTGAGTGACGGTTTCCTCCTTTATGATGTGGCTGGTACAGACCCCCGCCTTGGTGAAACGCTGGTAGGTCTGGCAGACGAAGTGCCGCTTATCCTATCCCGCCGTGTTTTTCCGGTTGAGTACCTCCAGAGGGTAGCCGCATTCGTGGCAGAAAATCATCCCCTTGAGTATAAAATTATAGGCCCGGCTCCGGGTGTATTTCCGGCTGTTGACCAAAGCCCGTACCTTGTCGAACGTCTCCTGGTCAATGATGGGCTCGTAGGTGGCCTCTTCTGTCCCCCAGTCCAAGCGGTCCTTCCTGATGCTCTTCTTGGATTTATAGTTGATCTTCCGGGTGTGGCCCCGCACCATGATCCCTATTCGTTTTGCAGCATATCGGAGATGCGCGCGCTGCTCCACAAGTCGGTGTAGGGGCCGAGGTCTGCAACTCTATCAGCCCGGCGTATCTGCGGTGCATACGATCCAGACCCACATTGAAGCGTTGCTGGAGGCTTATATCTTCTACGAGATCAAACGCTTCGATATCAAAGGCCGGGAATATCCGCTAACGTTTAGCAAATCTTATATCGTGGACATAGATCCGCGGAACTATTTGCTGGGTTACCGGGATGGGGATAGCGGGCATATTCTAGTAAACATCGTCTATTTTGAGTTACCGCGTCAGAAGTACGGCGTAACCATTGGGAAAACTGACAATCAGGAAGCGGCCTTCATCGCAACCAAGGCGGATGAGAAGAAGTATACCCAGGTAACGGAGAATATGAATGCGCCGGAGACCCGAGAGCGGGAGCTGGCTCCATTGCGAAAAATCAGAGATAACTACGATAAAATGGTGATTTCGTTCGATTGTGACTTGACGCAGACGCAAGATGGAATTAAAATTTTAATAGCATTGAATATGTTATTGACGTAGTTTTTCAGAAAGACAATTATATGTTCAACATTTGTATAGAAAGAGAGGAACCTATGATAATAAAAAATGAAATTGATACAGATTTGTGGGAAGTAATACAAAAAAATTATGAGTCAGAAAATTATACGGGCGCAATATTGGATGCTATATTTAAATTAACGGATGTAATTCGGAACAAAACAGGCTTAGAAGGCGATGGGGCGAGCTTGATTGGTCAAGCCTTCGGTGGCAGTAATCCAAGAATAAAATTGAATAAGCTTCAGACAGATTCCGAGAAAGATATTCAACGTGGGATACAAGAAATACTTCGAGGAATCTACACTGGAATCAGAAATCCACGCAGTCACGATACCATGAAAGATAGCCAGTTGACCTGTGATTCCATTATCGTCTTTATTAACTATTTACTTCAAATGATTGACAAATCCAAGCTAAGTTTTGATGAAAAAGAATATTTGAAACGAGTATTTGATCCTTATTATGTCAAAACTGAGAAATACTCTGATTTGTTAGTGCAGGAAATACCAAAGCGGCAAAGAGGAGATATTGCGATACAAGTTATTTTACAACGCAACGATGGAAATATTCACTCAGTGGGCTTATTTTTCAAGGCGCTGTTACAGCAACTTGAACCATCGGAATTGTCAAGAGTATTTAAAGTCATCGATAACGAGCTCAAAACTACGCAAGATGAAAGCGATATCCGTTATCTTGTGCACATGTGCCCTGGGGAATTTTGGCCGCAAATAGAGCAAACTGTGAGAATGAGAACTGAGACAATTTTGTACGAGGATTTCTCTAAAGCTAGTTATAATGAAAAGATTGGGAAATGTGTAGGACATGGGAATCTTGCCACTTGGATAACAGAGAGTCATTTGAGAAATTTCGATGGAATAATAAAATGGACCGGGCAAGCTGTCAATATGCTCCAGAGTAATAATAAAGGAGCTATTTCATATATTAAAGAATTTTTTTGGTACAAAATATGCCATGTAAACAAGGAAAATATTACTTGGCCCCTGAAATACTATTTTGATCAAGGCCTGAATGACCACGACCAAGAAGTTATTGAACAGCTGATAGATCAAATTGTATGGGACGAAAAACATCCTTGGTGGGCTGTATTTGAAGAAGGATTAAAAAAATACCCAGATATTAAACCTGAAGAATTACCGTTTTGATTTACCCCACGGGTAACTGTAGATGAATGGCAACCTATCTCTACAAAAATTCCTCATCGTTTACAATAGCCGCGGCGCGATACATAGCTACGTGAGATCCCCAACTTTTGGGCCACCTCGCGCTGCG
>CAOKIU010000043.1 GCA_948468595.1 uncultured Christensenella sp.
TGGGCTGGTGCGCCCCCCAGCAGGGCGCGTGCAAGCTGACCCTCAACGTCAAGGAGGGCGTCATTCAGGAGGCGCTGGTGGAGACCATCGGCTGCTCCGGCATGACCCACTCCGCCGCCATGGCCGCCGAGGTCCTCAGCGGCAAGACCATCCTGGAAGCCCTCAACACCGACCTGGTCTGCGACGCCATCAACACCGCCATGCGCGAGCTGTTCTTGCAGATTGTCTACGGCCGCACGCAGTCCGCGTTCTCGGAAAACGGCCTGCCGGTGGGCGCGGGCTTGGAGGACCTGGGCAAGGGCCTGCGTTCCCAGGTGGGCACCATGTACTCCACCAAGGAAAAGGGCGTTCGCTACCTGGAGATGGCCGAGGGCTACGTGCTGGCCATCGGTCTGGACGAGGGCGGCGAGGTCATCGGCTACAAGTTCGTGCACCTGGGCAAGATGATGGAGGCCATCAAGAAGGGCGTCGATCCCAAGGAAGCGTATGAAAAGAACGTCGGTCAGTACGGCCGCTTTGACGAGGCCGTGACCGTCATCGATCCCCGCACGAAATAACAACGGAGAGGTGAAAACAGACATGGTACGTTTTGAAGGCTACGAGCGCCGCATTGACAAGATCAACGCCGCCCTCAAGGAATATGGTTTGGATTCCCTCGAAGCCGCGCGCGACCTTTGCGCGGAAAAGGGGATCGACGTAGAGAAGATCGTCAGGGGCACGCAGCCCATCGCGTTTGAGAACGCGGTTTGGGCCTACACCCTGGGCGCGGCCATTGCCATAAAGCTGGGCAAGACCACCGCCGCCGACGCCGCCGAGGCGCTGGGCCTGGGCCTTCAGGCCTTCTGCATTCCCGGCTCCGTCGCGGACCAGCGCAAGGTGGGCCTGGGTCACGGCAACCTTGGCGCGATGCTGCTGCGCGATGAGACCAAGTGCTTCTGCTTCCTGGCCGGCCACGAGTCCTTCGCCGCCGCGGAAGGCGCCATCGGCATTGCCCGCACCGCCAACCGCGTCCGCAAAGAGCCCCTCAAGGTCATCCTCAACGGCCTGGGCAAGGATGCTGCGTTCATCATCTCCCGCATCAACGGCTTTACCTATGTCAAGACCAAGTACGATTACTACACGGGCGATCTGGCCATCGTCGAGGAGGTTCCCTACTCCAAGGGCGACAAGGCCAAGGTCCGCTGCTACGGCTGCGACGACGTCAACGAAGGCGTGGCCGTCATGCGGCATGAGGATGTGGACGTTTCCATCACCGGCAACTCCACCAACCCCACCCGCTTCCAGCACCCCGTTGCGGGCACCTATAAGAAGTGGGCTGTGGAAAACGGCAAGAAGTATTTCTCCGTGGCCTCCGGCGGCGGCACCGGCCGCACCCTGCACCCCGATAACATGGCCGCCGGTCCCGCCTCTTACGGCATGACCGACACCATGGGCCGCATGCACTCCGACGCGCAGTTCGCGGGCTCCTCTTCCGTTCCCGCTCATGTGGAGATGATGGGCCTGATCGGCATGGGCAACAACCCCATGGTCGGCGCGACCGTCGCGGTCGCCGTGGCCATTGCCGAGGCGTTTAAGTAATCCCCGCAATCCGCACGCAAAATCTCCGCCAGCCGAAGGGCTGGCGGAGATTTTTTTATTAATTAAAGCGGTAATGTGCCTAATTCGTTATGGAATGATGATGAATGAACGATGTTTATTCATACAAGGCGAAAGCGCGATGAAGAATAAAAAATGTTAAAATAAATTAAAGAAATGAAAAAGGGCGCAAAAAGAAATATTATAATGCGATAAAGTGGAAATTTTAAAGAATTTCCAGCGTTTTTCGCGGCGTTTAAGAAATGCATCAAATTATGACACAATAAATAATTTACAATATATACAGTTTGTTATCAAAAATTTTTTAAATAGTTGACAAATAATTAAGATTGAGATAACATAAGTTCAACAAATAAAAACTAACTTGCATGTCGGCTAACGGGCCGGCAACCGAAGCTGGCGGAGGAGCAGGAGCTGTTTTTCCGCTACAAGTCGAGGAGGGATGTTCACAATGACCGCACAAACCGTCAGGCCGCCTAGACATTCAGCCAGGCGGACGCTGCACCGCATGTGGGAGTATCGCTGGATCTACCTTATGCTCTTGCCCTGCCTTGCGTACTTCATCGTCTTTAAGTACGCCCCGATGTACGGCATCCAGCTGGCGTTCAAGGACTACAAGCTGGTGGGTATAACGGCCAGTCCCTGGAACAACTTCGAGCATTTTAAGTATATGATGAGCGAGCCGCAGTTCCTGCCGGCCCTCAAAAATACGCTGGTCATCTCCTTTTACCGCATTCTGTTCGGCTTTCCCTTCCCCATCTTGCTGGCGATTATGATCAACGAAGTCTACATGCTGCGCTACAAGCGCTTGCTCCAGACCATCTATACCTTCCCGCACTTTCTGACCTGGGTGGTCATGGCGGGCATCATGCTCAACCTCTTGGGCTCCACCGGCATGGTGCGCAAGGTAGCGGAGGTCTTCTCTCCCGGGATTGGGGAAAACTGGAATCTACTCTACAACAAGGCGATCTTCCGCTCCATCCTTGTGGTTTCAGACATTTGGAAGGAGGCGGGCTGGGGCACCATCATCTACCTTGCCGCCATCACCGGCATCGACCAATCGCTCTATGAGGCCGCCACCATCGATGGCTGCGGCCGGCTGCAAAAGATTTGGTACATCACCCTGCCCGGCATGATCAACATGATCGCCATTCAGTTCGTCCTGAGGGTCGGCGCGGTCATGGAGGGCGGATTTGACCAGGTGTTCAACCTCTACAAGCCGCCGGTCTATGAAACGGGAGACATTCTGGATACCTACATTTATCGCCTGTCCTTTGTCAAGTCCACGGGCATCAACTTGGGCTTTACAACGGCGGTGGGTCTGTTTAAGAACGTGATCAACTTCGTCCTTCTGATGCTGGCCAACGGGGTCACCCGCGCGCTGGGGCAGGAGACGGTGCTCTGAGAAAGGAGGAAGAAGCATGGCGGAGGCAAATGTTCGCATCGACAAAAAGGGAAATGTGCACATCAATAAGAAGAACCGCATTCGCAGGTTCGGCTTGGCGGATTTCATCCTTCTGTTCTTCCTGACGCTGCTGGGCATCCTGATCCTGTATCCGTTTTACAATACGCTGCTGGTGTCCATCGTGCCCAATACCGTCTATCTGCGCTACCAGGGCCTGATGCTTTGGCCCCCGGCGATAACGTGGGAGGCCTATACCTTCACTTTCAAGTCGGCGCTGATCTGGTATGGGTTTAAGAACTCCATCATCATCACCTTGGGCGGAACCGTCTACAATATGTTCCTGACCATCCTTTGCGCCTACGCGCTGACCAAGCCCGTGCCCGGCGGGAAGTTCATCCGGTTCGCCATCGTCTTTACGATGTACTTCTCCGGCGGCTTGATCCCCTTCTACCTGCTGATTAAGAACCTGGGGCTGATGGACAATCTGCTGAGCATGATCCTGCCCACGGGCATTAACATCATGTACATGCTCATCATCTCCAACTACTTTAAGTCCCTGCCCCCTTCCCTGGAGGAATCGGCCAAGATCGACGGCGCGACGGACCTGCGCATTCTGTGGAGCATCATCCTGCCCCTGTCGCTGCCGCTGCTGGCCACCTTTACCCTCTATTACGCGGTGGAGCGGTGGAACGAGTGGTACAACGCGATGCTGTTTGTCAAGTCGGTGGAAAACTGGCCGCTGCAAAACGTGCTGCGCACCATCATCAACGACGTGAACATGATGGCGACCCAGAACATTCCCGGCCAGGCCAAGCCCGACATTCAGGGCGACTCCATCAAGATGTCCTCCATCATCATCACCATGGCGCCCATCATGTGCCTGTACCCCTTCCTGCAAAGGTACTTCCTCTCGGGCCTGACGCTGGGAGCGGTCAAGGAGTAATTTGGATTATACACCCGCCCAGCGGGATGGTATAATAGACCCCTTTCCATAAAAAGGAGGAGAAGAGACCATGAAAAAGCTGTTGACCCTGGTTCTTGCATTGGTCATGGTGCTGTCGCTCGCGGCGTGCGCGAAGACGCCCGCACCGGCTCAGGACCCGACCAAGGCGCCGGAAAACACGCAGGCTGCGCAGCCCAGCGATGACGACGAGCCGAAGGAGCCCGCGGGGGAGCTTAGCCCCGTTGTGCTCTCGATGAACGTGCTCAACGCCGAAAAGCAGGGCACGCACGCGCGCAATGAGTTCGTCAAGGAAAAATTCAACCTCACCTTTGATTACATCCCCGTTTCCTGGGGCGATTGGAACGAAAAGATCCGCACCTGGATCGCCACGGACGACGCGCCCGACCTGATTTATTGGGACCTGAAGGCCGCCTCCTCCACGGAGTATTTCGACTGGGCAAAGCAGGGTGCGTTTGCGCCCATCACCGAGGCGAAGATTTCCCAGTACGACAATCTCTACAGCTTCTACCAGACCTCTGAATCCGTCAAGGCGTTCAAGGTGGACGGCGAGCTGTATACCTGGCCCTCTTCCCGCAACAACCCCCCGGAGATTGACAACGCCTACACCTCCTACTTCATCATCCGCAAGGATTGGGCGCAGAAGGTCGGCATGTACCAGGAGGACAACGAGTACACCTGGGACGAGTGGAAGGCCCTGTTGGCCGCCATCGTGGCGCAGGACCCCGGCGGAAACGGAAACGCCAACGCGGCCATGGTGCTGCCGGTTTGGGGCTTCCCCAATGCGGCGGTGACGTTCCTCAACGCGCCCGCGGCCGAGGGCAACGAGACCTGCTCCTACATCAAGGTGGACGGCAAGTACGTCTGGCCCGCCGCGACCGAGGAGTACAAGGCCGCCGTGGTGGAGACTTACAACATGTATCAGGACGGCCTGATCTACAAGGACAACATCTCCTTCACCAGCAATGAGGCCGACGATATGTTCAAGGCTGGCCTTGCCTTTGCCGCTTACAACGTGGCGGGCTCGATGAACAGCTGGACGGACGACATGCTGCGCGATGGCACCATCGCCTCCAAGGACGCTGTGGCGCCCGCGGTGGTCTACGGCATGGACGGCAAGTGGTATATGACCCAGACCGAGGACTACTGGACCGTGACCTCCTTCAACCACAAGATCACCGACGAGAAGATGGAGCGCGCGCTCACCTTCTGGAACTTCCTCAACTCCACCGAGGGCATCCGCCTGCGTTGGCTGGGCATTGAGGGCGTGGACTACAAGGTGACCGGCGACAATCCTGAGGACGTTGAAGTGCTCTGGGAGTTCGACGAGAACACCAACTCCTACATCAACCCCTATGCGAACTTCGAGTTCAACGAGGCCAACGGCGCGTCCAACGCCAAGCCCGGCAACCCCGCCGAGGCGCCCTTCCAGAACGAGCTCAAGCAGATCGTTTGGGACAAGATGGCCGAGGGCAAGGCGACGATTAAAAAGGTCGATTACGCCATGTCTACCTTCTCGGGCGAGAACAAGGACAAGTACGGCACCTTCGGCTCCGACGCCAAGGAAAAGATGATTCAGATCCTGGCCGATCCGAACTGCGACCCCGCCGCCGAGTGGGATGCGTTCGTCGAGTCCATGATGCCGCGCGTGCAGCCCGTTCTGGACGAGCTGAATGCGGGTCTGAACTAAAACACGTGGCCCCCGGCAGCGCCGGGGGCCTTGTGCCGTCCTAAGGTGGACGCGCTTTTTTGCTACTCGTGGATAACTTTTTGCCGCGGATTTGTGATGAAAGGGTGTAAATCGCGTAGGGCAAGGTAGTTATTTGGTAATAATTAGATAAAAAGAGGGGAATTCTCCGCGCCAGCGACGGTTTTTTGACGGGATTAACGCCATTTGCCTTGACAAACGTTTCGTACACAAAGTAAAATAACATGATAAACGCGATGGCGCGCAAGGAGGTGGCGGACGAATCCGTCCGTTATAATATGAAAAAAATTTTGGCAATGGCCATAGCGCTACTGCTGACGCTGGCAGCGCTGCCGCCGGTCACGGTGCAGGCCTTCAATCAAGCGGATATATCCTTTGACTTTAAGCCCGCCGAGAATCAAGACGGAAAAGTGGTGCTGGAAATCGGCATCAACCTCAGCAACGGCCAGAGCGGTCAAGAGGTAAGGCAGCTAGAATTCCGCTATGAAAACGAGTTGATCGCGCAGGTAGACGCGGTCGCCGCGCAAAGCCAGTCCTTTGTCCGTTCCAACCCCCTTGGCATGAGCCTGATCTCCATGACGGGGGATTTGGAGGTAGAGGTCAGTTACATCGATTTTGACGGCGGCAACGTCACCCACACGGTGATGGTCAGCCACCAGGCCGCAGAGCCGAAGCTGTCCTTTAAGCGCACGGCTTCGCAAACCACCGCCCAGGTGGGGGACAAGATCCGGCTGACCTACATGGTTAAAAACGAGGGCAGCGCGCTGCTGACCGATTTGCAGGTTTACGACGACATGGAGGGAATCGGCCTCATCGGCACGCTGGACGCGCTCTACCCCGGAGAAATGCGCGAGCTCACCGCCGATGTCAAGATGACCAAGGATGTCAAATCACAGCCGCGCGTGACCTATAAGGCCGCGGGGAGCGCCCAGGGAATGGTCTTTGTGCTCGAGAGCATGGACCTTGTCATTTACAATCCCAAGCTCAACGTCACCTTAAAGTCCGATGCTTCCACCATCCAATCCGGGGATTCGGTCTCCTTGGTGTGCAACCTGGTCAACGAGGGCAACGTGTCCTTTGTCAGCGCCACCATCACCGACGAAACGCTGGGCGAGCTGACCAGCCCGACCAAGATCGAGGCGGGCAAGGCCTACAGCTGGAACAAACTGATCCGGCCCGTCAATTCGCAAAACTACATGGTCACGGTCAAGGCCGTGGATGAGAATGGGCAGACCTTTACCGCCACGTCCAACATCGTCGCCATCGAGGTCAGCGCGCCGGCGCAGACCGATGCGGCGGGCACGTTGGAAGCCACCCTCACCCCCAACGCCAAGGAGCTGGACCAGCCTGGAGAGATCAACTTCAACGTGCTGCTGCGCAACACCGGCACGCAGGATATGACCGACCTGACGATTTCCGACCGGAACAACCAGGTGGTCGAGCGCATCAACTCGCTCGCGCCGGGCGACCGCGTCTTTCCCATCGCGGTGAGCGTCACCGAGAGCGGGGAATACTTCTTTGTGGTGGATGCGTCGCTTGCCTCCGGCCAGAAGGTTCGGAAGGTGACCTCCCCGGTGACGATCACCGTGGGCGTTGTCGAACCCAGCGAAGCGCCCGCGGCGGGTGAGCAAGTTGTCCCCTTTTCCCCCACGCCGCTGACCGTATCCAAGGATAGCGGCGGCATCTCGCCCTGGCTGTTGATGCTGTTGATTGTCATCGTCCTGCTCATCATCGCCTGCGTTGTGGTGCTAGTGTGGCTGCAAGTGCGCACCAACCGCGGCAAGCGCGAAGAGGACGACGATGATTATGCCGCGCCCGCGCAGTACGCGCCGCGCCGCCCCGCGCCGCCGCAGGACGACCCTTATGACTACCGCGAGGAGATCAGCCGCGTGGCCACGGAGTATTCCAAGCCCGCACAGGCCCCCCGGCGGGAGCCCGATCGGCGAGCCCCCATGCTCGATGAGGACGAGGTGCAGACCGTTTACAAGGCGCGGAAGCCTTCCGAGCCCCGTACACGCCGCAACGATTGATTCCCAAGGCCCTTTCCGCTCGATTTTGACGCGGAAAGGGCCTTGTTCTTGACAGCTTTCAGAAGGTTTGCGAGGCAGAGGCATCTGCGTTTGCGCATAAATAATTATGTGTTTATAAGAAAAATAAAGCGCGTTAGAACGCAGAAGGGATTATTAATGTTCTGTTATGCTGTGGGGCGAAAGGGGACGATGCGTTGAAACCATGCGGATTTTAAGGTATAATAGAAGATATTCGAGGAGAGAAGGGGTGGACGCCGTGGCCGCAGAGGGGTTTGCGGGCATTAAACCCGCGATGTTGGAATATTTTATGGGCATTGCGTTTAACAATGACCGCGAGTATTTTTTAGCCACGCGCAAAGAGTATGAGGAGAACGTAAAGCGCCCGCTCTATGCGCTTGCGGAGGCGCTGCTGCCCGCGGCGCTGGAGATCGACGCGGACTTTGAACAGCGCCCCGCGCGCATTGTCTCGCGCATCCGGCGCGACACCCGCTTTACCAAGGACAAATCCCCCTACCGCGACCACATGTGGCTCTCGTTTTATCCCGTGGGCAAGGCCAAGTCGGAGTGCTTCGGCCTGTATTACTCCATCAGCGTCACCGAGAGCTGTTATGGCGCGGGCTTTTACGAGAGCGATCCGGCGCGGGCCAAGTGGATGCGCGAAACAATGCTCAGGCGGCAGGACGACTTCTTGGACGTGCTGACGCAGCCGGACTTTGCGCGGCACTACCGCGTGCTGGGCGAGGATTACAAGCGCATGGAGATTCCGGAGAAGCTGCATCCGGCGCTATACGAGCTGTACCGGAAAAAGAACTTCTATGTTGAGCACACCGACGGCGTCGGCCCCAAGATCGAGCGCCCAGAGTACGCGCAGGAAATTGCGGATGGGCTGCGGCTGTTGGGACCGCTATACCAATTGATGATGAGTGAATGAGGAGGAAGAACGCATGGACGCAATCACCGCTATGACCACTCGCCGTTCCATCCGGCAGTACAAGGATGAGCCCGTCAAGCCTGAGGACCTGGAGGTCATCCTCAACTGCGGCCGCCTGGCGCCCACGGGCGTCAACCGGCAGGCGTGGAAGTTCATCGTGGCCACCGAGCAAAAGGTCAAGGAAGCCGTGGCGGAAGCGACGGATTACGGCAAGTTCATCGCCCAGGCAGGCGTGGTGATCGCCGTGGCCATCGGCCCGGACGCGGTTTGCCCCAACGAGGACAGCGCGGCGGCGACCTGCAACATGCTCAACGCGGCGCACGCGCTGGGATACGGCGGGTGCTGGATCGGCGCGAACGGCAACGATACGGCCCGGCGCGTGGGCGCGGTGCTGGGCGTGCCCGAGGATTGGCGCATCATGGCGCTGTTCTCGGTCGGCGTGCCCCAGGGCCCGGCCACCCGGGAGAAGAAGACGTTGGAAGAAGTGGTTTCCTACAACCATTTTTGACGGTTTGGAGGAGAGAATGCAGAAGCATCTAAAGCTGGTCAGCGGCAGCGACCTGCGCGGCGTGGCGGTAGACCTGGGGGACGGCGTGACCTTTGACCAGGAGACCGCGCGCGCGGCGGCGTATCAATTCGCCTGCTTTTTGCGGGATAAGCTGGGAAAAGACGCGCTGAAAATCGCCGTTGGACACGACCCGCGCCTGTCGCACGAGAAGCTCAAGCAGGGCGTGCTGGAAGGGTTGGGCGCCTTTGGGGCAAAGGTGATGGACTGCGGCCTGTGTACGACGCCCGCAATGTTCATGACCACCGTGGAGGCGGAGTGCGACGGCGCCATCATGATCACGGCCTCGCACCTACCCTTTGAGCGCAACGGCATGAAGTTCATCACGGCCTCGGGCGGGCTGGAGCGCGAGGAAGTCGTGGAAATCGCAAGGCGCATGGAGGATGTGGAGCCGGCCTGGCCCCAGGTGGAGGAAGTGGACTTTCTCGCCGCATACAGCCGGGGCCTGGTGGCGTTCATAAGGCGCGAGACAGGGCAGGAACGCCCGCTGGCCGGAAAGCGCATCCTCGTGGACGCGGGCAACGGCTCGGGCGGGTTCTTTGCGCGCGACGTGCTGGAGCCGCTGGGCGCGGACACGACGGGCAGCCAATTCCTCGACCCGAACGGCCTGTTCCCCAACCACGTGCCCAATCCCGAGGACGGGGGCGCGATGCGCGCAGTGTGCGGGGCGGTGCTAACCAGCGGCGCGGACGCGGGCGTCATCTTCGACGCGGACTGCGACCGCGCAGCCGTGGTGGACGAGCGCGGACTGCCCATCAACCGCAACCGGCTCATCGCCCTGCTGGCGGCCATCACGCTGGAAGGCTGCCCGGGCGGGACCATTGTCACCGACTCCGTGACCTCTGCGGGATTGACGCGCTTTATCGAAGGGCTGGGCGGCAAGCACCTGCGCTACCGCAGGGGGTACAAAAACGTCATCGATAAGGCGATCGAACTCAACCGGGCGGGCGTGCCCTGCCCCATGGGTATCGAGACCAGCGGGCACTGCGCCTTTGCGGAGAATTACTTCCTGGACGACGGCGCGTACATGGCCGCGCGGCTGATGATCGAGCTGTCCCGGCGCGGTGACCTGACGTGCCTGATTGCGGACCTGGAGGAGCCGGCGGAGGAGCGGGAGGCGCGCCTTCCCCTCACAAACGAGAACTTCCGGCCGGATGGAGAGCGCGTCATGGAGCGCGTGCGCGCCGCCATCGCGCAGCGAGAAGATTGGTCGCCCAATGAGGACTACGAAGGGGTCAAGGTGACCGTGCGCCTGCCGGGCGGCGAGGGGTGGATTCTGGTGCGGCTCTCTCTGCACGACCCGGTGATGCCCGTCAACTTTGAATCCGACGTGCCGGGCGGGGTGAAGCGCATGGCCGCCCAATTGATGGACGTGCTGGACGGCGCGCCGGGGGTGGATCTTTCGCCGCTTGCCGCATTGGTCCGTTAAGGCGGATGCGGGCATGCTAAATGAACGGGGACTTGACCTGTGGGCGGACGGAGATGAGGCGGACATGAGACGATCCCACGCGAAGGGGAGCTATCCCTTTGCCGGATACCCCAAGGTGCTGGAACTTGATGCGGCACGACTTTGCCCGAGGCGCTTAGATACGAACGCCTTGACGCGATTGTGAGCATCCATGCCCTGCGTCATCTGCCGGACGCCCGGAAAGCGCCGCTGCCGCGTGCGGCGAGAAGTGGGACGAGGAGGAGCGCTATTTCGCCGCCGGCGCATGGACGGAGGCGCTGGATGCCAGCGTCGGGCTTGCGCAGATCTCCCCCTGCGCGGGGGTGGCGACCATTGCGCCGCGGGACGCGCGACGCCCACAATAGGCTATTGAAGAATTGGAGGAATCAAAATATGCAACAAAACGATTGTAAGGTTATTTCCGCGATGCGTGCGCTGGCAGCGGACGCCGTGCAGAAGGCGAACTCCGGCCACCCGGGTACGCCGCTGGGCGCGGCGCCCATGGCCTACGCCCTGTGGAGCAAGAGGCTGAACCACAACCCTGCGGACCCCGCCTGGCGCAACCGCGACCGCTTTGTGCTCTCGGCGGGCCATGCGTCCACGCTGCTGTACTCCCTTTTGCACCTGTTCGGGTATGGCCTGACCATGGAGGACTTGAAGAACTTCAGGCAGTTGGGCTCCAAGACGCCCGGCCATCCCGAGTACGGCCACACCGTGGGCGTGGAGACGACGACCGGTCCCCTGGGCCAGGGCGTGGCCAACGCCGTGGGCATGGCGATGGCGGAGAAGCACCTGGCGGCCAAGTTCAACCGGCCGGGTTTCCCGGTGATTGACCACTACACCTACGCGCTGATGGGCGACGGCTGCGTGATGGAGGGCATCTCGGCCGAGGCCTCCGCCCTGGCGGCGACGCTGGAGCTGGGCAAGCTCATCCTGTTCTACGATTCCAACGATATTACCATTGAGGGCAACGTGGGCATCGCGCTTAAGGAGGATACCGCAAAGCGCTACGAGGCTTACGGCTGGCAGGTGCAGAAGGTGGAGGACGGCGAAGACGTGGAGGCGATCTTGGCGGCGATTGACGCGGCCAAGGCGGACCCGCGCCCCTCGCTGATCATCGTCACCACCAAGATCGGTGCGCACTGCCCTGCCAAGGAGGGAAAGAACTCCGCGCACGGCGAGCCTTTGGGCGAGGAGAACGTGCGGGAGCTGAAGAAGAACCTCGGCCTTGACCCGGACAAGTGCTTTGATGTGGACCCCTCCGTCTACGAGGAGACGGCCAAGGTCGCGCAAAAGGGCGCTCGCATGGAAGAGGAGTGGAAGGCCCTTGTGGCGGAATACGCCAAGGCCTATCCCGAACTGTATGCCCAGATGGAGCAGTGGTTCGCGGGATTTGCCCCGGACCTTGAGAACGACGAGAGCTTCTGGCAGTTTGAAAACAAGAAGGATGCCACGCGCAATTCGAGCGGACAGGTGCTCTCCAGGCTTGCCGAGCGCATTCCCAACCTCATCGGCGGCTCGGCGGACCTGGCGCCCTCCAACAAGACCTATTTGAAGGGCCGCGGCGACTTCTCCGCCCAGACGCCCGAGGGCGCGAACCTGCACTTCGGCGTTCGGGAGCAGGCGATGGCGGGCATTGTCAACGGCATGCAGGTGCATGGCGGCCTGCAAACCTACGCGGCGACCTTCCTGGTGTTCTCCGATTACATGAAGCACGGCATCCGCATCTCCGCGCTGATGAAGCTGCCCGTGCTCTACGTGCTGACGCATGATTCCATCGGCGTCGGCGAGGACGGCCCCACCCACCAGCCCATTGAGCACCTGGCGGCGCTGCGCTCCATGCCCAACGTCTACCTGTGGCGCCCGGCGGACGCCAAGGAGGTGGCCGCGGCCTACGCCAAGGCGCTTCAGCTCCAGGGCCCGTCCTGCTTTGCGCTCTCCCGCCAGAACCTTCCGCTGTACGAGGGCTCGGGCAAGGAGGCGATGAAGGGCGGCTACATCCTCGCCGACTCCCAAAAGGCGACGCCCGACGTGCTGTTGCTCGCCTCGGGCTCCGAGGTGGAGCAGGCCATTAAGGCCAAGGACCTGTTGGCCGCAGAGGGCATTGACGCGCGGGTGGTCTCCATGCCCTGCTTTGCGGTGTTCGACGCGCAGAGCGAGACATACAAGGAGTCCGTCCTGCCCAAGGCCGTTCGCGCGCGCCTGGCGGTGGAGGCGGCGACCTCCTTTGGATGGCACAAGTACGTGGGCCTGGATGGCGACGTGATTTCCATCGACCACTTCGGCGCCTCCGCGCCGGCGAGCCTGCTGTTTAAGGAGTTTGGCTTCACCGCAGAAAACGTCGCGGAAAGGGCAAAGGCGTTGGTCAAGGCGCTCTAAACCCCCTCTGAGAAAGATACGCGATTCCTTCTAAGCGATAGAGGGCCGTCCCTTCAAGGGACGGCCCTCTATTTACGAATGTTTTTATGCCGAGCCAGGGAAGATGCCCTTGGGTCAGATGGGCAGTCCGAACAATCCATGCGAGAAAATTGAAAAAGGTTTGAACTTTTTGTTGATTTTTCCCGGCGCTTGCGTTAAAATACAAGCGTGATAGGTACCACAAATAAATGAGGAGGATCTCTGACATGGAAAAGTTCTTCAAGCTCAAAGAGAACGGCACCACTGTCCGCACCGAGATCATCGCTGGGTTGACCACGTTCATGACGATGGCCTACATCATCGCCCTGAACCCCAACCTCATCGTGGGCTTCGGCGCAAATGCCCCGATGCCTGGGCCACAGACGCCTGCACCGCTCTGGAACGGCATCTTCCTGGCGACGGTCATCTCCGCGGGCATCGGCACGCTGCTGATGGCGTTCCTGGCCAACAAGCCCTTCGCAATGGCGCCCGGCATGGGCCTGAACTCCTATTTCGCCACCGTGGTCGCGGGCATCGCGGCTGCAATGGCGGCGGCAGGCGGCGTGGATTACAACTTTGAATCCGCTTACGGCGCGGGCCTTGCCATCATTCTCATTTCCGGCATTCTCTTTACCATCCTCACCCTGCTCAACGTGCGCGAGAAGATCGTGGACGCCATTCCCAAGGCCGTGCGCCTGGGCATCCCGGCGGGCATCGGCCTGATGCTGGTCAACATCGGCCTGGGCTCCAACGCGGGCGTACAGGACGCGAGCTTCAACATGTACTACATGCTCGCCAACTTCTTCACCGACGGCCCCTCCGCAACGGCTGCGGCCATGGGGGATGCCTATGGGCAGATGGTGCTTTATGTCGTGACCACCTTCATCGGCGTGTTCGCCATCGCCATCATGCATCACAAGAAGGTCAAGGGTTCCGTGCTCTTCGGCATGCTCATTGCCTCGGTGGTCTTCTGGATTGGTAGCTTTATTAGGGGAGAAAATCCCTTTGTGAGCCTTGCCTCCGCCAATTGGATGCCGCCCTTTGGCGACATGGTGAAGACCACGCTCTTCAAGTTCGACTTTAAGGGCTTGTTCTCCATCGGCGTGTTCTCCGCGCTCATGACCGTCATCTCCTTCTGCATGGTCGATATGTTCGATACCATTGGCACGCTGTACGGCACGGCCAAGCGCGCCAACATGCTGGATAAGAGCGGCAATATGCCTCAGATGAAGCAGGCCATGCTCTCTGACTCCGTCGCCACGATGGTGGGCGCCTGCACCGGTACCTCCACCGTGACCACTTTCATTGAGTCCGCCGCCGGCGTTGAGGAGGGCGGCCGCACGGGCCTGACCTCGCTGGTCGTGGGCGTGCTCTTCCTGCTGTCGATGTTCATCGCCCCCATCGCGGCGCTGATTCCCGCGCCCGCGACCTCTGCGGCGCTCATCTTCGTGGGCGTGCTGATGATGGGCAGCCTCAAAGAGGTGGACTATGCGGATGTCTCCGTGGTGCTGCCCGTGGTGTTGATGCTGGTGTTCATGATGGTCTCCAGCTCCATCGGCAGCGGCATCGGCATGGGCCTGATCTCCTACTCCGTGCTCAAGATCTGCACCGGCAAGTTCAAGGAGGTCTCCTGGCTGACCATTGTGCTGGCCATTCTCTTCGTTCTCAAGTTCTTCATCGTTTTCTGATGAAGCGCGCATAAGGGCAATGGGCGCGCAGCGAGGCAGTCGCTGCGCGCTCTTTGCATTTGTACCTACGTATGGTATACTAATAGATGAAACTATCAGGGAAGGGCAAAGAGGCTATGATGCTGGTCAAACCGAGGATCGCGCATTACAAGGCCGTTATGGCGGCGGATCAGGACTTTGAGGCGGCGGGTGAGGAACCGTATTGCGGCAGCCGCGGCCGCATGGGCTATTTGGGCTGGCTGGCGCTGATTGACAGGCAGTCCAAGCCGGAGTGCCTGAACTACGGCAGCAATCCCAACGAGATCTATTTTTTGATGGACGGCGAGGAGCGCATCCTGGGCTTTGGGCAGCTCAGGCCCTACGACACGCGCGATTCGCTGACCTGGGCGGGACATATTGGCTACAGCGTGCCGCCCAGCCAGCGCGGGCGAGGGTATGCACAGGAGTTGCTGGCAAGGCTGCTGGACATGGGATTTGCGCGCGGCATGGACCGCATCCTGCTCACCTGTGATGAAGATAACGATCCCTCACGCCACGTCATTGAAAAGGCGGGCGGCCGCTTTGCAGGATTTTACCGCGACAAGGAGTATCACAAGCGGCAGTATTGGTTCTATCAAAAGAAAGGATAAGGCATATGTGGCAGGAGGAGCGGAAGCGCTGGCGTGAAGCGCTGAGGGTGCGGGACGCACAGGGCTTGGAAGAACTGGACGCGCAGAGCGAACAGGAGGCGATGGAGGCTTTTGCCGGCAGCATGACCTTTGGCACCGGCGGCCTTAGGCAGGTGCTGGGCATGGACCCCGCGCGGATGAACGCCTATACCGTTGCGCGCGCCACGCAGGGATTGGCCCAGGCGATTTTACAGGGGAGCGCGCCCAAGACCTGCGCCATTGCCTACGATACGCGCAAGTGCTCGGATGTTTTTGCCCGGCGGGCGGCGGAGGTCTTGATGGGCAATGGCATTGAGGTGGTGCGCTGGCCGCGGCCCGTGCCCACGCTCCTGCTCTCCTACACGGTGCGCACGCTGCGCCTGGGGTGGGGACATCGTCATCCCCGCGCAGGCTGAGGCCATCATGCGCCAGATAGAGAGTGTGGAATTCTTCGTCAATCCCGCCCTCCCCTTGCAGGAGGGCAGAGCGCGGGGACTGTTCGCCGAGCCGGATGGCAGCGCTACTTGGACGAGCTGTACGCTCTGCTGCCGCGCACAGAACTGACGCGCGAACGGGCGGGACAATTTCCCATCGTCTACAGCGGCTTGCATGGCACGGGCGCGGAGCCCGTCGCCCGGATGCTGAAAAGGCAGGGCTTTGCGGCGCTTACCTGCATTCAGATGAACCCTGACAGCGATTTTGGCGGCCTGCACATGCCCAATCCGGAGGACCCGCGCGTATACGAGCGGGCGCTGGAAGTAGCGCGCAGGACGGGCGCGAAGCTGCTCATGGCCACGGACCCGGACTGCGACCGCGTGGGCGTGCAGGTGGAGGAGGGCGGCCGCTTCGTCCCGCTCAACGGCAACCAGATCGGCGCTCTGCTCATCGATTATTTGATCAAGGTGCGCCAGGAGCGCGGAGAGCTGCGCCAGGGGGAGACGGTGGTCACGACCGTGGTTTCCGGCATGCTGGGGCAGCGAATTGCCCGCGATAACGGCCTAGAGGTGGAGCAGGTGCTCACAGGCTTTAAGTTCATCGGGGGCAAGGCCAAGGGATTCCCGGCCCAGGGCAAGCGCTTTTTTTTCGGGTACGAGGAGAGCTATGGCTATCTGACGGGAGACCTGGCCCGGGATAAAGACGCGGTGCTGGCCGTGGCGCTGGTGGCGGTTTACTACGCCGCGCAGGGCTTGAGTCTTGTGCAGCGGCTCAGGCAGCTTTGCCAGGAATACGGCTATTACCTGGAGAGCACCGTCTCCAAATCCGTTGCCGGGCTGGAGCTCCTGGACAAGATCGCCGCCATTATGGAGAGGTTCCGCGATCCCTCCCTGCGCGATTTTGCCCCCTTGCGCATCCTAGCGGCGGAGGATTATCGGACGGGGGTGCGCGCTCAGCGTGCCCAATGCGGACGTGCTCAAGCTGTTTTTCGAGGGCGAATCTTTGGCGGTCCGGCCGTCGGGCACGGAGCCCATCATTAAGTTCTACTGCGTCGCGCGCTGGATGAAATGCTTGGCTAACGGATAAAATGGTGCATAACCGGGAAAAGGGCACATCCTTCCCGGTTGTGCATCACTTTTTTTACACGATCTGCATAAAATTAGCGCAAGTAACCTTGAAAAAAGCCTGCGATTTCTTTATAATTAGAATAATTGGCAGTCTGAACGCTATTTTGGGGGAAGAAGTGCCGGAACGTGTGCAAGATGGAAAGGGGATTTCGTCAAGATGGGTATTGTGGTTGCGAAGTTCGGCGGCAGCTCGCTGGCGGACGCAGTGCAGTTTAAAAAGGTGAAAGAGATTCTTCTGGCGGATGAGAACCGCATGTATGTGGTGCCTTCCGCCCCGGGCAGGAGGGAGCCGGAGGATATCAAAGTCACCGACATGCTCTACACGTGCCACAATTTGGCGTCGGAGGGAAAGACGGAGGCGTTTGAGAGCGCCTTTTCCCAGCTTTCGGCGCGCTATCTGGAGATCATAGGGGATCTTGGGCTGGATTTGGATTTCACCCCTCATCTCGAGCGCGTGCGCTACGCCATGCTCAGCGGGCAATCGGCGGACTACGCGGCCAGCCGTGGGGAGTATCTCAACGGCGTCATCCTGGCCAAGTACCTGGGCTGGGAGTTCATCGACGCGGCGGAGGTCATCTTTTTTGACGCGGCGGGTAAGTTCGCCGCCGAGCGGACGCAGGAGGTGCTCTCCGCGCGCCTATCGACCGTGCGTTATGCCGTCATCCCGGGCTTTTACGGCAGCACGCCCGATGGCGCGATCAAGACCTTCTCCCGCGGCGGCTCGGATGTGACGGGCGCGATTGTGGCGCGGGCCGCGGGCGCGGAGCTCTACGAGAACTGGACGGACGTCTCCGGCTTTTTGATGGCGGACCCGCGCATCGTCAAGAAGCCCAAGCGCATCCACGTCATCACCTATCGGGAGCTGCGCGAGCTCTCCTACATGGGTGCGACCGTGCTGCACGAGGACGCCATTTTCCCCGTGCGCATGGCGGGCATCCCCATCAACATCCGCAATACCAACGAGCCGGGTAATGCCGGCACCATGATCGTGCGCGCGGACGAAAGCCATGTGCGCGGCGCCATCACCGGCATCGCGGGCAAAAAAGGGTTTACGGCCATTGCCATCGAAAAGAACATGATGAACAGCGAGCTCGGCTTTGGCCGCCGCGTGCTGGAGGCGCTGGAGGAGTGCAACGTCTCCTTTGAACACATGCCCTCCGGCATCGACACCA
>CAOKIU010000044.1 GCA_948468595.1 uncultured Christensenella sp.
GCGGTGGGATCGGCTCCGTTTGAGCGGGCCTGGCGCGCGGCGGAAGCGCTGCGCGCGCAGGGGCAGACCGTGGAGCTGTGTTACGCGGAGGACGAGGCGGAAATACGCAGAATTGCGCAGGCGCGGCGCGCCAAGCGCGTCGTGATGGAGGTGTGAGAAGATGGCGGAGGCGATTACCATTGCGCTTGCCAAGGGGCGCTTGGCCGAGCAGACGATGGAGCTGATGGAGAGCATGGGCATGGACGTATCTCCCCTGCGCGAAAAGAGCCGGAAACTGGTCTTTGAAAGCGCGGATGGGAAGTACCGCTACATCATGGTCAAGCCCAGCGACGTGCCCACTTATGTCGATCATGGCGTGGCGGATGTGGGCGTGGTTGGCAAGGATACCCTCATGGAGGAAAACCGCCCGCTTTACGAGATGTTGGACCTGGGCTTTGGCGCGTGCCGCATCTGCGTATGCGGGTACGCGGAGCAGGAGCCGCTCAAAAAGGCGCACATTCGCGTGGCGACCAAGTATACGGGCATTGCCTCGCAGGTCTTTCTTTCGCGCCTGAGCTCCATTGAGATCATCAAGCTCAACGGCTCGGTGGAATTGGGCCCCATCATCGGGCTATCGGACGTAATCCTGGACATTGTGGAGAGCGGAGCGACCCTAAGGGCCAACGGTCTGGCGGTGCTTGAGGAGATCTGCACTTGCTCGGCGCGGTTGGTGGTCAACCGCGTGAGCCTAAAAACCAAGGAAGCGCGCATTCGTCCCCTGATTGATGGCCTGCGCGCGGAAATTGAGAAGCGGAGGGACGGCAAATGATACCGGTTTTTGAAGTGAAAAAGGGCGGCGGTCTGCCGGAGCGGCTGAAGCGCCGCTCCCAGCTGACGCAGCGGGACGTGACCGCGGCCGTGCAGGACATCATTGCGGATGTGCGCGCGCGGGGAGACGCGGCGTTGGTGGACTATGCGGAAAAGTTCGACAAGGTGACGCTGGACCCGGCCGCGCTGCGCGTTACTCCCAAGGAAATCGAGGCCGCATACGCCGCGACCGATCCTGCGCTGGTGGCAACGATGAAAAAGAGCCGCGACAACATCATCGCTTTTCACGAAAAACAATTGGAAAAATCGTGGATCGATTATGCGGAAGGGTCTGCGCTGGGACAGTTGGTGCGGCCCATTGCCAAGGCTGGCGTGTACGTGCCCGGCGGCACGGCGCCCCTCTCCTCCTCGGTGCTGATGAACGCGCTGCCCGCCAAGGTCGCGGGGGTCAAGCGCGTGATGATGTGCACGCCCCCGCAGCGCGATGGCGGCGTCAATCCCGCGATGCTCGTGGCTGCCGACCTTTGCGGCGTAAACGAAATTTACAAAGTGGGCGGCGCGCAGGCCATTGCCGCCATGGCGTTTGGCACCCAGAGCATCGAGCCCGTGGATAAGATCGTGGGCCCTGGCAACATCTACGTGGCCAACGCCAAGCGCGCGGTCTATGGCTATGTGGGCATCGACATGGTGGCGGGCCCCTCGGAGGTGCTGATTCTGGCGGACGAGACGGCCAATCCGCGCTATGTCGCGGCGGATCTCCTCTCCCAGGCCGAGCACGACCGCATTGCCGCCGCGATTCTCATCACCACCTCCAAAGCCTTGGCGGAGGCGGTGCTGGAAGAACTCCCCCGCCAGCTCGGCGCCCTGCCTCGCCAGGACATCGCGCGGGCCTCGCTGGAGAACAACGGCGCCATCCTGCTGGCTCCCGATCTGGATACCGCCTTTGAAATGGCGAATCTCGTCGCGCCGGAGCATTTAGAGCTTTCCATCGCGGATGCCTTTACGCATTTGGGAAAGGTCGAGAACGCGGGCGCCTGCTTTGTGGGGCACTACTCGCCCGAACCCCTGGGCGATTACTTCGCCGGACCCAATCACGTCCTCCCCACCTCCGGCACGGCGCGCTTCTTCTCGCCGCTCACGGTGCAGGATTTCCTCAAGAAGACCTCCATTGTGCACTATTCCCGCGAAAAGCTGCAAGAGAGCTATCGAGACATCGAGCGGTTCGCGCTGGCCGAGGAATTGGGCGCGCACGCGCGGTCGGCCACCATCCGCTTTGAGGATTGAAGGAAGGAGTGAACTACATGCGCCACGGAGAGCAAGCCCGCCGGACGGGCGAGACGGACATCTTTGTATCCATCGATCTGGATGGGACGGGAGAAGCCCAAGTCGATACGGGCATCGGCTTTTTCGACCACATGCTCCTCTCTTTTGCCAGGCACGGGCTGTTTGATTTGACGGTAAAGGTCAAGGGCGATCTACAAGTGGACGGCCACCACACGGTGGAGGATACGGGCATTGTGCTGGGCGCGGCCATTAAACAGGCGTTGGGGGATAAAAAGGGCATTCGTCGCGTTGGCTCGTGCTTTTTGCCCATGGATGAGAGCCTCTCCTTCTGCGCGCTGGACATCAGCGGCCGGCCCTTCCTGGAATTTGAGGCAGCGCTGCCAGCGCCGCAGTGCGGAGCGTATGCCAGCGAGCTGTGCGAGGAGTTTTTCCGCGCCGTGGTGGTCGCCTCGGGCTTGACGGTTCACCTGAAAACCACGGGCCGCAATACGCACCACATGATCGAAGCGATGTACAAGTCCTTTGCCCGCGCTCTGCGCGACGCGGCGGCCATCGATCCCCGGGTCAAGGGCGTTCCCTCGACCAAGGGCGTCCTATAAAGGAGGAAACCATGCAGATTTATCCCGCAATCGACATCAAAGGCGGCCGGGCCGTGCGGCTCTTGCAGGGCAGGGCCGCGGACGCCACCGACTACGGCGATCCCGTTGCGGCGGCAATGGGTTGGAAGGAACAGGGCGCAACCTATCTGCACGTGGTGGACCTGGACGGCGCGTTTGACGGCAAGAGCGCAAACCTTAAAGCCGTTGAGGAAATCGTGCGCGCGACCGGAATTCCGGTGCAGCTTGGCGGCGGCATCCGCACGATGCAGGACGTGGAGCGGCGCTTGGCGCTGGGCGTCAAGCGCGTCATCCTGGGCACAGCGGCGCTGGAAAATCCTGAGCTGGTCAAAATCGCCTGCGCGCAGTTTCCGGGCGCCATTGTCTGCGGCATCGACGCGAGGAACGGCCGCGTGGCCGTGCGCGGCTGGGTGGAGGAATCCTCCGTCACCCCGGGCGAACTGGCTCTTAGAATGAAGGATTTTGGCGTGATGGACGTCGTTTACACCGATATTAGCCGCGATGGCATGCAGACCGGACCCAACGTCGCGTCTACGCGCGCGCTGGTTATGGAAACAGGCATGCGCATCATTGGCAGCGGCGGCGTGGGCACACTTGCGCACCTAGCGGAATTGAAGGACGCGGGATGCGCGGGCGCGATTGTGGGCAAAGCGCTCTACAACGGCAACTTCACGCTGCCGGAAGCTCTGAAATTGGAGGCATGACGAAGATGGAAAAGGTGAAAGTCGTACCCTGCCTGGACATGATGAACGGGCGCATCGTCAAAGGCGTGCACTTTAAGGACATGATCGACGCGGGCGATCCGAAAGAATGCATCGCCCGCTACTGCCAGGAGGGCGCCGATGAGATCTGGATGCTGGACATCAAAGCCAGCGAGGAGGGCCGCGCCACCAATCTGGAGATGATCCGCAAGGCAGCCGAGATCTGCACGGCGCCGCTGTGCATCGGTGGCGGCATCAAGAGCCTGGACGATGTGGACGCGGTGATGGAGGCGGGCGCGCGCAAGGTCGGCATCGGCTCGGCGGCGCTGCACAACGACGAGGTGGTGCGCCGCGCCAGCTATAAGTACGGTGTTTCCGCCGTGACGGCGCTCGTGGATGTCTTTAAAAACGATCGCGGCGAATACGAGGTCATGGACGCGGGGCAAAAGCCCTCCGGCAAACTGTTGGAGCCTTGGGTTCGCCAGCTCAAAGAGTGGGGCGCGGGCGAGATCTTGCTCACGAGCATGCAGGACGGGGCCAAGACGGGCTATGATCTGGAGGCCACCCGCATCGCCGCGGCGGCGGCCTCTCCCCTGCCCGTCATCGCCTCCGGCGGCGCGGGTGAGTTGGACCACTTTGCTCAGGCCGTCACCCAGGCTGGCGCGCAGGGCGTGCTTGCGGCCAGCGTCTTCCACACGGGGAAGTTCTCCATCGCGCAGGTGAAGGATTATCTGGAGAGCAAGGGCATCCCCGTCATGCGGGGGGAGGAATTTGATCTGGACGCCATCCGCTTTGACGAAAAGGGACTGGTGCCCGCCATCGCGCAGGACGCTTCCACCGGCGTGGTGCTGATGCTGGCCTATATGAACCGGGCATCGCTCCAGCAGACGCTCAAGACGCGCCTGGCGACCTATTACAGCCGCAGCCGGCAGGAGCTGTGGGTCAAGGGCGCGACCTCCGGCAACCTTCAGCACGTGCGCGAGGTGCGCTACGATTGCGACGGCGACGCCGTGTTGCTCAAGGTGGACCAGCAGGGCGTGGCCTGCCACACGGGGAGCTATTCCTGCTTCTTTAATCCCTTGATGACGCTTTCCGGCGGCCGCTCCTCCGCGATGGGCGCGCGCATTCTGCAATCGGTATACGATCAGGTGGAGGATCGCAAGGCGCACCCCAAGGAGGGGTCCTATACCAATCAACTGCTCGCCAAGGGCGTGGATAAGATCGGCAAAAAGGTGGTGGAAGAGGCCGCCGAGGTGCTCATCGCCGCCAAGAACCAAGTCCCTGAGGAGGTTCGCTTCGAAACCGCGGATCTCATGTACCATTTGACGGTCCTGCTCTCCCAACAGGGGATGTGCTGGGACGATATCTTCGCGGAACTGGAAAACCGCCATCGGTAAAAAGCAGCCGCCCCCGGGCCTTATGCCCAGGGGCGGTTGTTTAACCCATTCCGGCGTACCGGCGGATGATCTTGTCGTAGACGGGCAGCATGCCCTTGTCCTCCTGCGAGATAAATTGGGCAAGGCGGTCTAGGTCGATCCAGGCAACGCCGCTATTCTCATCCGGTTTGACGTGCAGGGCCTCCTCCTGCGTGCATTCCAGCGCGAAGGTGAGGTTGAGGTGGACGTGCGCCTCCACCGGTTGCCCCCTCTTGATATGCGCCGGAACCGGGAGAATGTCCGCGGCGCAGGCCGTGCCGTCGATGAGACGAATATGCGCCACGCCCGTCTCCTCCTGGGCTTCGCGCAGCGCCACGCGCACAAGGTCCGCATCCCCATCCGCATGACCTCCCGTCCAGGCCCAGGACTTGTAAATGTTGTGGTAGACCATCAGCGCCTTTGTGCGCGAAGGATTAAAGATGAAGCCCGACGCCGTAAAATGCCCCTCCGGCATCCTGGTGAGCAACTGCGCGCCGTAGCGGTCGATCCATTGGCGAATGCGCGGTGTGTCCGGCTCGCTGGAAGGGAGCATTTCGATGATTCTCTTCATTTTTTCCTCCCAATCTGCTTTTGCATTCATTATATCAAACGGGCGCTCGGATGTCTATTTACACAGACAGAGCGATATTGCATTTTTTCGATGAATCATGTATCATAAGAATTGGCGCGGTGCAATCTGTTAAGTGGAGAGCATCACATTTGGAATCTTTAGAAGGGAATGACAAATATGTTCAAGATTCTCAGAAAAAAAGAGCTGAATCCAACGGTTACGCTGATGGACATCGACGCGCCGCTCATCGCTAAGAAGGCGGAACCGGGCCAGTTTATCATTCTTCGCGTGGATGAGGCCGGCGAGCGCATCCCTCTGACCATTGCGGACTTTGACCGCGAAAAGGGCACCGTGACCATCATTTATCAAATCGTGGGCGCGACCACGGCAAAACTCAATCGACTCCGTGAGGGCGACAGCCTGCATGACTTTGTGGGGCCGCTGGGCGTGGCCAGCCACACCGAGGGCCTGAAAAAGGTCGCGGTCATCGGCGGAGGCGTTGGGTCCGCCATCGCCTACCCCATTGCCAAGAAGCTCCACCATCAGGGCGCCACTGTGCATACCATCGTGGGCTTCCGCACGCAGGATCTGGTGATTCTGGAGGATGAATTCCGCGCGGTTTCCGACGTGCTCAAAATCATGACCGACGACGGCAGCTACGGTGAAAAGGGACTTGTTACCGCGGCGCTTCAGCAGCTGCTGGACAAGGGCGAGCAGTACGACGAAGTCATTGCCATCGGCCCGTTGGTCATGATGAAATTCGTCTGCAAGCTGACCAAGGAATACGGCGTCAAGACGGTTGTTTCCATGAATCCCATCATGATTGACGGCACAGGCATGTGCGGCGGCTGCCGGCTGACCGTGGGCGGGCAGACCAAGTTTGCCTGTGTGGACGGGCCGGACTTTGACGGCCACTTGGTGGACTTTGACGAGGCGATTGAGCGCTCCAACATGTACAAAGAATTTGAGCGCCATCAATATGAAGAGACCTGCAATCTGTTTAAGGGGGTGTAACCGCCATGCCGAATATGAGTCCTAAAAAGAATCCCATGCCCACGCAGGAACCTGCGGCGCGCGCGAAAAACTTTCAGGAAGTCGCGCTGGGCTACACAAAGGAACAGGCGATGGACGAGGCAGGCCGGTGCCTAAACTGCAAGAACAAACCCTGCGTGAGCGGCTGTCCCGTCTCCATCGACATCCCCGCCTTCATCATGAAGGTTCGGGAGGGCGATTTTGAAGAGGCGTATAACATCATCTCCCGCTCCTCTTCCCTGCCCGCGGTTTGCGGCCGCGTCTGCCCGCAGGAGACGCAGTGCGAGAGCAAGTGCGTGCGCGGCATCAAGGGCGAACCCGTAGCCATCGGCCGCTTGGAGCGCTTTGTAGCGGACTGGCACAACGAGCACGCGAAGGAAAAGCCGGCAAAACCCGCCTCCAACGGCCACAAGGTCGCCGTCGTCGGCGCGGGGCCTTCCGGCCTTACCTGCGCCGGAGACTTGGCCAAGAAGGGCTATGACGTCACCGTCTTTGAGGCCCTGCACCTGGCCGGCGGCGTGTTGGTCTACGGCATCCCCGAGTTCCGCCTTCCCAAGGCCATTGTGGAAAAGGAGATCGAAACGCTCAAGGATCTTGGCGTGAAGATGGAAACCAACATGGTCATCGGCAAGGTGCTCTCCGTGGACGAGCTGTTTGAAATGGGCTTTGAAGCGGTGTTCATCGGCTCGGGCGCGGGCCTCCCCCGCTTTATGAATATTCCCGGCGAAAATCTCAAGGGCGTGTACTCCGCCAACGAGTTCCTCACGCGCGTCAACCTGATGAAGGCTTTTAAACCCGATAATCCCACGCCCGTTCAGAAGGTGAACAAAGTCGCGGTGGTTGGCGGCGGCAACGTGGCCATGGACGCCGCCAGATGCGCCCTGCGCCTGGGTGCGGAAAAAGTGTACATTGTGTACCGCCGCTCCATGGACGAGCTGCCCGCCCGAAAGGAAGAAGTGGAGCACGCCATGGAAGAGGGCGTGGAGTTCAAGCTCCTGACCAACCCGGTGGAGATTCTGGGCAATGAGCACAAATGCGTCACCGGCATCAAGTGCGTGGAAATGGCGCTGGGAGAGCCGGACGAGTCCGGACGCCGCCGCCCCGTTGTCAAAGAGGGCAGCGAGTTTACCTTGGAAGTGGATTGCGTGATCATGTCCATCGGCACCTCCCCCAACCCCTTGATTCGCTCCACCACCCCTGGTCTCCAGACCCAGAAATGGGGCGGCATCATCACCGAGGAGGAGACGGGCTTGACCTCCCGCGAAGGTGTTTACGCGGGCGGAGACGCGGTTACGGGCGCGGCCACGGTAATCCTGGCCATGGGCGCCGGCAAAAACGCGGCCAACGCCATCGACGAGTACATTCAAAGCAAGAAAAAGTAAGGACACGATAGGGGCGGCAAGTTATTGCCGCCCCTTGTCCATCATGGAGTGTTCATCGCATGTATCCCTTTACCTTCCAAGCGGAGAGCGGCCGCCCCATTTACCAGCAGCTCTACCGGTATATCGTTGCGGAGATTGCGTCCAATCGCCTCCGCGAAGGGGAGAAAATGCCCTCCAAACGCGCGTTGGCTGCGCATCTGCGCATAAGCCAGACCACCGTGGAGTCCGCCTACACCATGCTGATTACGGAGGGCTATCTCATCACGCGCCCGCGGAGCGGCACCTACGTTGCCCGGGTAGAGCAAATGCCCGTCACGGCAAAGACCGAGGTATGTTTTTCAACGCAGCTAGAGAAACCGACTCAAGTCTCCTCTCTCTACCACTTTCGCACCAACGCGGTGGATACCTCGCTTTTCCCCTATGCCACATGGCTGAAAACTCAGCGAGAGGTTCTGCAAACGCAGAAGGAACTGCTCAACCATGGCGATACGCAGGGCGACGCGGCGCTGCGGGAGGCTCTGTGCAAGTACCTGCATGAGTATCGCGGGGTGAATTGCGCGCCGGAGCAAATCGTGATTGGCGCGGGGCTGGAATACCTGCTCGGCTTGCTCTGCACTTTATTGGGATCGCAGTCGGTTTTTGCCTTGGAAGACCCCGGCTATCCAGCGGTTCGTCAAGTGATCCATAACCACGGCCGCCGCATTGTGGATATTACCGTGGGCGCGCAGGGCATCGACGTGGACCTTTTGGAAACGCGCAATGCCGGCGTTGCCTATATTACCCCCTCGCACCAGTTTCCCACTGGCGTGACCATGCCCATCTCCGCGCGCATGCGGCTGCTCGCCTGGGCGCACCGCCAAGAAGGGCGCTACATCATCGAGGACGATTATGACAGCGAGTTTCGCTATGTCGGCCGCCCCATTCCCTCTTTGCAAGGGCTTGACACCCAGGGCAAGGTCATCTATCTGGGGACGTTCTCCCGCTCTCTGGCGCCGTCCATCCGCATCGCGTACATCATCCTTCCCCAGGCGCTGTTGAGCGAGTATCGGCGCGTATTCAGCCTCTACTCCTCCACGGTTTCCCGCTTTGAACAGCATACGCTAGCGCGCTTTATCGCGCAGGGGCACTATACACGGCATCTCAATCGTGCGCGCAACCTCTACCGCCGCCGCAAGGATTGCATTGTCTCCGCGCTGCGCACGTCACCCGCCGCCAGCCATCTGGAAATTCAAGGCGAAAACGCGGGCCTCCACTTCCTGTTGCGCGTTCATGGTCTGGGCGAGGAGCACGCGCTGCTCCGCCGGGCGGAAGCGCTGGGCGTGCGGGCGCATGGCCTTGCGGAGTACGTTTCCCAACCGCTGCGGGCGGAGGGCGCAGCGCTGGTGTTGGGCTATGCCGGCCTTTCGGAAGAGGAGATCCAAGCAGCCGTCTCCCTCTTGTCTCGAGCGCTTCTCACCCCGTAATCGCCGCAAAAAGCAGGAGCTAGAGGTTTCCCTAGCTCCTGCTTTTTGCGCTATTTTTCCATCTTTTCAATGATGCCCATCAGCTCGTCGAGCTTCTCCTCCGCGTTTCCGCTTTGCGCCGCTTCTAGCAGGCATCCCGCCATGTGCGCGCGCACAACCTCGCGGTTGGCCTTGCGCAAGATGGATTCGGTGGCCATGAGCTGGTTGGAGACATCCATGCAATAGGCGTCTTCGTCGATCATCTTGAGGATGCCGTCCAGCTGCCCGCGAGCGATCTTGAGCAGACGCCCCACCTTTTGCTTGTCGGCGCGCATTTACTTGACCTCGGTCACATCGTAGCCCGCATCCTCAACGGCCGCGATGAGCTTGGCGTCCGGGAGTTCGGACTCCATGGTGACGGTTGCGGTCTTGGCGTCCAGGTCCACCACAGCGGACTTGACGCCTTCCAGCGCGCTGAGAGCCTTTTCCACTCTGGCGGAGCAGTGCTTACAGGTCATGCCTTCGACAGTCAAAATCTTTTCCATTTCCTTGTTTCCTTCCTTCTTCGGTTGAATTTTTATTTGATCTCTCCCCTTGGAGAGTTTGACCGCGCGAAGACGCAGGGCGTTTGTCACCACGCACACCGAGCTCAGGCTCATCGCGGCGGCGCCCAGCATGGGGCTGAGCTTCCAACCCATGAGAGAGTAGAACACGCCCGCCGCGATGGGGATGCCCACCGTGTTGTAGCCAAAGGCCCAGAACAGGTTTTGCTTGACGTTGCGAATCACCGCATGCGAGAGCTTTATGGTGGCGGGTACGTCGCGCAGGTCGGACTTCATCAGCACGATATCCGCACTGTCCATGGCAATGTCCGTGCCCGCGCCAATGGCCAGCCCCACGTCCGCGCGCGTCAGGGCAGGCGCGTCGTTTGCGCCGTCGCCCACCATGGCAACGCGCTTTCCGGCGCTTTGCAGGTTGCTTACGTGGCGCTCCTTATCCTGGGGAAGCACGCCTGCGATGACCTCGGTCACGCCCACTTGCCGGCCAATGGCTTGCGCCGTGCGCTCGTTGTCGCCAGTGAGCATCACCACATCCAGCCCCATTGCGCGCATTTGCGCGATGGCTTCGGCGCTGCTCTCCTTGACCACATCGGCCAATGCGATCAACCCCAGCAGCTTTCCCTCCTGTGCAAAGTACAGCGGCGTCTTTCCCTGACCCGCAAGCCGCTCTTCCGTCTGGAGATGATCCTGTAAACCGACCCCGTTCTCTTCCATCATCTTTCGATTGCCAGCCAGAATCTTTTTACCGACCAACATCGCTTTTATGCCCTGGCCCGCGACGGCCTCAAAGTCTTGGGGCGCGGATAGGTTGATCCCTTCCTCCTCCGCACGCCGCACAATGGCCTTGGCCAGCGGGTGCTCGGAGTTCTTTTCCACGGACGCCGCCATGCGCAGCAGGGTGCGCGCGGTGGTGTCTCCCGCTGGGATCAGGTCGGTTACGCGCGGCTCTCCCACGGTGATGGTGCCTGTCTTGTCCAAAACCACGGTGCTGACCTTGTGCGCGGTTTCCAGGGCCTCGGCCGACTTGATGAGAATGCCATGCTTGGCGCCCACGCCAGTGCCCACCATGATGGCTACAGGCGTTGCCAAGCCCAGCGCGCAGGGACAGGAAATGACCAACACCGCAACGCCGGTGGTGAGCGCAAATTCAAACGTCGCGCCGCACAACAGCCAGACGATCACGGCAACCACCGCAATGGCGATGACCGCCGGAACAAAGACCGCGCTGACCCTATCCGCCAATTTGGCAATGGGCGCTTTGGTCGCGCCGGCTTCCTCCACAAGGCGGATGATCTGGGAAATGGTGGTATCGGAACCAACCTTGGTCGCTTCATATTCCATGTAGCCCGTGGTATTGACGGAAGCGGAAATGACGCTGTCGCCCACCTGCTTATCCACGGGCACGCTCTCCCCGGTCAAGGCAGACTCATCCACCGTGCAGGAACCAGAGACCAATACGCCGTCGACGGGGATGCGCTCCCCCGAGCGCACGATGACCACGTCGCCCACGCGCACGTCGTCGGTGGGGATCTGCGTCTCTTCCCCATTGCGGCGCACGGCGCAGGTCTTGGGCGCCAGGGCCACCAGCTTTTCAATCGCCTCAGAGGTCTTGCCCTTGGCGCGCGATTCCAGATACTTGCCCATGGTGATCAGCGTCAAGATCATGGCGGCGGATTCGAAGTAGAGGTCCATAGAGTATTGCTCCACCAACGCCATATCACCATGGCCCAGTCCCCAGCCGATGCGGTAGATGGCAAAGACGCCGTAGAGCATCGAGGCCGCCGAACCAATGGCCACCAGGGAATCCATGTTGGGCGCCCCGGAAAACAGCGTGCGGAAGCCGACGGCAAAGTAACTGCGGTTGAGATAGAGCACGGGAAGCGAGAGCAAAAACTGCGTCATGGCAAAGGCCAGCGCGTTCTGCGGCCCGTGCAGAAAGTGTGGCAGCGGCAGGCCGATCATGTGTCCCATGGAAACATACATCAGCAGCGCCAAGAACACAAACGACCCGATGAGCCGGTTGCGCATCCCATGATCCCTCTTTTTTGCGGAGGGTTCCGTTGCCGCCGCGTTTCCCGCCTTGAGCGCGGCATCTGCCGGTTGCGCGCCGTAGCCCGCCTTTTCCACAGCCGCAACAATGCTTTCCTGCGAGGTCAGCGCCTCGTCATACTGGACCATCATGGTGTTGGTCAGCAGGCTGACCGCCACGCTCTGAACACCCTGCACCTTCCCCACGGCCTTTTCCACGTGCGCCGAGCAGGCCGAACACGTCATGCCGCTGACATTGAACTTTTCCTTTGCCATATGCGCTCCTAACACCCCACGGGGGTATGGTATTATTCTCCGTTACTATACTGCAAAACCCCGCAACTGTCAAGCCCCGCGGCGTTGACATGGAAGAATATTTCACGTAAAATAGGGACCAAAGGCAGGCCTTCTGCCAAGACGTAAGGAGGGAAATCGATTTGAAGTTTTCGGACGGATACTGGCTGAACAAGCCGGGTTACGACATCCAATACGCTTGCGAACCGTATGAGATTTATGTATCTGAAACCGACATCAAGATCGTGGCGACGCACGCGGTCATCACCAGCCGCGGCCAGACGCTGGACGGTCCCGTGCTGGACATCACCTTCTCCTCCGCCAAGGAGAACGCGATTAAGGTAACCATTGAGCATTTCAAGGGGCAGAGAAAGAAATCTCCTGATTTTAAGCTCTATGAGGACGCCTCCTTCCGGCCCAAGACAGTGGAAACCGATGAATACGCCGAGCTCATTTCCGGCAAAACGCGCGTGCGCGTGGACAAGATCAAGGGCTGGTCCGTGAAATACTTTTATGGGGACAAGCTGTTGACCAAGACGGGGTGGCGCACCACCTCCTACATCACGGAGGCGCCCTATTTGACCAGCGCCCGCATGGAAGCGCAGCGCAATTTCAACCGCTTCTATGCCGACGATCAGGACGAGCGGTCCGCCTATATGCGCGAAATGCTCAACCTTTCAGTTGGCGAGAGCGTTTACGGCTTTGGCGAGAAGTTCACCACTTTTGTCAAGAACGGGCAATCCGTCGAGGTTTGGAACGGCGACGGCGGCACCTGTTCGGAATACGCCTATAAGTCCATTCCCTTCTATGTTTCCAACCGCGGCTATGGCGTATTCGTCAATCATGCCGAAAAGGTGAACTTTGAGGTTGCCAGCGAGACGGTTTCCAAGGTCTCCATCGTGGTGCCGGGCGAAAAGCTGGAGTACATTATCCTCGGCGGCGAAAATATCGCGGATGTGATCTCCAATTACACCGCCCTCACCGGCCGCCCCGCGCTGCCGCCGGCCTACTCCTTCGGCCTGTGGCTGACGACCTCCTTTACCACCAATTACGACGAAAAAACGGTCTCCTCCTTCATCGACGGCATGGCCGAGCGCAACATCCCCTTGCAGGTCTTCCACTTCGACTGTTTCTGGATGCAAGAATTCCGTTGGTGCAACTTTGAGTGGGATAAGCGCATGTTCCCCGATCCCAAGGCGATTCTCAAGCGTCTGAAGGAGCGCGGGTTGCAGATTTGCGTATGGATCAACCCCTACATCGGCCAGCATTCCGCGCTCTTTGACGAGGGCATGGAGAAGGGCTACCTGCTCAAAAAGAAAAACGGCGATATTTTCCAGACCGATATGTGGCAGCCGGGCATGGCAATTGTCGACTTTACCAACCCCGGGGCCTGCGCTTGGTACGCCTCCAAGTTGCGCGAACTGTGCGACATGGGCGTTGACGCCTTCAAGACCGACTTTGGCGAGCGCATTCCCACCGATGTGGCATGGTTTGACGGATCTGATCCCTTGAAGATGCACAACTACTACACCCAGATCTACAACGGTGTGGTCTTTGACGTGCTCAAGGAATACTACGGGGAGAATCAGGCCTGCTTGTTCGCGCGGTCCGCGACGGCCGGCGGCCAGCAATACCCCGTTCACTGGGGTGGAGACTGCTTCTCGCAGTATGAGTCCATGGCGGAGACGCTGCGCGGCGGCCTTTCGCTGTGCCTGAGCGGATTCGGCTTCTTCTCCCATGACATCTCCGGGTTTGAGGCAACCGGCTCCCCCGATTTGTACAAGCGCTGGTCCGCCTTCGGCCTAATGTCCTCCCATAGCCGCCTGCACGGCAACAGCTCCTACCGCGTGCCGTGGCTCTTTGACGAGGAGAGCTGCGACGTGCTGCGCCACTTCACCTGTCTGAAGGGAAGGCTGATGCCTTATCTGTTTGCAAACGCGGTGAAGGCGCATGAGACGGGCATCCCCATGATGCGCGCCATGGTCATGGAATACGCGGATGAGCCCGCGACTTGGAGCCTGGACCGCCAGTACATGCTGGGCGATAATCTGTTGGTTGCGCCCATCTTTAACGAGGAGGGCACCGCGCTCTACTACGTGCCCGAGGGCAAGTGGACCGACATCCAGTCGGGCCAGGTGTTCCAGGGCGGCAGGTTCTATGAGACCAAGCACGACTACTTCTCCATGCCGTTGCTGGCCAAGCCGGGCAGCATCATCGCCTACGGAGATTTTGCGCGCGACTTTGTCTACGATTACGCCAAGGACGTCCGCTTCGTCATTTACGAGTTGGAGGATGGCGAACAGGCGGAGTGCAAGGTTTACGACGCCAAGGGCGCTCTTGCCCAGCGGATTGTGGCCGTGCGCAAGGGCGACGCCATCGAGGTTACTGCGGATCGAAAGGACATCCCCTTTACCGCTGTCGCCTCCAACGGCCTCAAGGTGATCATCCTCTAAATTCAACCAAATATGCAAAGGCTGTGGGAAGGGCGTTTCGCGCTCCTCCACACAGCCTTTTTCTTTGCGGCTCAATCGTCCACAGTTGGGACGGTGCAATGCATCCAGGCGTCCGCCTGGTCCCAATGCACCACAAACCCCGCGCCCTTTGCACAGAAGACGGAGTCCGCATCGTTTTCCTTGTCCGCACCCACATCGTAGGCGCGCCGGGCGACGACCTCCTCGGGGTTGTGACAGACTTCATAGCCATCGTAGCGCGCCGACATGCGCCCCTTTCCCTTGGTGTAGGCGTTTAGCTCCTGCGCATAATCCATCAGACAGGCAACGGGCCCTCGCCCCGTAATGCGCACCCGCTCTCCGTCAGCCTCCGGCGCGTCAAATGAGGCGTGCAAGCGCTTGAGGTCGCTCAACACGCGGCCCATCTGTTCCCCGGGGACATCGATGACAAACGCATAGTAGGGCTCCAGCAGCACGCCCTCCGCCTTGCGCAGCCCCTGGCGAATGGCGCGGTAGGTGGCCTGGCGGAAATCCCCGCCCTCCGTGTGCTTTAGATGCGCCCGCCCCGCCAGCAGCTCTATGCGCAAATCCGTGATCGGCGATCCGGTCAGCGCGCCCACATGCTCCTTTTCAAAGACGTGCGTGCGCACCGCGTTCTGATACTGCAACGGTAGATCGTCCACATGGCACCGGCTACCGAACTGCACGCCGCTTCCGCGCGGCAAAGGCGTGAGCAGCAGGTGAACCTCCGCATAGTGGCGCAGCGGCTCATAGTGGCCCGCCCCGCGCATGGGCGCGGCGATGGTCTCCAGGTAAAGGATCTCCGGGCGGTCAAAATCCACGGCAAACCCAAAGCGCGCCGGGATGAGCTCTTTGAGAACCTCCAATTGAATCGACCCCATGACGCGGATCTGAATCTCCTGAAGCGCCTCTCGCCATTGGACGCCCAGCATGGGGTCCTCCGCCTCCAGCTTGCGAAAAGCGGCCAGCACTTCCCGCACAGGCAGATTGCCTGGAAAAATCACTTTGGCCGAGAGCAGCGGCGTTTCGATGGGCTGTGGGGAGGGCGCGCAGTCGCCCAGCGCGTCGCCCACGCGGCAGGCGGGCAAGCCTGCCACCGCAACCAATTCCCCCGCCATGGCTTCGCGCACAGGCGTGGTCTTGCCGCCGCTGACCTGCATCATCTCGCTGACGCGGAACGTCTCCTCCCCCACGGCGACGCTGTCGCGCACCCGCAGTTTCCCACCCGTGAGCTTTAAAAAGGTCAGGCGATTGCCCTGCGCGTCGTGGCGGACGCGGTAGACGCGCGCGCCAAAGGGGGCGGTGGAATCGTACCGCGTGGCCGTCAGGCGGCAAAACTGCTCGAGAAACTCTTCTACGCCCTGATCCAGCAGCGCAGAGCCGCGAAAGCAGGGAAAGAGCCGCTCCTCCGCAATCATTTTGCGCGCCGCTTCCTCCGCGCGCTCGCGCGTCAGGCTGCCAGCGAGATAATCCTCCAGCAGAGCGTCCTCCCGCTCGGCCACCGCCTCCTCCAAGTCCTCAATGGCGGCGCAGTCGTCAGAAAGGCGGCGGCGCACCTCCTGCATCACCCGGTCGGCATCCGCGCCGGCGCGATCGGTCTTGTTGAGAAAGAGAAAGGTGGGAACGTGCCTATGCCTGAGCAGGCGCCAGACGGTTTCCGTATGCGCCTGAATGCCCTCCGCACAGGAGATCACCAGCACCGCGTAGTCCATCACGGCCATGGCCCGCTCCATTTCCGCCGCAAAATCGACGTGCCCGGGGGTATCCACCAAGTAGTACGTATTCCCCGCCCGGGAAAACATCGCCTGGTCGGAAAAGATCGTGATGCCGCGCGCCCTTTCGAGCGGATGCGCGTCCAAGAACGCGGTGCGGTGATCCACGCGGCCCATGCTGCGCAGGCAGTGCGCATGATAGAGCACCGCCTCGGAAAACGTCGTCTTACCCGCGTCCACGTGCGCCAGGACGCCCCATGTGATGTTCATGCTCTCTCCCATGCCTCCGTTATAAAAAAGGGAGCGCAGCGCTCCCCCGTTTCATCATCCACCCTGCCAAATGATGGAGGAAAGGGCGGCGCCCCTTCCTCTCCTTTTTACTTTCCATGGCAAAGGGCAACGCAGTCTTCAATAACGGCGTTACCGCGTTGCGTCATTTCACCCGCAGCTTGCTGCCGAACTTGAGGACCAGAACCGAGGAGACCTTCACCCGGTAGACATCGCGCATGTACTCGTTGAAATACCGCCACAGTAGGCTTTCGGTACTCTCTCCGGGCTTAAAGAGGCCCTCCTCCGCATAGGTGCCCAAGAGCAGCTCCTCCTCGTCGCTGACGCAGGAGAGCACGTAGTCCGCGCCCTTGCGCTGCAACATCAGGCAAAGGTCCTCGCGCTTGAAGATCTCGTTCATGGGCGGCAGTCCCTCCAAGGGCCGCTCTTGGTAGGCCGCATAGCACTCGCGCAGCACCGTGCGCACCTCTTTGGAAAAGGTGTAGAGGTACAGCCGCTTGTACTGCGTGATGCGCGTGTGGTAGAAGGCGGGCGTGCCAATGACCAGTTTAAGCGCCGCCTGCATCAGCGCATCCCACAGGAATCCGAATTCCCCCGCGCTGGCCTCGCGCCATCGCTCAAAGGTCAGGTCTGTTTGGAGTACCTCCTCCCGGCAATAGGGGTTGGGCACGCGCATCCGCACGCGCAAGATTGCTCCGCGCGGCTCCTGGCTCACCATTACGTCGCAGGTGGGCATCCCTGCCGCCGCGGCCAGCTCCACGGTATCCAAGTGATCGATGAGGTACCGGCGCAGGTTGCTCGTCCCGGTCAGGGCAAAGCACTTCATCCCCTCCACAGCGCCCATGCTTGTCACCTTAAACATCCCATCACCTCCAACCTTTCTCTGCTTCCATTGTAAAGTTTGGAGGAATTGTTGTCAAGGCCGCCTCAGCGCGTGAGCCTGCGCACCCAATTGTAGCTGTTGACCTTGACAACCGCCACAAAGCACTTGAGCACCTGGTCGCACTTAAGGCAGATGAATACCAGGACCGGCGGCCAGTTCCAAAGGAACGCGGCCATGGCCGAAAGCGGCAGCACGATCAGCCACATGAAGATGAAGTCGTTGATGAGCACAAAGCGCGTGTCGCCGCCGCCGCGGACAATGCCCGTCAAGCATGCCACTTGATAAGAGGTGCCCACAAGCGTCACGCACAGCACGGTTGTAAATTCCCGCGCCAGCTCCAGCGTCTC
>CAOKIU010000045.1 GCA_948468595.1 uncultured Christensenella sp.
GGCGTGAGAATCGAGTTCTGAGACTGAGTGAAGGAGCGCAGCCCACTGGTCTTTTGATAGTCGTCCTTAGGAATCAGCCGTGTTGCCGCGACTTCGCTAGCGGGCTGCTGAATAGTATTCATCAGTCCGTTCAAGGCGTTGAGCGCGTACAGGTGCCATGCGCTCAGTGCGTCGGCCCGGATGAGGAGGAAGACAACGACGGTGCTCAGCGCCGCGAGCAGGTCGCACACCAGCATCGTGCGTTTTTTGTTCCAACGGTCGCTCAAAGCCCCGGCAAAGATGCTCATTACGACATAGGGCGCGTAAGAGCAGATGGACAATAGCGCGGTTCCAAGCGCAGAGCCGCTGCGAAGGTAGAGCCATAACACCAAGGCATAGCTCGTCATGCCGCTGCCAAGCGCGGAAAGGGACTGCGTGCCCCAGAGCAATAAATAGGGTCTAAGCTGTTTTGTTTTCATCTTTGATTTTGCTCCTTTGATTTAAACTCAAATCAAGATGCAAAATCTGAGGACGTGAATCACTCTCCATGCAATGCCCTCAAACTTTGCATGGAGAAAAGACAATGCAGAGCTTCATAGGCCACACCTCCCGATTCATATTTTTAGCCCTTAGCGCAAAAACCGGCCGTCCCCTCCTTGCGTCGCCCTACCCAAAACATCCAGAATGGCCGACCAGGTTTTTTCATCCACCAGTACGCATCGCTTGCCGCCGCAATCAATCCGCACCCTTTCCTCACGGTCCGTGCAGCGGTTCAGGTATTCCGCCGCATGCGCGAGAAAATCCTCTTTGTTTGTCTTGATCATGACAAGCCCTCCGTCATCGCTGCCACGCGATATGCCCTTGCTCAGAATAGCGCCTGATCTGTATGAATAGGAGAGGCCCTGACCGCTTCCGGTCAGGGCCTCTCCGCTCCTAACAATCTGCCTCTTTCCAAGATCATAGTAACACAATGTTAACGACAAGGCAAGAGATTTCTTTTCGACATGCGCTTCCCCAATGCGCGCACGGAGCGAACAATCGCCATGGGACTGCTCTGCGTCAAAAACAGCGCGGTTCCCATTTTTGCTCCCAGCACATACACTGCCACGGGAGGTGTTACCGTGAAGAGCTTTCCTGCGGAGACATGTGTACAATGCGACCTGCCGTGGAAGAACAACCGCGTTTGCTACGACGGGAACAGAAGATGGATAGGAACCAACAGAGAATTGGCGCTGGGCAGTATGCTCGTGCGCGTCGATGAAAACGGGAGCGTGACGGGCACAGGCCCGGATGGCGAGAAGCTGTTCTGCTACGAGACGGGAGTCCCCGTCCGGGATGGAACGCTTGCCTTCGACTCCCTTTACCATGTGCTCTACTTCGCCGCCGGGCGCGGCCTTACGGCGCTATCGCTGGATGACGGCGAAATCCTGTTCCGCGTGAGCACGCCGGGCGAGGCCGGCAGCCCTACGCTGTTTGAGTGGCTGCTTCCCACGGGGGATATGCAGCTGGCGGTGGGCTTTGGCGAGGACGCGGGCAGCTACGTGGTCTGCGACCGGCTCAGCGGCGCCCTGCTGTGGCGCGCCCAAACCCTGGGCGCGGTCGCCGACGCGGCGGCGCACTATATGGGCTATCTTTACATGACGCTGCGGGGCGCGCCTTCACAGGCGCTGTGCCTGGAAGCCATGGACGGAGACCTGGTCTGGTGGAACCGGGGCAGGGAAGAGGCCAATGGCGGCGTGGTGTGCGAGGACGCCTACTGTGTGCTGGGCAAGAGCGGCGCTTGGGATCTGTTTTCGCTGATCAACGGCGAGAGACTGTCTTAGCGCGCGTGAACACGAAGGACGCGAAAAAGGGACGGCGCAAACCGTCCCCGTACATAGGCAGGAATCAGAAATCCGTGCAGCGTACCAGCGCTTTGATAAAGCCCTTGGGCTTGCTTTCCATTTCGGTATTGGCGCGGTCGAACTCGTCCAGGCCGTAGATGTTGTTGCAGACGCCCTTGAAATTCCACTGTCCCCGCAGGATCATATCCAAGGCGTTCTTGCAGCACGCAGCCTGGAACAACTGACGGCGTTCATGGGTATTGATGACGGTGATGCCCTTCCAACCCCAAAGGCGGAAGTCCACCGTGCGGTCTCCTCCCTGATGCCAACCCGCGACGCCCAGCGTCCCGTGGATGCCCGTCATGTCGCCCGCCAGACGCAGCCCGCTTTGCGTCCCTGAGAATTCCGCCACCAGCGGCAGTCCGCGCTCGAACATGCCCTCGTCCCAATCGGTGACGCGGTATTTTTCCGGCAGGGTGTCGGGGGTGTAGATCTCATCGGCGCCAAAGCGGGCCGCGTTTTCGCGCGCCTCCTTGCGGGGGTCCACCACGATGATGTGGCCCGCGCCCTGCGCGCGCATCAGCGTCAGCAAGCCCAGGCCCATGTAGCCCGCGCCCACCAGCGCGAAGGTATCTCCCGCCTTTTCCAAATGCAGTTTGGAAGCCACGCTCACGATGCAGGAGAGCGGCTCGGCCACGGCGTCCTCATCGCACAGGCCCTCCGGCACGGGAACGATGAGGCTCTCCCGGCACAGGCAGTATTCCGCATAGGACGGCGTGTCGCACAGGCCCGTGACCTTGTCGCCCACTTTAAACTTGGTCACGCCTTCGCCCAGCGCCACCACGGTGCCCAGCGGCTCGTGTCCCATAAACTCTCCGCCCTTGGCCTCCGCCCATGGATGCCAATCGGACATGCACAGTCCCGTGTACTTGACGCGGACAAGCACTTGCCCCGCCCCGGGCTCAAGGTCCGGCACTTCCACGATGCGGCTGGTTCTATTTCCGGTCATTTGCATTGCTTTCATGAAAATTCAGCCTCCTTACGCAGTCGGTTTCTGATTTTCATCCTAGCATGAAGCCAAAGCATGTGGCAATAGCCGGAATAAAGATTATAAGATCATTTTTACAGGTGATTCGCAGGAGGCACGGTATTCGCTGGGCGTTGCGCCCGTCTCCCGCCGGAAGAACCGCGTGAAGTTATTGCTGTTCTCATACCCCAGCAGCGCGGCAATCTCGCTGATGTGTAGAGCGCGCATAAGCAATAGCTCCTTGGCTCGCTCCAGCCGGAACCGGCTTTGCAGCTGCGCCGGGGAGACGCCCAGCACCTGCGTGAACCGATTGGACAGGTAGGTGGGATGCAGCCGGTACTTTTGCGCCAGAAGGGGGAGGATGGCGCGCGCGGTGCAGTTCTCCTTGATGTCCATGACCATGCTGGGGATGATATCCGCGCTCGCGTCCTCCATCCGGTATTGCGCGCAGGCAAAGGCTACCTCCAGGATCATCGACATCAGCTCCATCGCCCGCGCCTTGAGCAACAGCACGTCCGAGGGGGATTTGGGATGCTCCATAAAGCGCATGAACTCCGAAAAGAGCTGCGCGAACTGCGTCTGATCGTCCATGTGCACCTTGCGCGGCAGGCGGAACGGCTTTAGCGCGTCCACACACCCCGCCACGTCAAACCGGAAATCCCACCAAAGGAATTCCGCCACGCCCTCACCCGTTTTGATGTGGTCGTGCTTAACGCCCGGCGGGATGAGGAAGGCGTCCCCCGCGTGGAGCTCCAGCGTCTCCTCGGCAAAGCGAACCAGGCTGCTCCCCTTGCTCATGTAGGACACGCCATAGTGATTGAAGGTGCGTTCGGTGGCGGCGAACTGCTCATGCCGGTGCAAGCCATAGTGGATGATGTTGAGCTGCGCCAGCTCCATCAGCGGCAGATAACTTTCCCATCGCTCCATGTCCATCCCTCCGTTCAGGCTCCATGCTATCATCCTTTAAGGCCGAGGTCAAGCGCGGCTCTTGCAATTGCGCAGGCGACGTGCTATACTGGGCGCAACTTATACGGATGAGTGGGAAAGGGGGCTTATGTATGGCGCATTTTTGCATGACCTGGAACGGCGGGCCATTGCCGGACTATGCGGTGCCTGCGGGCTACGCCATCCGCACCTACCGGGCGGGGGATGAAGCGGGATGGTTTGCTTGCTGCAACGGCGGAGGACTGGGCACGGAGAACTGGGAGCCGGGGCGGTTTTCGCGCGAGATGCTGGGGCGCAAGGGCATCACGCCGGAGAGCATCTTCTTTGCCGTGGACGCGGCGGGTGAAATCGCCGCGACCGCGACGGCCGTTTGCGAGGAGGACCGCGGCTACGTGCACATGGTAGCGGCCAATCCCAAGCACCGCGGAAAATCGCTGGGCAAGGCGGTCTGCCATGCGGTGATGCGCTTTTTAACGGAGAAGGGTTACCGGCGCATCGTGCTGGAGACCGATGATTGGCGAGAGCCGGCGATCAAGGTCTATCGGTGGCTGGGTTTCGAGCGCGACGGCGTTGTGCGGCCCCCGGACGAGGGCGCGCTCCGGGTGGGCATTGTGGGCGTGCGCGGCCTATCCACGCTCATGGGTTTTAACGCGCTTCCCAACGTGCGCGTGGAGGCCCTGTGCGACCTGGATGAGGACTTGCTCGCGCGGGAGAGCGCCAAGCACGGCATCGCGCACACCTACCGCGTCTATGAGGACATGCTGGCTTCCGACATCAACGTCGTGGTGGTGGCCACGCCCATGCAGCTGCACGTGCAGCAGGCCATCCAGGCGCTGGAGGCGGGCAAGCACGTGCTCTCGGAGGTGACGGCGGGCACCACAATGGACGAACTGTGGTGGCTGATCGAGGCCGCGCGCCGGTCCGACCGCGCGTACATGATGGCGGAAAACTACCTGTACATTCCCGAAAACCAGCTTCTGAACAACATGGTGCGGCAGGGGCTCTTTGGCGAAGTCTACTTTGGCGAAGGCGAGTACCTGCATGAGCTAAAGCACATGCAGTATTATCCCAACGGCAAAACCTCCTGGCGCAAATTCTGGCAGTTGGGCAAGCGAGGGAATTTCTATCCCACCCACAGCCTGGGCCCGGTGATGCAGTGGTTCCCCGGCGACCGGATTAAAACCGTGAGCTGCTTTGGCACGGGGTGGAACACCGCCCCGGACATCCGCCAGGAGGACACCACCCTGACCCTTTGCCAAATGGAGAGCGGGCGGTTGATTAAGCTGCGCACGGACTGCGTATCCGAGCGGCCGCACAACCTCGCCTTTTATTCCCTTCAAGGCACCAAGGGCGTCTATGAGGCGCCGCGCGGATTGGGCGACGCGCACAAGGTCTGGCTCAAAGGCATGGACGAGAGCACCGAAAAGGCGAAATGGCGGCCGCTGACCGACTTTTATGACGCCTATATGCCGGAGCGCTACAAAAACGCCACGCCGGAGCAGAAGGCGGCGGGGCACTGGGGCGGGGATTTCTTCATCATCGAGGACTTTGTCTACGCGATTCGCACGGGGACGCGGCCGCCGGCGGACCTTTACGACGCCTGCGAATGGACGGCCGTGGCGTTGCTGAGCGAGCTCTCCGTGCAAAACGGCGGGCGCGCCATGGAGATGCCGGATTTTCGGAATTTGAGCGGGATGAAGGAGCAGGTCATAAAGCTGTAGAGAGAAATGGGCGCACGAACCAAACTGGAAAGGAAGCGATCTTCTACGTGAAAAAGGTCATGATCCTCGTCATCGACGGTTGCAAACCCGAATACTTGACGGAAGAAACCGCCCCCAATCTGTTTCGCCTAGCAGAGGAAAAGGGGTTTGCCAAGCGCGTGCAGTGCGCAATGCCCTCGGTCACCAACGTCAATCACGCCTGCATTCTCTCCGGCAAGTGGCCGGAAGAGACCATGATTACCGGCAACTATGAATACGATCCGGCCACAGGCCGGGAGGGATTCATCGAGGAGCGCGGTTACATGAAGGCCGAGACAATCCTCGAGCGCTATCGCAAATGGGGCGGAAAAACCGCGCTGTTGACGGTCAAGGGGAAGGTATTGGGCGTATATGGGGCGGGCGCGGACATTGGGATCAGCGCGCAGACGCCGGAGGCCAAATGGCTGGAGCGGTATGAGATCCCGTCGCCTCCCGCCATTGACAGCGTGGAGGCGACGCGCTGGGTGATGGAGGCGGCCTATCGCTGCATCTTAAAGGACGATCCCGACCTGGTTTACGCGACCACCAACGACTACGTCTTTCACCACTTTGCGCCGGGGGCAAAGGAGGCGCGGGCGCAAATCGCCGCCGTGGACGAATGCATCCAGAAAATCGCAGCCCTAAACCCCGAGCGGCAGATCTACATAACCGCCGATCACGGCATGAACCGCAAGAGCGTGATCGTCAACATGCCCCGCCTCGCCGCCCGCGCGGGGCTGGATGTCTATTGCTTGCCGCCGCTGAAGGATCGATATGTGGAGAACCACATCTATCAGGAGGGCGGCATGCTCTACGTCTTTCTAAAGGACAAGTCGCAGGCGGCCTCCTTTGAGGAGTTTGCCAGGCGCAGTCCCTATGTCGAGCAGGTGTTGACGGCGCAAGAGGCGGCCGCGGCCTACCATTTGCCGGTGGGACAAATCGGGGATTATGTGCTTTTGGCGGGAAAGGAGACCGCCTTTGGAGAAGTCGAAGGGGAGGTCCTCCATACGGAAAGCTCCCGGACGCACGGCTCCCTCTACGAACGGGAAATCCCGCTGCTGGCGATCCATCCGGAAAAGACGCAAGAACACTATCAATATCATAAGGACATTGCGGCGCATCTGATCCAGTTCCGGTAGGATGCGGGGGCATAAGGAGGAAAAAGAGAAATGGCAATCGATCAGGTACGGGCGCATCTCGCCCAATATGGGATGGCGGAAAGAATTCGGGTTTTTGACGTTTCCACCGCCACGGTGGAACTGGCCGCGGCGGCCGTGGGGTGCGAGCCTGCGCGCATCGCTAAGACGCTCTCCTTCGCGCTGGAGGAGGGATGCGTGCTCATCGTCTGCGCGGGGGATGTCAAGATCGACAATCCCAAGTTCAAAGCGCGTTTTCACACCAAGGCCAAGATGCTGCCGCCCGAGCGCGTGGAGGAACTCACCGGTCACCGCGTGGGCGGCGTCTGCCCCTTCGCAGTCAAGGCGGACACGGCAAAGATTTGTCTGGACGAATCGCTGAGGCGCTTTGAGACGGTCTACCCGGCCTGTGGAAGCGATAACTCCGCCATTGAGCTGACGCTGGAAGAGCTAGCGCGCATTACGGGAGGAGAGTGGGTAGACGTCTGTAAGCCCGCGCAGGGCTAAGGGCCGCATTCTTAACCTAAAAAGCGGGAAATGTCCCTTTACAAAGCACGGTTTCCGTGTAAAATAAATGGGTTAACAATGCACGAGGAGTCAGCAAAATGCCAAGCAACACCGACTTTTTAAAGATTGAGCGCCCCGAGTCCCTGGGGGAGCTTTATACGCTCCGGGCCTTTGACACGCTTCTGCTCTCCTTCTGCGCGGATGTGCCCATGGGCTCGACCATCGAAGTACAGGCGCGCGTGCGCCTGGTGGATGGGGGATTTACCGCGTGGTTTTCCTGGGGCGTATTCAGCCCCTATGACGAACGGCGCAGCGTCAATGCGCAGGACGAATTTGCCGCCCTAGACACCGACACCCTGCGGATTAAAAACGGCCGTTTGGCCGACACGGTGCAGCTACGCATCCTGTCAAAGCGCAATGCCCAAGGGGAGCGGCCGGCGCTGCGGCGCGTGGTGCTGGCGGCAAAGAACGCGAGCATGGAAGGGGAGGAGCCGCTCTCCGCTTGCGAGGACGTTTCGGTGGAAGCTCCGGCCTACTCGCAGATGGTGCGCTTTCCCGGCATTGCGCACGTCATCTGCTCGGCCACGACCATTGCCATGCTGCTCAACCAAAAGGGTGAAAACGTCCTGCCCGAGGAGATCGCCCTGACTTGCTATGACAGCGCCTATCAAGGCTGCGGCAATTGGAGCTTTTCCACGGCTGTGGCCGCCAGCTACGGCTATGACGCCTATGTGCGCTTTGCCACGCTGGACGACTTGGTGGAGGAGCTGCGCCGCGGCAACGCCGTGGGCGTGAGCGTGCGCTATACCAACGATCCCAAGGACGACACGCTCCCCTATGTGGAGAACGCGCCCTGTTCCACGCGCGGTCACCTCATGGTGGTCTGCGGCTTTCGCACGGCTTCCAACGGACGGCAGTTCGTTTTGGTGCACGATCCGGCTGCCCCGGAGAATGAAACGGTGGAGCGGCTCTATCCCTTGGAGCAGTTTCTGGATGCGTGGCAGGGGCGCGTGGCCTATGTCGTGCGCCGAGAAGAGCAGGCAGCCCATTGCGACTATCGCCCGCGCCGCGCGCCCGCTGAACTGCGGCCCGCGCAGGAGGAGAGCGGCCTGTGGGCGCTCTATGCCCAGGGGAAGCGCGCTGCTCTGCCCGATGGGGAGGCGTTCCCCGGCGCCATTGTTGCTTGCGTGACGCAGGAGCGCGGGGAAAGGACTGCCGACAGCGCCTTTGCCTACGGCGAAATCTCGCGCGGTTTGATCCGCCTACCGGACTGCGCCTGGCAGCGGGCCTTTGTGATCGCCAATTGCGGCGTGACCTACGAGATACAGCGTTGCTGATCCGCCCCACAACGCCGGGGCGCTTATCTCCGGCTGACGGAGAAGGCGGGCGGTGCGCGGCTGTTGCGCATGCGGCGGGCGCGAAATACAATGACAAAAGGGACGGATGCATGCATCCGTCCCTTTTGTCAAATCGTTTTCTTTTACAGCACCACGGCCAAGAACTTGGCGGGGATGTTGCCGACCGCCTGCATGCCGTGCGGATAACTGGAATTGAAATAGATGCTGTCGCCCGGATTGAGCATGAGCTCGGAGCCGTTGATGATCAGGCGCAGCGTGCCCTCAATGACGTAATCAAACTCCTGTCCATCGTGGCAGTTGACCACAAGGGGCGTGCCCGCGGGCACCACGCCGGCGGTGACGATAAAGGGCTCGGCGATTTTGTTGCCGAAGTTATAAGCCAGGGATTGGTAGCGGTATTCCTTCCTGCGGTCGGTGCCCACGCCCTGACCGGCGCGGGTGAGGCAGTAAACGTGCAGTTTGGGCTCGCCGCCGGCGAGCAGCGCGGAGGGCTCGACGCCGCAGGCGTTGGCCATGACCAGCAGAACAGAGATGGGAATGTCGGTCTCCCCGTTCTCGTAGGCCGCGTAGACCCCGGGCGTGACGTTGAGCTTGGCAGCCATCTCCTCCTGGGTAAATTCACAGATCTCCCTTAATTCCTTCATGCGCGTGGCAATATCGATGATTTCACTGGGCATAAACACGACCTCCTCCTAAAAAAGCCACACTCTTTTCTTTTTAAGTATACAATGCGGTCTTTCTTTTTGCAATGCATTTATGCTATACTAAGGAAAAAGAAGCGCGTTTGGAAGGAGAAGAGAAATGATCCGTCACATCGTCATGTTTCGGTTAAAGGACGCCCGCCCGCATAAGGTGGAAGCCGCGGCGGAAATGCTCCGCTCGATGAAGGGCAAGATCGAGGGCCTGCTGGACTTGGAGGTGGGGTGCGACTTCCTGGGATCGGAGCGGTCCTATCACCTGGCGCTGACCTGCACCTTTGACAACGAGGAGCACTTCAAGGCCTATGTCGATCATCCCGTTCACAAACCCGTCAAGGCCTATATGCACGCGGTCCGGGAGACCAGCGTGGCCTGCGATTATATCATTTGATTTCACCGGGGAGGAATGGCCATGGCAAATGAGATTACCCTTGCGTATATACAGGAAATGGTGCGCCGCCGGGAGGGCCGCCTGGGCGAAAAGCAGCAGCTTTTGCGCCTGATTGGCGCGGTAGGCCGCCTGGCCGACGCCATCGAGCGCGAGGAGGAGATGGGGACCGCCCTGGGCGACATCCTCTACAACACCATGGCGCTGGCCAATACCTACGGCATTGACATGGAGGACTGCGTACCGGCAGCCGTACCCGTCCCGCCGCAGGAGAAGAAGGCCGCGCGCAATCTCGACTTCCGGCCGCTGTAGCGGTTCTTTCCCACGCCATTGAGCAGTAAAATATAAAGTACATTGGAGGACACCATCATGCGCAAGATCAAAGTACAGAAACTCGACCGCGAAGCGTTCCGCCCCTACGGCGACTATGTGGAGCTGCTGCGCCCCGCCTCCTTCTATGGCGACGCGCCCACCGCCTTCACGCCCGACATGCTCCAGCTCCCCTTGGCCCAGCACGATCTGGCCTCCTTCTCCATCTGCCGGGTGGTAAAGCGCCCCAACATTGTGGAGACGAGCGAGTATCACTCCGCGGCCTGGGAGGGCAATATCCCGCTGGATGGCGATGTTATCGTGCACGTTGCGCCCGCAAACCGCGGCCAGATTGAGGCGGATAAGTTCGAAGCCTTCCTCATCCCCAAGGGAACGATGGTCACCTTCAAGCCGGGCGTGTGGCATTTTGCGCCCTATGCGGTAGAGGGCGAGGTCTCCACCCTGGTCATCCTGCCCGAGCGCACCTATGCCAACGACTGCGTGGTGGTCAAGCACGCCGAGGATCAAAAGCTCGAGTTGGAGATGTAATCGATTCCGCAAGAAGGAGGAGACGTCCACATGAAAAAGGGCATTTTGGGCACCGGCACCGTGGTGCAGATCGGCTTTGTGGTTCATGACATTGAGGCGGCTTCGCAGGCGTTTGCGGATTTCCTGGGCATGGATAAGCCCGCTTGGAGCTTGACGGACGGAATTGACAAGACCCAGTGCACGTATAACGGCCAGCCCTGCCCCGCAAGGGCCAAGCTCGCGTTCTTTGACGTGGGCGAGAACCTCAACATCGAACTGATCGAGCCGGATATGACGCCGAGCGTCTGGCGCGATGTGCTCAATGAAAAGGGCGAGGGCATCCACCACATCGCCTTTGTCGTGCGCGGGATGCAGGAAAAGATCATCGCCTTGGAGGCTGACGGCATGAAGCTGATGCAGAAGGGCGAGTACACCGGCGGCCGCTATGCGTATGTCGACGCCGTGTCCCAGCTCAAAACCATCGTCGAACTGCTGGAAAACGACTAAAGCCCAACAAAAGAGAGCAAGGGTATCCCCCAAGGGATGCCCTTTTTTGGAAGTTATGCAGGAGAGAATTTTCGGCTTTCCGCCCGTGGTCGGGCCGAATCCACGGGTGTTGATCCTGGGCTCCATGCCATCGGTCAAGTCCCTTGCGCAGGGGGAGTATTACGCGCACCCCCGCAACGCCTTCTGGCGCATCCAGGCTGCGCTCTTTGACGAGGAATGGACCGGTGATTACGCCTTGCGCGTCCAGCGCCTCAAATCCCACGGCATTGCCCTGTGGGACAGCGCGGCCTCCTGCGTGCGCCCAGGCAGCCTGGACAGCGCCATCACCGCGGCCATGCACACGGATGTCCCGGGCTTGCTGTCCGCACATCCCACCATTGGTTGCATCGCCTTTAACGGAAAGGCGGCGCAGAAGCTGTTTTTAAAATTTCATGGAAAGTGGGACGCACAGGTGGAGTTCATCGCCCTGCCATCCACAAGTCCGGCGGCCGCCGCGCATTCCTTTGCGGAAAAATTGGCACAATGGAGGTGTATTCTTGAGTTTTTGTGATTTGGCGCTGCAAAGGCGCAGCATTCGCGCCTTTGCGCAGGCGCCGGTGCCCAGGGAGGACCAGGAGAAGATGTTGGCGGCCGCCTCAGCCGCGCCCAGCGCTTGCGACAGTCAGAATTGGCATTTGATTTGCTTGAGCGAGAGGGAGTCGATCTTGGGCTTGGCAAGCGCCGCGGCGACCGGGGTGGAGCGCGCGGTGCGCGAATTTGTGGAAGACGACGCCTATGTCGCGGGATGCGTCCGGCGCAACACCTTTTTCCGCAGCGCGCCGATGGTGGTTGCGGTCTATATGGAGCCCATGACCTATGCGGACGCGCGCTTGACCGCGGCGATGCGCGCGCGTGATGTGGGATATGCGGAGCAAATGCGGTTGTTGATGCACCCCGACCTGCTGTCCATCGGGGCGGCGATAGAAAACCTGCTGCTTTGCGCCCAGGACTTGGGCTATGGCGGGTGCTGGATGAACGGCCCCGTGCTTGCCGCGCCAGAAATCGACGCATACCTTGGGCAGAGGCCGCCGCGCCGGCTGGTCAGTCTCGTGCCTGTGGGAAGGCCCGCCCACGAGCCCGGGAAAAAGACTCTGCGGGACGGCGTGGTGGAGTACCGATAAAACGCTCCGGCGAGAGATGAGCGCAGCCCTGCAACGACGGCAAAGGAGGAAGAAATAGGGTGGATATGATTTCCATTTTGGAGAAGAAAAAGAACGGACAGCGCCTGACGCGGGAGGAAATTGCCGCCTGGGTGCATGGAATTGATGAAGGCCGCGTGCCCGATTATCAATCCTCGGCGTTGCTGATGGCCATCCGCCTGCGCGGCATGGACGCGCAGGAGACGGCGGATCTGACGATGGAGATGGCGCGCACCGGCGGAATGGCGGACCTTACCTCCATTCCAGGGGTGAAGGTGGATAAGCACTCCACGGGCGGAGTGGGGGACCTGACCACGCTTGTAGCGGCGCCGCTGGCAGCGGCCTGCGGCGTGCCGGTTGCCAAGATGAGCGGGCGCGCCCTGGGCCATACGGGCGGCACGCTGGACAAGCTCTGGTCCATTCCGGGTTTGTCTACGCAATTGACCATGGATCAGTTCACGCGCCAGGTCAGGGAAATGGGCTGCGCCGTCATCGGCCAGAGCAAGGAGCTCGCGCCGGTGGATCAGGTGCTCTATGCCCTGCGCGATGTGACCGCCACTGTGGATAGTTTGCCGTTGATCGTATCCAGCATCCTATCCAAGAAGATCGCCGCTGGCTGCGACGCCATCTTGCTGGACGTCAAGACGGGCAGCGGCGCGCTGATGCCCACGCTGGAGGATTCCTTGACCCTCGCCCGGGAGATGGTGCGCATCGGAAAAATGGCGGGCCGCCGCATGATGGCTCTGGTGACGGACATGGACCAGCCGTTGGGGCGCAGCATTGGCAACGCCCTGGAAGTCATGGAGGCGGCGGAGATCCTCAAAGGCCGCGAGCCCGGCCGCGCCTGCGACCTGTGTTTGGAGGTAGCTCTGCGCATGGTGATGCTGAGCTTTGGCCTGGAGGAGGAAGAAGCGCGCCGGCAGGTCCGGGATGCGCTTTGCACCGGCGCTGGGTTTGCCAAGCTGAAGGAGATGGTAACTGCCCAAGGCGGAGACGCCGGCGCGCTTGAGGACTATACCCGCCTGCCGTCGGCAAGGGAAAAGCTGGCGCTGACCGCGCCGGAAGCGGGCTTTATCTCCGGCATGCAGGCGCAGACCTTGGGGCTTGCGGCCAATCTGCTGGGCGCGGGCAGGGCGAGCAAGGAACAGGAGATCGATTGCGCGGTGGGAATCGTGCTGAACAAGCGCGTGGGCGACCGCATAAACTGTGGAGAGGCATTTGCCACCCTGCACGTCAACGATCCCGCGCACTTGGAAGAGGTGGAAAGCCTGGTTCGCCAGGCGGTGAGCATCGCGCCGCAAGCGCCCAAAGAGCGCCCGCTGATTTACGAAATCATCGAGTGAGGAATGCCCTGCGCGCCGCTTTGCCGCCAAAATGTCCCGGTTCTTTGCACATTTTCTGTAAAATGCTCGGATTTGGCATTGACAGGAGGAGAAAAGAGGTCTATAATCACATTCAATCGCATGGGGCGATGAGGACAGAGTAGCCGGATGGGTGCAAAAGAGAGAACGCGACGTGGCTGAAAGCGCGTTTGGACTGCCCGGAAGGTGAAGAAACCAGCCTCGGACCATGCCGAAGCAAGGCTCGTTAACGCCTGTCAAGCGGTCGCGTCTGTTGGGATGCGGCAATTTGGGTGGAACCGCGGATTCAACTCCGTCCCTTTGCAGTGTTTTTGCTGCGCGGGGGCGGAGTTTTTTATTACGATTGAAATGGAGGAAACAAAGGTGAAAATTACGCTAAGAGGCGAGGTAAGGGAGTTTGAAGCGCCCAAGACGGCGCTGGAAATCGCTGCCTCCCTGTCCCAGGGGCTGAAAAAAGAGGCGGTGGCCGTCAAGGTGGACGGCGTGGTATCGGGGCTGAGCACCGTCATTGACAAGGACTGCGCGCTGGAGTTCCTCACTTTTGCGGACGAAGAGGGGCGCCGCGTCTACCGCCATACGGCCTCCCACGTGCTGGCCCAGGCGGTCAAAGCCGTGCGCCCCAACGTCAAGCTGGCCATCGGGCCCGCCATCGACAACGGCTTCTACTATGATTTTGACAGCGAGGAGACCTTCTCCAACGAGGACTTCCAGCGCATCGAAAAGGAAATGGAGCGCGTAATCAAGGCGAACTATCCCATTGAGAGATTCGAACTGCCCAGGGAAGCGGCGATTGCCCTGATGCAGGAAAAGGGAGAGCCCTACAAAGTGGAGCTGATCAACGACCTGCCCGAGGATGCGATCATCTCCTTCTACAAGCAGGGCGACTTTACCGACCTGTGCGCGGGGCCGCACCTGCCCTCCACCGGCTATGTCAAGGCGGTCAAGATCATGTCTGTTGCGGGTGCTTACTGGCGCGGATCGGAAAAGAACAAGATGCTTCAGCGTCTCTACGCCACGGCTTTCCCCAAGAAGGCGGAGCTGGAGGCCTATGTTCAGCAGCTGGAAGAGGCAAAAAAGCGCGACCACCGCAGGCTGGGCCGCGAACTGGATCTCTTTGACGTGCGGGACGAGGGTCCGGGTTTCCCCTTCTTCTACCCCAAGGGCATGGTGCTGCGCAATATCCTGGAGGATTACTGGCGCAAGATCCACCGCGAGCACGGCTATGAGGAGATCAAGACGCCCATGATGCTCAACCGCGGCCTATGGGAGCGCTCCGGCCACTGGGATCACTATGCTGAGAACATGTACACCACCAAGATCGACGAGACGGATTTTGCCATCAAGCCCATGAACTGCCCCGGCGGCATTCTGGTCTACGAGCGCAAGGCGTGGAGCTACCGCGACCTGCCCTGCCGCAGCGGCGAACTGGGCCTGGTGCACCGGCATGAGAAGTCCGGCACGCTGCATGGCTTGATGCGCGTGCGGTGCTTCACGCAGGACGACGCGCATATCTTCATGCGCCCCGACCAGATCCGCGACGAGATCAAGGGCGTCTATCAGCTCATCGACGAAGTATACAAGGTCTTTGGCTTTAAGTACACGGTGGAGCTCTCCACCCGGCCGGAGAATTCCATTGGCACGGATGAGATGTGGGAATTGGCCACCGACGGCTTGCAGGGCGCGCTGGACGACCTGGGCGTTTCCTACACCGTCAACGAGGGCGACGGCGCTTTCTACGGCCCCAAGATCGACTTCCATCTGGAGGATTGCCTGGGACGCACCTGGCAGTGCGGCACGATCCAGTTGGATATGAACCTGCCCGAGCGCTTTGACCTCAAGTACGTGGGTGCGGATGGGGAAAAGCATCGCCCGGTGATGATCCACCGCGTGGTTTTCGGCTCCATCGAGCGGTTTATCGGCATTTTGACCGAGCAGTTCGGCGGCGCGTTCCCGCTGTGGCTCTCTCCGGTGCAGGCGCGCGTGCTCACCATCACCGAGCGTGCGGACGAAGCGGCCACGCAGCTCAAGGATAAGCTGGAAAAGGCGGGCATCCGCACGGAGATCGACCTGCGCAACGAAAAGATCGGCTTTAAGATCCGCGAGGCGCAGATGCAGAAGATCCCCTATATGTTCGTGCTGGGAGATAAGGAAGTGGAAGACGGCGTCATCGCCGTTCGTTCCCGCAAGGAGGGCGCCATCGGCACGATGACCTTTGAGGAAATTGTGCGCAAGATGCAGGAAGAAGTGGAGACCAAAGCGCTCTAAGGGAGAAGAAAGGAAGCAAACACCATGCAGAAATACAAAGTAGGCATCGTAGGGGCGACGGGAATGGTCGGACAGCGGTTCGTCACGCTCCTTGCCGATCATCCGTGGTTTGAGGTCAGCGCGCTGGCCGCCAGCAGCCGCAGCGCGGGCATGGCCTACCGGGATGCCGTGGGCTCCCGTTGGGCGATGAAGGTGGATATACCGGAAAAAATTGCCGCCATGACGGTTATGGACGCCGCAGATGTCGAGGCAGTATCCTCGAAATGCGATTTCATCTTCTGCGCTGTGGACATGAAAAAGGACGAGATCAAGGCGCTGGAAGAGCGGTACGCCAAGACGGAGACGCCGGTGATTTCCAACAACTCCGCCAACCGCGGCATGCCGGACGTGCCCATGCTCATTCCGGAGATCAATCCCGAGCACGCCCACGCCATTGAAAAGCAGCGCGAGCGCTTGGGAACGAAGACGGGCTTTATCGCCGTCAAACCCAATTGCTCCATCCAGTCCTATGTCCCCGCGCTCACGCCGCTCTATTCCTGCGGCATTGAAAGCGTGATGGTCTCCACTTACCAAGCCATTTCCGGCGCGGGCAAGACCTTTGAAACCATGCCCGAGATCCTGGATAACGTCATTCCCTTCATCGGTGGAGAAGAGGAGAAGAGCGAGCAGGAGCCCCTGAAGATCTGGGGCCGGCTGGAGGATGGCCTCATCGTCAACGCCGCCTCCCCCAAGATCTCCGCGCATTGCGTGCGCGTGCCTGTGACGGACGGACACTTGGCCACGGTCTTTGTCAAGTTTAAAAACAAACCCACCAAGGAGCAGATGCTCGCGGCCTGGGCAACTTTCAAGGGCGAGCCGCAGAAGCTGGAGCTTCCCTCCGCGCCCAAGCAGTTCTTAAAGTACATGACCGAGGACAACCGGCCGCAGACCAAGCTCGACCGCGACTTTGAAAACGGCATGGGCATCTGCATCGGCCGCCTGCGCGACGATCCCATTTTCGACTATCGCTTTGTCTGCATTTCGCACAATACGCTCAGAGGCGCGGCGGGCGGCGGCGTGGAGTCCGCGGAGCTGCTCTGCGCGCAGGGATGGATTCCCCATAAATAAAACCGAAGGAGAAGTAAGATGGGTAAAAAGACGGGCATACTCAAGGAGTTTAAGGCGTTTATCTCCCGAGGAAGCGTGATTGACCTGGCCGTGGGCGTAATCATCGGCTCGGCCTTTACAGCCATTGTCAATTCTCTGGTCAATGATGTGGTCATGCCGCTCATCGGCGTGATCATCGGTGGAATCAGTTTTGAAACCCTGAAGTGGGTCATAACGCCGGCCACGGCGGACGCTGCGGAGGTCGCCGTCTACTACGGCTCCTTCCTGCAAAACATCGTCAACTTCCTGCTGATTGCGGCGGTGGTCTTTGCGATGGTGAAGATGATCAACCTGATGCACCGCAAAAAGGAGACGCCGCCTCCCGCGCCGCCCGTCCCCGCGGAGGACGTGCTGTTGCTGCGGGAGATCCGCGACCTGTTAAAGAAATAACGCCGGCCTTTGAGGGGCTCCCCGACAAAATGCGGGGAGCCCCGCTTTACAGCGGCGGGGCGAATGCGGTACAATAGAGGGAACGATGACTGCGCAAAGGAGGCGGCGGGATGAACCTGGATCAATACTTGGAGGCGCTCAGAAGTGACCGCGCGTTCATGTCCTGCGTCACGCACTGGGAGACGCTGCCCGCCAAGGACGCGCGCGTGATGGATATATCCAGCGGGCTTTCCGCGCCCATCGTCCGCGCGCTGAACAAGCGGGGCATCTATCAGCTGTACACGCACCAGCGTCAAGCGGTGGATGCGGCGCTTGACGGGCGCAACGTCACCATCGTCACACCCACAGCGTCGGGAAAGACGCTGTGTTACAATCTGCCCGTGCTCGAGGCGATTCTGCGGGACCGCAATACGCGCGCCCTGTATCTCTTTCCCACCAAGGCGCTCTCCGCGGATCAGAATGCGGAGCTCAATCAGTTCATCGCGGATATGGGCGAGGAGGTCAAGGCCTTTACCTAAGATGGGGATACGCCGGTC
>CAOKIU010000046.1 GCA_948468595.1 uncultured Christensenella sp.
TCGTCATCGAGGTTGCGGCGAGCAATCACCGCCTAAAAAAGATGGGCTACAACGGCGCGCAGGAGCTCAACGACCGGCTGGCGGCCAAGATACAGAGCAATTGATTTATCAAAATACAAAACAGCAATTAGGAGGAAGAGAGTATGTTGTACATCGGCGTGGACTTGGGCGGCACGAATATCGCCGTGGGATTGGTGGATGAGGACGGCAAGATCCTGCACAAGGACAGCGTGCCCACGCTGCTTGAGCGCGGAGCCGAGCCCATTGTCAAGGACATGGCCAACCTCTCCTTGAAGGTCATCAAGGACGCGGGATACACCCTGGACGATGTCAAGGCCGTGGGCGTGGGCGTCCCGGGCATTGCCGATCCCAAGACGGGCGTGGTCATCTTCTGCACCAATTTGAAGTGGCACATGGTGCCCCTGCGCCAGATCATGCAGTCCATCATCGATAAGCCCGTATTCATCGATAACGACGCCACCGTTGCCGGCCTTGCCGAGTCGGTTGCCGGCGTTTCGGCGGGCGTGGCCAACTCCGTATTCCTGACGCTGGGTACGGGCGTTGGCGGCGGCATCATCATCAACCACAAGGTCTATTCCGGTTCGCACGGCGTGGGCTCCGAGCTTGGACATATGACCGTTCAGTGCGAGGGCCGGCGCTGCACCTGCGGCTCTATCGGATGCTGGGAGCAGTATTCTTCCGCGACTGCCCTCATCCGCCAGGGACGCGAGGCCGCCCAGAAGCATCCGGAGAGCCTGATTGTCAAGATGGTGGACGGCGACCTGGATAAGATCGAGGCGCGCACGGTCATCGACGCGGCGCGCCAGGGGGACGCGGTCGCCCTGGAGGTGTACGACCAGTACATTTACTACCTGGCCATCGGCATTGTGGCCATCATCAACGCCCTGGACCCGGAGGTCATCGCCCTGGGCGGCGGCGTTTCCAAGGCGGGCGATTTCCTGCTCGAACCCCTGCGCAAAAAGGTGGCGGAGTACGTCTTCTACAAAGACCTCCCCTATGCCGATATTGAGATCGCCACGTTGGGCAACGACGCGGGCATCATCGGCGCGGCCATGCTGGGCAAGTAAGCGCGCATAAGAGCGCTATGGCGGAAGAAATGCGGAGCGGAATCAAAAAACTGTTGATTCTGTGAACTTTCTTCCGCCTTTCTTGTGCCTGACAGGGGAAGATGCTATAATCAGGAGAAAGCTAGGGGACGAATGTGGGGGAAATTATGAAAAAGGTGGAGCTGCTCGCCCCGGCGGGCGAGAGGGAAGCGCTGGTTGCGGCGGTGCAGAACGGCGCGGACGCGGTGTATGTGGGCGGCCGCCTCTTCGGCGCGCGGGCGGGCGCGGCCAACTTCGACGGCGAAGGTCTGCTCGAGGCCGTGGAATACTGCCACAAGCGCGGCGTCAAGCTCTACATGACCGTCAATACCCTCGTGCGGGATCGGGAAATGCCCCAGGTCTATCAGATGGTGGCCGAGGCGGTGAGCGCGGGCATCGACGCGGTAATTGTGCAGGACCTGGGCGTTGCGAGCCTTTTGCGGCGCTGCTTCCCGGACCTTCCGCTGCACGCCAGCACGCAGATGTCCATTGCCAATTTTTCCGGCGCTCAGCGCGCCAAGACCCTGGGCATGCGGCGCGTGGTGCCCGCCCGAGAGTGTACCCTGCAAGAGATTGCGGATATTGCGCGCGCGGGTCTGGATGTGGAGGCGTTCGTGCACGGCGCGCTTTGCGTGAGCTACTCGGGGCAGTGCCTGCTCTCCTCCATGATCGGGGGGCGCAGCGGCAACCGCGGCAGGTGCGCGCAGCCCTGCCGCCTGCCCTACGCCCTCGGCGGCGCGCGCGGGTACTTTCTGAGCCCGGCCGACCTTTGCTCGGCCTATGATTTGCGCGATCTCGTGCGCGCGGGCGCGACCTCGCTCAAGATCGAGGGACGGCTCAAGCGCCCGGAATACGTGGCAGTGGTGACCGCGGCTTACCGCCGCGCGCTGGATAACGCTCTGCTGGGCAAGCCCGCCGACCCCGAGGAGATGCGCCAGCTGCTGAGCATCTTCAACCGCGGGGGATTCACGCGCGGTTACGCCATGGGCAAAAACGACGCTTCCGTCATGGCAACGTCGCGCCCCAATCACTGGGGCGTTCCCGTGGGCACGGTGCTCAACGTCAGCGGCGGCCGGGCCAGGGTCAAGCTCACAGAGCCCCTGCGCGCGGGCGACGGCCTGGAGGCGCGCGGCTCGGGCGGCGATCACGGCATCCTGGTCGAGCGCATCGAGGGGGAGCGTCTGCGCGTGCCGGAGGGCGTCAGGCAGGGGGATCGCCTCTACCGCACCACGGACGCCGCGCAGATTGAACGCGCGCGCGCCAGCTGCATGGGCGAGCGGAAAAGAACCCCGGTGGACGCGCGCTTTACCGCGCGCATCGGCCATCCCTGCGCCCTTGAGCTGGGCGGGCAGAGGGTGGAAGGCGAAACCGTGCAGCGCGCCGAGGGCAGGCCGCTTCAAGCGGAGGCTGTGCGCCGCCAAATCGGCAAGCTGGGGGATACGGTGCTGGAGCTTGAAAACTTCGCCTGCGAACTGGAGGAGGGGGCGTTTCTCCCCGTTTCCGCGCTCAACGCACTGCGGCGGGAGGCAGCGCAGCGCTGTGAGCAGGCAATTTTGGAGGCGCACACGCCCCGGCGCACGGTGCTGCCCTATCCAGACAAAGCGCGCGCTACCCTTGACGCAGGCAGGCCGCGGCTCGTTCTGCAATCAGACGACGTAGAGGAGCTGCTGGCCGCGGGCGACGTGGCGGACGAACTCTATTTCGCCCCGCGGGACCTTGCGGGGCCGGCGCTTGCGGCGGCGCTAAAGCGCCTGCCGGCGGAGGTGGCGGTGGTGCTGCCCAATATGCTGAGCCAGGAGGAGCTTGACGAGGCGCTTGCCGCCCTTCAGGGGCGAAGGCTGGTGTGCAACAATCTCTCCCAAATGCGGGAGGGGTGCGTGGCGGATGTGGGCCTGAACGCCTTTAACGCCGGAACGGCGGCGCGCTTGACGGAGCTGGGCGCCGCGCGCGTGACCGCGTCCGCGGAGTGTACGCTGGACGAGGCGCGGGGATTGGCCGCCGCATGCCCAACGGAGCTGATCGTGCGGGGCGATGTGCCGCTGATGACGCTGCGGCACTGCCCGCTTCGAGCGCAAAAGGGCTTGGACGAGCGGGGAAGGGAGCATTGCAGCCTGTGCGGCGGCAAGGGCGCGAGGCTGACCGACCGCAAGGGGGAGGCGCTGCGCCTGATCCCCTATCGGGCCAAGAGCGGCTGCCGGGTGCAGGTCTTCGGCGCGCGCACGTTCAGCGCCCTGGAGGAGATGCCACGCATCCTCGCGTGCGGCTTTGCCGCGCTGCGCGTCATTGGCGCCAGAGAGGACGCGGCGGCCTGCCGCGCGGCGATGCGCGGCGAGCGCGTGCGCCAAGAGAGAGGACAGACGACGCTTGGACACCTTTTCAAAGGTGTGGAATGATCGATGAGGAATAAGACATGCAGGAAAAATCACTGAAGGTATTGGAGTTTTACAAGATACGGGAGATGCTGGTGGAGCGCGCTGCTTCCGCCCTGGGCAAGCGGCGCTGCCAGGAACTGGTTCCCGTGAGCGATTTTGAAACCATATCCCGCTGGCAAGCGGAGACGGAGGAGGCGTCCACGCTGGTCGCGCGCACGGGCGTGCAGCCCATCGCGCCCTTTGACGACGTGGAAATGCAGGTCTCCAGGGCCAAGGTGGGGGGCGTGCTCTCGCCCAAGGACCTTTTGATGTGCGCAAGGCTGATGCAAACAACCCGCACGGTGCAGCGCATGCTGGTGAGCGAAAAGGAAGAGGAGAGCGCGGCGCCGCACATTGTGAACCTTGCCCGCGCCCTGCTGCCCATGCGGGAGCTGGAGGAGGAGATTTTGGCCAGCATCCTCTCCGAGGAGGAGATCGCCGACACCGCCAGCCCCGCCCTGGCCTCCATCCGGCGGAAGATCCGCTCGGCCAACGAGCGCATCCGCGACCGGCTCAACGGGTATCTGCATTCCAGCACCATGGCCAAGGTCTTGCAGGATACGCTCATCACCATGCGGCAGGGGCGCTATGTGCTGCCCGTGCGGGCGGAGTATCGCCAGCAGGTGCCGGGCATCGTGCACGATCAAAGCGCATCGGGGGCCACGCTGTTTATCGAGCCCATGGCCATTGTGGAGATCAACAACGACCTGCGCGCCCTGATGGGCGAGGAACAGGCGGAGATTGAAAAGATCTTGGCGCGTTTTTCCGAGGCGGTCTCCGGCGAGGCGGGCGCGCTGATGGAAAACCAGCGCATTCTGGCGGAACTGGACTTCATCTTTGCCAAGGGCGCGTTGGCGCGGCAGATGCGCGCGGTGCAGCCCAAGATCAACGATCAGGGGCGGATCGACATCAAGCGCGGCCGCCATCCCCTCATCGACCCGGAAAAGGTGGTGCCCAGCGATCTATGGATCGGCAAGGACTTCACCACGCTCGTGGTCACCGGCCCCAACACGGGCGGCAAGACCGTCACGCTCAAGACCGTGGGGCTCTTCACCCTCATGATGCAGGCGGGACTTCAGGTGCCCGCGATGCTGGGCACGGAGCTGGCGGTCTTTGACGATGTGTTTGCCGACATCGGCGATGAGCAGTCCATTGAGCAATCGCTCTCCACCTTTTCTTCGCACATGGTCAACATCGTGAGCATTCTTCAGCGCGTCACGCCCTGGTCCCTGGCGCTGTTTGACGAGCTGGGCGCGGGCACCGACCCCACCGAGGGCGCGGCGCTGGCCATGGCGATCCTGGATAGGCTGCTCTTGACCAAGGTGCGCACGCTGGCCACTACCCACTATTCCGAGCTCAAGGCCTATGCGCTGACGCATGCGGGCGTGGAAAATGCGTCCGTGGAATTCAACGTCGAGACGCTGCGGCCCACCTATCGCCTCTCCATCGGCATCCCCGGAAAGTCGAACGCCTTTGAGATTTCGCGCAAGCTGGGACTATCGAATGAGATCATCGACAAGGCCAAGGAATGGCTCAGCGGCGAACAGATTCGCTTTGAGGACGTGATCACCACGGCGGAGATGCACCGCCAGACCGCCGAGCGGGAGCGCCAGCTTGCCGAGGAGGCGCACAACGAGACCGTTCGCCTCCGGGATCAAGCGGAGCAGGAGCGCAAAAAGCTCGAGGAGCAGCGCGACAAGATCATTCGCAAGGCGCGCGAGGACGCCCGCCGCGTGATGCACAATGCCCAGGCCGAGGCCGAGAGCATCATCCGCGACCTAAAGAACGCCGCCAAGGAGCACAGCGCCCAGGACCGCGAGATCCTGGAGGCCAAGCGCCGCCTGGCGGGCGGGCTGGACAGCCTGGCCGAACCCATGGTCAAGCCGGAGCGCGACCAGGAGGGCGCGGCGCTCAAACAGGTGAAGCTGGGGCAGACGGTGTTCATCACGGGCCTGGGCTGCACGGGGTCCGTGCTCGCCCTGCCGGACAAGAACGGCGAGGTTCAGTTGCAGGTGGGCTTGATGAAGATGAAGCAGCCGCTTGCAAGCCTGAGGGCCGCGGGCAAGGCGGAAGCGCCCAAGAAGGAAAAGGGCCGCCGCGCCATTCAGGTGGCCGCCCGCCAGGTGGCCCTGGAGCTGGACGTGCGCGGCCAACTGCCCGAGGAGGCGCTGGACAACGTGGATAAGTACCTGGATGACTGCATGATGGCGGGGGTTTCGGAGGTCTCCATCGTCCACGGCAAGGGCACGGGCGTGCTGCGCAGCGCGATCACCCAGCACTTGCGCCGCCACCCGCATGTGGCGGAGTTCCGCCTCGGCCGCTATGGCGAGGGGGAGAGCGGCGTGACCGTCGTGACGCTAAAGTAGCGGCTGGGGACCAAATTGGCGGCCATAGCGCGCCGGGAAGGGGGAATTGGGGATGGCCATTGCCTGTATTTGGGAGCACAACGGGGCGGACACGCTGCTTTGGGCGCGGGATTATCCGGGCGCCTACGCGCGCGGCGCGGCGCTGGGAGAGGCGCTGGACAAGCTGCCGGGCGAGGTTCGCGTCTGGGCGCGCTGGTGCGGATGGGCCGCGCCGGAGGATGCGGCCGTGGAAATCGTCGAGGAGCGGGCGTGCGGCATTCCCATTCGTGAGGCGGACACACAGGCGCTCTTTAAGAGCGAGCGGGGCGCGCTGACGCCCCGGCGCTACGAGGCGCTCAAGGCGCTGGCGATGCGATCGGCAAGGGATGCGCAGATGCTCTGCGACTCCGTCCCGGACAAGGACGCGACCACGCTAAGCCCGCGGCAAACCTTTTACGGCCCCCTGCCCCGCACCGCGCGGGAGATGCTTGAACACATGCGCGGGGTCAACGGCTATTACTTTGGGCAAATCGGCGTTGCGACGGACGAAGCGGGGACGCTGGAAACCCTGCGGGCGCGGGCGTTCCGGCAATTGGAGCAAGAGAGCGGGGACTACCTTCAAAACCGCGTCTTTGTCAGCGGGGACGGCGAGGAATGGACGCTTGCCAAGGTGTGCCGCAGGTTCGTCTGGCACGACCGCATTCACGCGAAAGCCATGTTTCGCATGGCGAGTAAGCTGCCGGGCGCTCAAGGTCTGGACAACCGCTTTTTCTTTTGATTTGGGCGGGCAATAATGAATACGGAGGTTAAAACATGGAAAACACGCGCGTACTCATCGTGGACGACGATCCCAACATCAACCAGCTCATCAAGCTCTATCTGGAGAAAGAGGGCTATGAGACCGATACCGCGACAAGGGGCGACGACGCCCTGAACCAGTTTAAAAAGAACCCGCCGCACATCGTGCTGCTGGACCTGATGCTGCCCGGCATGGACGGATGGCAGGTCTGCCGCGAGATCCGCAAGATCAGCACCATTCCCATCATCATGCTCACCGCCAAGGACGAGACCTTTGACAAGGTGCTGGGCCTGGAACTGGGCGCGGACGATTACATGACCAAGCCCTTCGACCCCAAGGAGCTCATCGCCAGAATCAAGGCCGTCATCCGCAGAACGCAGTCCGTGGTGCCGCCCGAGCGGGAGCTGGCCTTCCCCAACCTCGTCATCAACATGAGCACGTACCTGGTCACCTACAACGGCAAGGACATTGAGATGCCGCCCAAGGAGATCGAACTGCTCTATTTCCTGGCCTCGCACGCCAACAAGGTCTTTACCCGCGACCAGCTGCTCGAGCAGGTGTGGGGCTTTGACTACTTCGGCGATTCCAGGACCGTGGACGTTCACATCAAGCGCATTCGGGAAAAACTGACGGGATGCGAGGAATACGGCTGGCACATCAAGACCATTTGGAGCGTCGGCTATAAGTTCGAGGTGAAGTGATGTTTCACAGACTGTTCATGCGCATGGCGGTCAACTTTATGACCGTTTTGATGATCGTTCTGCTGGTGCTGGGGGGGCTGGTCTCGCGCTTTATGTGGATCAACCAGCTCAATAGCGGCGTGGATCTGATGAAACAGGAGGCGAAGGCCATCGCCCAGAACTATCAGGATCTAAGCGATTATCAGATCACCACGCGCGTGTTCGCCTCCAGCATCAACGAAGCGGCCGCCGATTCCTCGGTGTGGCTGGTGGATAAAAACGGCCTCCAGCTCAACATCACGGGTTTGGATTCCTCCACGCCGGACCTTACGCAGGAGGATGTCAAGACCTACATGAAGGCCGTGCTGCAAAGCGGCGAACCCATGACCTTTCAGGGCGGGTTTGAGCGGTATTTCGGCAAGAACGCCGTCATGACCGTGGCCATGCCGCTCTCCTCGCGGGGGGAGACGGTGGGCGCGGTCTTCATTCACAAGAAGCTGGAGATGTTCAACACCGGCTTTATCCCGCTGTTTCGGGAGCTGTGGATGGCGGCGATGATGGCCAGCCTGCTGGGGCTGGTGCTGACGGCCTATACCGCCCTGCGCATCACCCGGCCCCTGCGCGAGCTCGCGGCCGCGGCCAAGCGCCTGGGCCAGGGGGATATGAGCGTGAAGGTGCGCGTCTACGCCGATGACGAAATTGGGGAGGTATCGGGCGCCTTTAACAACATGGTGGACGCGCTCAAGGACATGGAGGAGCAGCGCAAGGGGTTTGTGGCCAACGTATCCCACGAACTGCGCTCGCCCATCACCTCGATTGCCGGGTATTTGCAGGGAATGCTGGATGGCACCATCCCCAAGGAGGAACAGCACAAGTACATGCAGGTGGTCTACGACGAGACGCAGCGCCTCACCCGTCTCATCCGCGACCTGCTCGACCTATCGCGCATCGAATCGGGCAATATGCCCATGAACCCCATCGATTTTAACATCAACGAGCTGATGCGCCGCGTGCTCATCAAATACGAGGGGCGCATTGACGAAAAGAATATGGAAATCGACGCGGATTTTGCCCAGGAGCCCTGCCTTGTGCACGCGGACATGGACCGCATCGAGCAGGTGGTCTCCAACCTTGTGGATAACGCCATCAAGTTTTGCGGGCAGTATGGAAAGCTCACGCTCCTGACCAGAATTCAGGGGTCGGAATGCGCTGTATCCGTCATTGACGACGGCGCGGGAATCGATGAAAAGGATTTGCCGCACGTTTTTGACCGGTTTTATACCGTGGATAAGGCGCATACGTCGGGAAAGGGAACGGGGCTGGGGCTATCCATTGTGCGGCAGATCCTCTTGCAGCATGGCCACGACATTGCCGTCTCTAGCACAAAGGGCGAGGGCACGAACTTCACCTTTGCGCTCGACCTTGCCAATCCTCCGAAAAAAGTGTAAACGCTTCACGAATGTTCATACGGCGTTCACAGCTTTGCAAACTTAGCGGGGTATACTGTAGCCATAAGGTAAAAGCGACAGAGGAGGCGTCTTGTATGAGCAACTTTCATGACTATAACAACGATGGCGGCTATTACGGCGAAAATCGAAAGAGGAGACACGGCGGCAACGCGGTGGTGCTCGTCTCGGTGGCGCTGGTGATGCTCATGCTGGGCGGGCTGGTCGGCGCGGTGGCCGTGCGCGGCATTGACGGCGTGCAGCCGGCGCTGGGCGGAGACACGCAAACCCAGGCGCCCGTGGAGACGAACGGCGCGCTGCAACCCACCCCGGAGGCGACGCAGCAGCCGACCTCCACATCGACTACGGCGCTGGCAGCGTTCTCCAATGAAATTGCCGACGTTGTGGCCAGCGTGCAGGATAGCGTGGTGGGCATTCACAATTACCAGATGACCAGCGCGTCCAACGGCTTTAGCTTTGGCGGCTACTACTTCCCCTTTGGCGGGAGCAGCGGCCAGACGGCGGAGCAGACGGAACGGCTCGCAGGCTCCGGCTCGGGCGTCATCTATTCTGCGGATGGCTACGTCATCACCAACTTCCACGTGGTGGAGGGCGCTTCCCGTGTAACGGTGCTGCTCAACAGCGGCGAGGAGTTGGACGCCAGCGTCGTGGGCTACGACGCGGTGCAGGACATCGCCTTGCTCAAGGTGGACCGCACGGACCTGCCCGCGGCCAAGATGGGCGATTCCTCCAAGGTGCGCACGGGCGAGTTTGCCATCGCCATCGGCTCGCCGCTGGGCGATAATTACAATGGCACCACCACCTATGGCATCGTCAGCTACGCCAACCGCACGCTGGAAATCGACGGCGCTTACGTCAACATGATTCAGACCGACGCGGCCATCAACGTCGGCAACTCCGGCGGCGCGCTGCTCAACGTCAACGGCGAGGTCATCGGCATCAACGCCCGCAAGAACTCGGGCTCCACCGCCTCCGGCGCCACCATCGAGGGTATCGGCTTTGCCATCCCCATCAACGAGGTCAAAGCGACGGTGGATGAGCTCATCACAACCGGCAAGATCACCCGCCCGGGCTTGGGCATCACCGGCCAGGCCGTCAGCCAGAGCATGGCCAGCGCCTATAACCTGGTGCCAGGGATTTTCGTCATGACCGTGACCGAGGGTTCCTCCGCCGGCGAGGCCGGCATTGTGCCCCAGGATATCATCACCGCGATTGACGGCAAGTCCGTTACCTCTCAAAGCGAACTGCGCGCGCAGCTCTATTCGCATCATGTGGGCGATACCGTCACCATCACGATTTACCGCGGCGGGCAGAGCATGGATGTCACCTGCACGCTGCAAGAATTGCAGCAGTAACCTTAGTCGATCAGAGGATGAAAACCAAGGCGCGATTAATCGCCGAAGGGGCTGAAAGGGATTTCAGCCCCTTTCTGTCTGTTCCGCACTGCGGCGCGGCAACGACAAACTTAACAATAATCCCTTGTTTGTGGAATTCACCCTGTGCTATACTCAAAAACAGTAGAATGAACCAATACGGGAATTAATGGGGGAATGAACGGATGAAGATTGCGGTACTGCTGTGGCCGCATTCCAATGCCCGCTACTTTGAATCGATGAAAAAGCTCGCCGCGGCGGAGCTGACCGTCATGCTGCGCGCGGTTTTGACGGAGGTGGAGGTGCGCCCCTTCGCCCCGGGCGGCCTGCCCATGCTCGCCTTTGACGTGCCTGAGTGGGACGGCCAGATGAAAAAACTGTTATCCATGGTGTCCTGCGCGTATGCGGTCTTTGAGGTTAGGGGGGATGCGCTCTTGCCCCTGATGCCGGGCGGGCAGCTCCGCTTCGGCGGGGATCTTTCGGGCATTCTCAAGTACAAGGGTAAGACCAACGAGATGTTCACCGGCATGCTCATCAACCTGGCCGTATTCTCCTCGGATTTTGCGAGCAAGTTTGAGCGCCCGCTGTGCATCTTGGACCCCATGTGCGGCCGGGGCACGACGCTCTTTGAGGGGCTGCGCCGCTCCTACGACATGTGTGGGATCGAAATTGACAAGACCGATGTGGGCGAGCTGACCCGGTTCGTCAAAAAATACGCCGAATTCAATCATTTAAAGCACAAGACGGATGCCGCGTCCATGACGGTGGAGGGCAAAAACGCGGGCGCGCGCACGCGCTTTACCCTGGCTGAAAACAGCGCGGCCTTTAAGGAGGACCCGCGCACCCTCACCGTAACCCTGGGGGATACCCTCTTGGCGGATAAGTTCTATCGCGGCCGCCCCTTTCACGCGCTGGTGTGCGACCTGCCCTACGGCGTGCAGCACGAAAGCCGGGACGGACAGGACAAGGTGAGCCTGGATAAGCTGATGAAAAAGGCGCTGACGGCGTGGAAAAGGACGCTGCTGCCGGGCGCGGGGGTGGCGCTTTCCTTCAACGCCAACACCCTGCCGCTGAGCGCCGCGCGCGAAATGCTGCAAAACGCCGGCTTTGAACCGCTCGTGGGCGGCGCATACGACGGGCTCGGCCACTGGGTGGAGCAAGCCATCACAAGGGATGTCGCCGTGGCGCGTTTCCCGGGAAATTGATTTTGTGAATTTCGGGCGGACAGACCGCCTGCATTCAAATAACGCACATTTTTAATGCCTCTCTTTTTGCAGCCCTTGTCATTGGGCGTATGAAACCGTATACTATCTGCATATGCTATTTGCGCCTAGAATACAGGGCTTCGTCATGCATTTCTTTTCATGCACATCTTAGGAAGGAGAATCTTTGTGACATTTCAGGAATTGGAGGCCATGAAATTGCAGGAGCTGCGCGTCATGGGCAAGGAGATGGGTGTAGATTCGCCCACCACCTATCCCAAGCGGGAGCTCGTGCTCAAAATCATGGAGAAAAATGGAATCTTGGTGGATCAGGGAGACCTCCCCGATCCGCCCAAGCGGCGCGGCGGCCGCCCGAAAAAGGACCGCGGCGCCGAGACGGCACCGTTCGTCTTGGCGGATCAAAGCGGCCAGGAGGAGGATTTGGCCGTGCCGGCGGAGATCCCCGACGACCACCAAGAGAAGGAGGAGGCCCCTGCGGAGGTTCCCGCTCCGCGGCCCGTGTTTCAGCCGCGCTCGGGCATCAAGCCCGCGCAGGGCATCGCGGGGGTGAAGCCCGCCGTAAGCCAGATCCTGAGCGAAGGGGATTGCGGCGAGTGCGAGGGCATTTTGGAGATCACGGCGGACGGCTATGGATTCCTCCGCTCGGAGAACTACCTGCCCGGCGCGCATGATGTGTACGTGGCGATCAATCAAATTCGCAAATTTGAATTGAAGACGGGGGACAAGGTCACCGGCATCACCCGCCCGCACCGGGAGGGAGAGAAGTACCGCGCGCTCCTCTACATCACCAAGATCAACGACCAATTGCCTGAAAACGCCATTGGCCGCCGCGCGTTCGACGACATGACCCCCATATTTCCCAACAAGCGCTATACGATGGAGTGCCCCAGCGCGGCGCAGGATCTCGCCCTGCGCATCATCGATTTGATCGCGCCGGTGGGCAAGGGCCAGCGCGCGCTGATTGTGGCCCCGCCCAAGGCGGGCAAGACCATCCTGCTCAAGAAGCTGGCCAACTCCATTTCCGTCAATTACCCCGAGGCGGAGCTCCTCGTCCTGCTCATTGACGAGCGGCCGGAGGAAGTGACGGACATGCAGCGCTCCATCAGCGGCGAGGTGATCTACTCCACCTTCGACGAGCTGCCTGAGCACCACACCCGCGTTTCGGAAATGGTGTTCGAGCGCGCGCAGCGGCTGGTCGAGCAGGGACGCGATGTCGTGATCCTGATGGACTCCATCACCCGCCTGGCAAGGGCCTACAACCTGGTCATCCCGCCCACGGGCCGCACGCTCTCCGGCGGCTTGGACCCGGGAGCGCTGCACAAGCCCAAGCGCTTTTTCGGCGCGGCTCGCAACATCGAGGAGGGCGGCTCGCTGACCATCATTGCAACGGCGCTGATTGAGACGGGCAGCCGCATGGACGACATCATCTACGAGGAGTTCAAGGGCACAGGCAACATGGAGATCCATTTGGACCGCAAGCTCTCCGAAAAGCGCATTTTCCCCGCCATTGATTTGAACAAATCGGGCACGCGGCGGGAAGATCTCCTGCTCTCCAAGGAAGAGCTGGAGTGCGCCTTCAACATTCGCAAGCTGCTGTCCTCGGCCAACACCTCGGACGCCACGGACCAGCTCCTCTCCCTGATGAGCAAGACCAATACCAACAAGGACTTCACCACCCGTATGCGCGACTGGATGAACCTGTACGAGCGCCAAGGGTATACCTTCGGCAGCCAGACCGGCAGCCGTTTTGAAAAATAGCCGCCGTCCGGACGGTGCGGCAAGCTCAGCCCGGCAAAAAAAGGACGCCCTCCGCGGGCGTCCTCATTTTTATCGGGCTGTTTTATTCCTTGCGCCTCTCCCGGCCATCGGAAGCAGGATTTTGAATATCAATCATTTTTTCGGCAATCATCTTATTGACGCTTGCATGAACGGCAACGCGCAGCGTCCGGTCGGAAAAGTTGGGGGAGGGCGTCTCTTCCGAGGAAGCGGCGCTGTCCAGCATGGCGGAGAAGGAGCGCTCTTGCATGGTGCAGAAATCGTCATAGACCGCCGCAATATCGCTGTTTTCCAACTGCGCTTGGATGAGATCGCGTATCTCGGATATGGCCAGAACCTGCTTGAGCATGCAGATGATCACCAGGTAGCAAAGATGCGTGCGGTTATAGCGCTTTTTCACGGGCGGCGGCAGGATTTTGAGCTTGACGTAGTTATTGATCATCGCCGGCGTGATGCGCCGGTCCTTCGCGTCGCGCATGAAGATGCGCAGGGTCGCCTCGATGATGACGACAACCTGATCCATGTATAGCTCGATAGAGGGCAATTCGTCGTAGCGCGGGATGCGATAGGCCTTAATCTGCCGCGTCCACTCCATCAAACTCTCCTGCGGAATGCTCATGTGCGCGTCTCCCTTCCGAGCCCGTTGCTCAAAAACAGTATAACACAAAGTTGAAAATCATACAAGAAGAAATGAAAAGAAGTTGACAGGATTAAAATAATGTGCTAACATAATATTGAAAACTAGATGTGGTGAGGTGAACGGGCATGGCCGATAAGGTGTATGTGTGGGGAGATTCCATTGCCAAGGGCATTGTGTTTGATTCCGGCAGGGGGCGCTATGTAGGGCTGCGGGAGCGCAGCGGGTTTGCGCAGGCGGCGCAGGAGCTCCACATAGAGATGGAGAACCATGCGTACTTTGGCATGACCTCGGAAAAGGGAAAGAAGGTCGTGGAAAACGGCCTTGCCAATGTTGAGGAAGGCCGGCCCGCGCTGCTGGGCTTCGGCGGCAACGATGTGGATTTTGACTGGGCGGCGATCGCCCAGGCGCCCAAGGAGCGACACGATCCCCATGTACGCCCGGAGCAATACGCCCAAAACATGGCGCAGATGGTGCGCAAGGTGCGCGGCAAGGGGCTGATCCCGGTATTGCTCACCCTGCCGCCCATCGACTCCAAGCGCTATTTCGAATGGGTGACGCGGGGACTTCTCAACAAGGAAAACGTGCTCGCCTGGCTGGGGGATGTGGAGCGCATCTACCGCACGCACAAGGAGTATAATGATCTGCTGTGCCAGGTTGCCTCCGCCCTTTCGGTACACTTAATCGATGTGCGCGGCGCGTTTGAGCGGGCGGGGGATCTGCTCAAGCACCTGTGTGTGGACGGCATCCACCCCAACCAAGAAGGGCACGCCGTCATCTATGAAGCGCTGAAGAGCTATGCGCTTTCACACGCATTTTAAATCAGCCTAACAAGGAGAGAGGGGAAGCGCGATGTCTTTTGAAATTGTGACGGATTCATCCTGCAATCTGCCCAACGAGGTCATTGACCGATATGATCTGAAGATCGTATCCCTGGTCTTCATGGTGGAGGGAAAGCCCTACCGCAGCTACGTCAAGGGCGAGGAGAACGACCTGAAACGTTTTTACACCATGATGCGCAACAAAGAGAACATCACGACCTCCTGCGCCAATGAGCAGGCCTGTGCGGACGCCATTGAGCCGCTGCTCAAGGAGGGGAAGGACGTGCTGTTCATCGGCTTTTCCTCCGCGCTGTCGGGCACCTATCAGGAGGGGGCCAAGGCCTGCGAGAGGCTGCAAAAGATGTACCCGGAGCGCAAGGTGCGCGCGGTGGACTCCCTGTGCGCCTCGCTGGGCGAAGGGCTGCTGGTGACCTATGCCTGCCAATGCCGTGAGAGCGGATATGATATTGAAACCACCTATGAGTGGCTGGAGGACAACAAGCGCAAGCTCTGCCACTGGTTTACCGTGGACGATCTGTTCTTCTTAAAGCGCGGCGGCCGCGTCTCGGCGGCGACGGCGGTGCTGGGCACGATGCTGGGCATCAAGCCCGTGATGCACGTGGACGACCAGGGGCGCCTGATCAACGTGGCCAAGGCGCGCGGGCGCAGGGGATCGCTGGACGCGCTGGTGGACCGCATGGAAAAGACCTGCATCAACCCGGAAAAGCAGACCATCTATATCTCCCACGGCGACTGTTTGGAGGATGCGCAGTACGTGGCGGACCGCTGCCGCGAGCGCCTCAAGGTCAAGGATGTGCTCATTCACTACGTCGATCCGGTCATCGGCGCGCATTCCGGGCCGGGCACGGTGGCGCTGTTCTTCTTCGGCGAAACGAGATAGCGCTGTTTGCCGCACATGAAAAAGGGGAGCGCCGCGTACGCGGCGTTCCCCTTTAAACGGCGAAGCTATTTGCCTTTTTGAAGCAGTAGCGGGTTGGACTTAAGCACGAGAACGCCATAGTAAATCATGGCGAAGATGGCCGACGCGGTGGCGATATAGAGCAGCACGGTGTGCCAGGGAGAGACGAACGGAGCAAAGAAGGAGAGCACAACCGCCAAGGTGAACAGCACGGTCGCCAGCTTACCAAAGAAATTGGCGGGCAGCACGAACTCCCGGCGGTAGAGAAAAGCGGCCACGGTAATCATCGTAAATTCCTTGACGCCGATGACGATGGGCACCCAAAGGGGAATGCTGCCCTGAAAGTACAGGCAAATAAGCGTGGTGATGAGCATCAGCTTGTCCGCCAGCGGGTCCATTACCTTGCCAAAGTCCGTAATCTGGTGAAAGCGCCTGGCCAAATAGCCGTCCAGAAAATCCGTAAGCCCTGCGAGCAGAAAAAAGAACAGCGCCCAATAGGGATGACCGACGGCAAAAAAGAAGATGACCGCCGGGATCATGAACATGCGCAAGAGAGTCAGGAGATTTGGTAAATTCATTTTTTATACCTCAAGTTCCTAAAAAACTGCCCATTATAAAGCAAAACAGGCTGTGGCATTCGCCAAAGCCTGTTGATTCGGTATTTGCCGAAACTGCTCTTGGTCGAGGTGACAGGATTTGAACCTGCGACCTTTTGGTCCCGAACCAAACACGCTACCAAACTGCGCTACACCTCGAAATGGAGCCAACAAAGGGACTCGAACCCTTGACCTGCAGTTTACGAAACTGCTGCTCTACCAACTGAGCTATGTTGGCGTGACATCCCCGCCACCGACACTCACAGAGTATAGCACGATGCGCACAGTTTTGCAAGTGGTTCTCACAAAAAAATCCAATATTATTTATTGGCACGGCATACGCCTGAACGGGATCGGAAATAAAAGCGCCGCACACCCGGCCCGGGCGGGCCGAATGTGCGGCGGCGGTTATTTAGCGGATGCAGCCGCAGCTATTGCAGTGGCAGTTGTTGGCGTTGGCCACCTGCGCGCAGGTATTGCAGGTGTTGGCGTCGGCAACGGTGTTGCAGTTGCAGGACTTGCAGGTGTTG
>CAOKIU010000047.1 GCA_948468595.1 uncultured Christensenella sp.
CACGGCGGACATCAAACCCACCGGCAGGTTCCACAAATAGTAGAGGATGGTGGCAAGGCCCGTCACGCCGCCCGGCGCGAGCTGATTGGGCACGAAAAAATAATTGTACGAGATCATCATCAATAGCAGCCCCGCCACCATCAGCGCATCCTGCTTCAGCTCCTGCTTCCAGTCGAATTCCTTCCAAAATGACTTCTCCAAGGCTGTCCCTCCTTTGGTTGAATCTATCTCGTGCCGATGCCCAGGCTCATGAGCAGCGCGCGGTCCACCTGCGCCATCACGTCCTCCGGCAGCGCGCCTAAGCGGCACAGCAGCCGCTGTTTATCCAGCGTGCGCATCTGCTCGGCTAGAATCACGGAATCGCGCGGCAACCCGCCGACCTCCCGCGTCACCTCAATGTGCGTGGGCAGGCGCGCCTTGTTCATTCTGGATGTAATGGCAAGCGCGATCACCGTGGGGGAATACCTGTTGCCAACGTTGTTTTGCACAATCAGCACCGGCCGCGTGCCGCCCTGTTCGGAGCCCAGCACCGGGTCCAGCGCCGCCTTGTATATTTCGCCGCGAAGGATCAATTGCATCATCTCATCAGAGAACGCATTCTCGGTGCGCGTTCTCCACTGCTACCATATGCATCCGCCCGGCGATTCGACACAACTCTGCCCCGGCGCTAGAGCCGGATGTTTTCCGCGATGTCCAGCGCGTTCATGGAGGCGTTTCCGTACAGCGCCTGCGCGCGCAACCCCGCCTGCGCGTGAAAATAGGCGCCCGCGCGCGCCGCGTCATAGGCGGAAAGTCCTTGGGCGAGCAGGGCGAGGATGACGCCGGTGAGCGCGTCGCCGCTGCCGGCTGTCGCCATGCCGCTGGTGCCGTTGACGTTAAAGGTCATGGCGCAATCCGGCGCGGCGATGACGGTCAGCGCTCCCTTGAGCAGCACGACGCATTGATGCGCGCGCGCAAAACAGCGCGCGTCCTCAACGGGGTCCGCTACCGGCCGGCCCAGCAGGCGTGCCATCTCGCCCGGATGCGGGGTGAGCACCGTCTCCGCCGCACGATCCAGCAGATCAAGGCGCGAGGCCAGGTGATAGAGGCCGTCCGCGTCGATCACGGCCGGCAGGCGGCTGTGCAGCGCAGCCTCCAGCGGCAGGGCGCGATCCGGCGCGCGTCCCACGCCACAGCCGTAGCCCACGGCGGTCTTGCCCTCCAGCGCAGTGAGCAGGGCCTGTCCAGCGTCCGCCGGATAGCGATGCGCCGCGTCCTCGCGCAGCGGTGCGCACATGGCCACCGGCAACCGGCTCTGCACGTGCGGCACAACGGATTGTTCCGGCGCGCACACCGTCAGCAGGCCCACGCCCGCGCGCATGCACGCCGTTGCGCAAAGCACCGCCGCCCCGGCCATGCCGTGGCTCCCGGCCACGAGCAGCGCATGCCCGAACTGATTTTTGTATGCATCACGCGGCCGGTCGCGCAGCAGCGCGCGCGCCTCTTCTTCCAGCAGGATCTCTGCGTCGCCCTCCCAGCTGGGCGGGTCGGGGATGCCGATGTCCTCGATGATCAGCCGGCCGGTGTGCGAGGGAGCGGAGGAGAGGTAGTGCCCGCGCTTGGCCCACTGAAAGGTGACCGTCACATCCGCCCGAACGGCGCCCCCCAGCGCGCGGCCGGTCGCGCCGTCAATGCCGGAGGGAATGTCCACGCTGTACACCTTCGCCCCACAGCCGTTGATCCAATCGATGGCGCGGGCAAAGATCCCCTCCGGCGCGCGGGAGAGCCCGGTGCCGAAAATGCCGTCGATCACGGCGTCATATCCGCGGGAAGCATCCACCTCGTCCAGCGAAATAGAGGGAATGCGCAGACGCGCGCAGATGCGCGCATTCTTTTGCGCGTCGCCGGTCAGGCGCTCCTGACCGCACAGGGGGAGCAGCGTCACCCGCACGCCCCACAAGTGCAGGATGCGCGCGCAGGCATAGGCGTCTCCGCCGTTGTTGCCCACGCCGCATACCGCCAGCACCGACCGGCAGCCCTCTTGGCGAATCTCCCGCGCCAGGGCGAGCGCGGCTCGCTCCATCAGCAGCAGACCGTCAATCTCCAGGTCGCGGATTGCCCGTCCCTCAATCTCGCGCATTCTCTCCGGCGTCACCACGCGCATGTGCGATCCTCCTCATCTTCATAGGATATCCCAGATCCCGGCTCACCATTTTCCCGCGTAACCAGGCGTTGCTCTCGCTCTATTCCACCGCGGCCACCGCTATGGCCGAGTCCCGCTCGTGCGATATGCTCACCCACACCGAAAGCGCGCCCAGCCGGGCGAGCCGTGCCTGCGCGCCCCGATGCAGGTAAGCGTGCGGCGCGCCCTCGCCGTCTGTGAGGATCTCCACATCTTGCAGGGTGAACCCGGAAAAGCCGGTGCCCATCGCCTTGCTCACAGCCTCCTTGGCCGCCCAGAAACCCGCGGCCGTGGCCGCTCCTCTTTGGGCGATGGTGGCGCGCTCGGCCGGAGTAAAGACCCGCTGGGCAAAGCTTTCCCGTTTCAACGCGCGTTCCATGCGCGAAACCTGAATGATGTCACAGCCCAGCCCCTTTAGCATGCTTCCGCCCCCACCGCATTTAGGATGGCGCGCGCGACGACCTCCACCGCCGCGGCCTGAAGGATCACGGGGTCGCAGGTCTTGTCCCCGTGGGACACCGCAAAGAGCGTGTCGCCATCCGCGACCGTGTGCACCGGGCGAATGGCCAGCGCAAGCCCGTCATGCGCGACCGTAGCCAACCGGTTGCAGGCCGTTTTATCCAGCTTTACGTCCGTGGCCACGACGCCGATGGTGGTGTTCTGCCCTGGATGCGCGGCAAAGAGCGCCCCCATGGCCGCGCGGGCGGGCACAGGGCGGCCATCCACCGCGCCGCAAGCCACGCACTGCCCGGTGAGGGGATCGTAGACATCCCCAGCCGCGTTGACCGCGATCATGGCCGCGACGGTGCCGCCGCCCGGCAGCGCGAGGGAGGCGGAGCCGATGCCGCTGGCACGGGGCTGGGCGCCGGGCACGAGCTTACCCACCGTCGCGCCCGTGCCCGCGCCCACGCGGCCAAAGACGGGATGGTCCGTCGCGTTTTCGAGCGCGCGCTGCCCCATGGCCGCGTCAGGGCGCACAAAGGCGTCCCCAACCCCCAGGTCAAAGAGCACCGCCCCGCAGACGATGGGCACCTTGGTCACGTTTACATCAAAGCCCACGCCGCGCGCCTCCAGCGCGCGCATCACGCCGGAACAGGCGTCCAGGCCAAAGGCCGAGCCGCCGGTGAGTACGATGGCATTGATGCGCGGCATCATGTTTTCGCTCTTGAGCAAATCGGTCTCCCGCGTGCCCGGCGCCGCGCCGCGCACGTCCACCCCCGCGACGAATCCATCCTGCGCGTAGAGCACGGTGCAGCCCGTCCGAGCCGCCTCGTCCTGCGCGTGTCCCACCAACAAACCCTCAATATCGCAAATGCTGCCGTCAATCATCTTCTATCTGCTCTCCTTCCTTTGCCTCAGACGTAGCCCATCAGGCCCCTGACCGAGACATCTCCCGTGCGCAGCAGGTGAAGGACGCCCTCCGCGTCCCGCACCAGAAGCTCGCCGTTGTCATTGATATCCGTGGCCACCCCGCGCACGTCGGCGCCCCCGGAGGCGATGACCTGCGAACCGATGGTCGCGGACAGCGCCCGATAGCGGTCCAGAAGCGCGGGATAATCGGCGTAGCACAGGTCGATGGCGCGTTCCGTCTCCTCCAACACCTTGACCAGCACCGTTGCGCGCGAGACCTCCTGTCCCGACGCCATGCGCAGGGACATGGCCTTGCCGCGCAATTCCTCGGGGAAGTCCTCCCGACTCTGCCGGATGTTGATGCCAATGCCCGCCGAGACAAAGTTGAGCCGCTCCATGTCCCCGCCCATCTCCAACAGCATGCCGCACACCTTGCCGCCGCCGAGGACGATGTCGTTGGGCCACTTGATGCGCGCGTCGTATCCCAGCGCGCGCAGCCCGCCGGCCACGCCCACAGCCACCGCGGGCGTGAGGTGTACGGCCTCCACCGTGGGCAGAGCGGGCCGGAGCAGGATGTTGAAGTAGAGGCCCACGTCCGGTGGGGAGGCCCAGCGCCGGTTCATGCGGCCGCGCCCCGCCGTCTGCTGGCAGGCGGCCACCACCGTGCCGTCCGGCGCGCCTTGGGCCTCCAGTTCCCGCGCGGTCTTGAAGGTGGATTCCACCACCGTCTCGCAGACCATCGTGCGCCCCAGCCAGCGCGTTTGAAGCTGCGCCAGCACCGCCTCCGCGCGCAGCACGTCGCCGGAGAGCCAGTAGCCCTTGCGCGGCGCGGATTCGATCTCATAGCCCATGTCCCGCAGGTGGGTGATGCGCTTCCATACCGCCGCCCGCGTCATGCCCAGCTTTGCGCTGATCTCCTGGCCCGAAACCGCTCCGCCGCCATGGAGGAGCCGCAACAGCTCGCGGTCCCTCTCATCCGGCTCATAGGGGGAGGCTACTCGTCCCATGTCCATTCCTCCTTGTATCGATCCGCCGCGGCGCGCACTGCGTCGTAGGAGAAGCCTCGCCGCAGCACCGACTGCACCGCCCGGCGCAGCGCGTCCTCGCGCTCGTCGCCCTTCATCTTTTTTTCCAACAGAGCGCGCGCGGAGGAGACCTGCTCCTCGAAGGGAATCTCCCCAATCGCCTCGTCAATGGTGGCGCCGTCCAATCCCTGCCGCATCATCTTCTGCCGCAAAAGGTATTTGCCGTTGGTGCTGCTGCGCATTTGGACATAGCGCTTGGCAAACTGCTCATCGTCAAGCAGCCGGTACTCGATCAGCTTCTCCATCACGCGGGCGATGGTACGCTCGTCGTGCTGTTTTTTGAGTAGGTATTGTTCCATCTGCTTAACCGTGCGCGCCCGCGCGCCCAGATAGGTCATCGCCTGGTTCATGGCCTTTTCATAGGATTCTTGCATTGGTCTATCCTCGCGTCCGTTGTTTGGATTAGTATACCACAATTTGGTGGATTTAGAAAGAGCGCGGTTGACAGGCGAGGGGAACGTGTGGCAAAATGAAGGCAGAAGGGGAGGCTTGAACAAATGCATTACCATTTCTTTGCCTACATGGCCAGGCTCAAGCATATCCGCCGCTGGAACATGCGGCGCAATTCCTTTGAGGAGGATGTGGCTCAGCACTCCCAGCAGGTGGCGATGATCGCCTACGCCCTGGCGGCCTATCGAAACGCGCGCTTTGGCGGCGGGGCGAATCCCGACCGCGCGGCGGCGCTGGCGACCTTCCACGAGGCGCCCGAGGTCATCACCGGGGACATCGCCACGCCCATCAAGTACTTCAGCCCCGAGATTCGCGCCTCCTTTGGCCACATTGAGGAGCTGTCCGCGCAGAAGCTGCAATCCCTCATCCCGGACGATCTTCAATCCGCTCTAGGGCCTGTGCTCATCTCCCCGGAGAGCGATCCGGAGTGGCGGCGCGTCAAGGCTGCCGATACCATTGCCGCCTACATCCACTGCATTGAGGAGATCAAGGCGGGAAACTCCGAGTTTGAAAAGGTCGCCACCCAGATCCTGGAAAAGATCCACGTAAAGTACGACATGCCCGAGGTGAAAGCCTTTTTGGAGGAGTGCCTGCCTTCCTACGCGCTGACGCTGGAAGAGCTATATTAAGGAGGAAACCCATGGCGTTCTGTCTTTTGTTTAACAACAATCGGATTCGCTAAGCCAAGCGCCGTCCGCCCCATTAGAGGGGTTCCTTTGTTGTGCAATGAAAGGAGAATCGCCATGATTTTTGCAGACAATATCCTGCGGCAATACCTAAAAAACGTGTTTTTCATCACGGGCACCGCCTATGCGGGAAAATCGACCATGTGCGCCCGTTTGGCCCGCGAGCACGGGCTCTACCATTACGCTGAAAACGCGCGCGCGGCGGAACACCGCGCAATGTGCGACCCCCAGATTCAACGGCAGTTCTGCTACCAGCGTAGGGATTGGGATGCGTTTTTCAACCGCACGCCCGAGGAATACGAGCGGTGGATCTACGAGGGCTCGGCAGAGGAGGCGGAATTGGAGGTGCTGGACCTGGTGCGTCTGTCTGAGCACCAAAGGGTGATCACCGATACCATCATTCCCATCCGCATCCTCAGGGAGATCGCCGCCTATGGACAGGTGGCGGTGATGCTGTCCCCGCAGTCCATGTCGGTGGAGCGCTTCTTTGACCGCGAGGACAAGGACGACATCCTCGCCTGCATCCAGTCCACGCGCAATCCGCAGGCGACGATGGAGAACTTCAAGCGCTGCCTTGCGCGCATCAACAGCCCGGAGCACTATCGGGAATATGAGCAAAGCGGTTTTTACTGTCTGTATCGCGGAGAAGGGGATACCCGAGAGGAGAACTATCGCGCGCTGGAACGCCATTTCGGCCTGGCTTGACGCGCGCCGTCAAGAAGATGAGAAAACGAGAAGGGGTTGTATCCCCTTCTCGTTTTGATTTATATGCTTAGATCTCCGCCGGCACGGCGTCCTCGTCTTCGGGATAGATCTTGCTCACCTGCGCCCATTCGACGCGGTGATCCGTTATCTCCTCAACGTAGATGTGCAGCCCGGCCACATCCAATTCGGGATGCATGCCGTCCTGCGGAATGGAGGAGAGCTGGGAAAAGACCAATCCGCTCAGCGTATCGTAATCCTCGTCCAAGGGCAGGGGCGTATCCAGCGCCTCGGAAAGCGTGGAAAGCTCGCAGATGCCGGAGACGCGCCAGAGGTTGTCGTTGACCTTGGCCACGGATTGCTCCACCTGAGGATCATATTCGTCGTAGATGTTTCCAACGATTTCCTCCAGCAGGTCCTCCATCGTCACCAGGCCGCTCACCCCGCCGTATTCGTCCACGACAATGGCGATGTGATTCTTCTTCTGCTGCATGGAGCGGAAGAGCACGTCGGTGCGGACGGTTTCCGGAACGAAGTTGGGCGTGTGCAGCACGTCGCGCAAAGGCTTTGCGTCGTTTACCGAGCGAAAGAGCAGGTACTCACGGGTGCGCAGAATGCCAATGACATCATCGATGGTCTTTTCATAGACCGGAATGCGCGAGAGACCGGAATCGCGGATCGTGCGCAGAATCTCTTCGTCCGTGGCGTCCACGGACAGGGCGACGACGTCGGTGCGGTGGGTCATCACGTCAAAGGCGGTATGATTGTTGAACTCGAAGATGTTGTCGATCATCTCGCCCTCGGACTCGGTGATGGCGCCCTTTTCCTCGCCGATATCGGCCATCATGCGAATGTCCTGCTCGGTGACCTCCTCGCGCTCGGCGTTGGGGTCAATGCGCAGCAGACGCAGCACCGCGTTGGTGGAGATGGTCAGCAGCCAGACCAGCGGACGCATCACCGTGGAAAAGGCGATGATGACGGAGCTTACGACCCTTGCCACAGCGTCGGTCTTTTGCATGGCCACGCGCTTGGGAACCAGTTCGCCAAAGACCAGCGTAAAATAGGAAAGAACAATGGTAATTGCGATGACACAGACGGTATTGAGGACAGCTGGATTCGCAGCGTGGAACGCCGGAACTCCCTGCAACCACTCAACCAAAGGACCGGCGAAATTATCCGCCGCAAATGCCGAGCCAAGAAAGCCCGCAAGCGTTATGGCGATCTGAATGGTGGAGAGGAAGCCGGACGGCGAGGAGACCAATTTGAGCATCCTCACGGCGTCCTTGTCGCCGCTTTCGGCTTGCCGGCGCAGCTTGTTTTCATCCAAGCTGATGACGGCGATTTCCGCGGCGGCGAAAAAAGCGTTGATGGCGATGAGTACGACTTGCAAAATCAGTTGCCCCCATATAGGGTCCGCAGGCACAGGAATTCCCCCTTTAAAAAGTTATCGCTCCAATTATATCACATCCCTATGCAAAAGTAAAAAAGAATAAAGCGGAAAATCAGGCGATTTTCCGCTTTATCCATAAAGATTTTATAAAAACATTTCCGAGGAAAGGCTCAATCCGCCGCCCGCGTTCCCGTCTGCGCGAAGGCACGGCGCACCAAATCGTCCGCCGGACGGGGGGTGAGGAAGGAGGCCACCGGCGTGACCACCATGGAGGCGAGCATCGCCATGCATCCGGTAAAGGGCGCCTCGCCGGTGCCCAGCACGATGGTCAACACGATGGATACCAGAAGGCCCGCGGCAAAGCCGCACACAGCGCCGGCCTTGGTGGTCCGCTTGGAGAGCACGCCGTAGACGTAGGGCCCCATGATGCAGCCTGCCACCGTTCCCCAGGACATGCTCATCAGCGTCACGATCTCAGCAACCTTGCCAAGCGCAATGACCAGCGAGACCACGACAAACAGCGCGCACAGCACTCGCATCAGGTTTTTGACCGCCTTTTCGCTCATGTCGGGCTTGAAGACGCCCTTGACCAGGTCGATGGAAATCGCAGAGGAAGAGACCATGACCAGGGATTGCAGCGTGGACATCGACGCGGAGAGCACCAGCACGATGATCAGCCCCAGCATCCACTCGGGCATAGCGGCAAAGAGCATCTCCGGCACCAGCGCGTCCACGCCGCCCACCGCGGCCGGATCGCTGATGTCCAGCACCACGCGGGAGAAAGACCCCGCAAGGTAGGCGCAGCCGCCGATGATCAGCGCAAAGACCGTGGAGACGATGGAGCCGATGCGCACCGACTTTTGATCCTTGATGGCGTAGAACTTATGCACCATTTGCGGCAGGCCCCACACGCCAAAGGAGGTCAGGCAGACCATCCACAAGAGGTTCTTGGGCGAAGGCCCGAAGGCCGATACCAGCGAAGGATTAATGGCGGCCAACTGCGTGAAGGCAGAGGAGACGCCGCCCATCTTGCCAAAGAGGAAGATCATCATCAGGACCACGCCCGCGATCATGACAAAGCCCTGCACCATGTCGATAAAAACCGAACCCAAGTACCCGCCCAGGAACACCGCAAGCAGCGTGATGGTGGCCATGATGATCATGCACACCTCAAAGGGCAGGCCGAAAGTCGCCTCAAACAGGAACCCCAACCCCTGATAGACCGAGGCGGAGTAGGGAACCAGGAAGATGAAGATGACCAGCGCCGCCGCGATTTTCAGCGGCTTGCTGCCAAATCTCTTTTCGAAAAACTCCGGCATGGTCGTGGCGCCCAGGCGCTGCGTCATCACGCGCGTCCGGTTGCCCAGCATCGCCCAGGCCAGCGCCGAGCCAATCAGCGCGTTGCCAATGCCAATCCACGTCGCCGCCGTGCCGAAGGCCCAGCCCAGCTTGCCCGCGTAACCCACGAAAATGACGGCAGAAAAGTAAGTCGTGCCGTATGCAAACGCAGACAGCCACGGACCCACATTTCTGCCGCCCAAATGAAAATCGTCCAAGCTCTTGACCCTGCGGGAGGTCAAAGCCGCGATGACCACGACCGTGATGAGGTAAAGCGCCAAAAATACCCACTTCAAAGCAAAAACCACCCTTCCATTCTACCATACTTCCTTGACCGACACCCGTCCGCAGACGGAAAACAAACGCCCAACAGGGCATCCATGCTACGCGCTTCAGTATACGGGATTTTCCCCGCTTTGTAAAGAGGAAATTTGTCCGCGCGCGAAGAATACTGCCGGTATTCGATATGCAATCAAAAGGGGGGAGAACGCGATGTTTACCGCCATTTGCCCGCACTGCGGGCTGTACCAGACGGAAAAGCAGGTTCGCTTTGCAGGCGGGCAGGGGATTGCGCGCTGCATGGCGTGCGGCGGGGAGTATGCCTATCGCGCCCTGCCGCTGTTCATTGTGCTGGGCGCGTCGGGGACGGGAAAGACGACCCTGGCCCTGCGCCTGCAAAGGGAGCAAGACCGCATCATCGTGCTGGACGGGGACTTGCTCTGGCGGCAGGAATTCCTGGGAGAGGGCAACGCGGCGTTCTTTTCCGTTTGGATGAATATGGCGCTCAACATCTCCCAATGCGGCAAGCCCGTGCTGCTGACCATGGGCGGCATGCCCGATGACTTTCTAAACAACCCACAGGCGCGGTTCTTCCCCGCCATACACGTCCTGGGCCTTTGCGCGCAGGAGGAGGATCTGGCCGCGCGGCTGCGCGCCCGCCCCTCCTGGCGCAACAGCGCCTCGGAGGAATTCCTAGAGTCGATGCTGCGCTACAACGCTGCGGTGCGCCAGTTGGACCCTGCGCTGGATACCTCGGGGCGCGACGAGCGCGCCTGCGCCCAAGAGATCATGGATTTTGTCCAACAGCGCGTCTGACCGCCCCTAAAGCGCGCGCCAAGCGGCGACCACGGCCGAAACCGTCTTTTCCAGCGTTTGCCCGGAAGCCTCGATGGTGAGGTCCGCGTGTTTTTCGTACCATGGCCTGCGGTAGTCGTAGAGGGCGCGCAGGCTTTCGCCCGGCCCCATGGCGATGCCGCGCGTGGCAATGTTGCGCAGGCGGCGCTCCACCTCCGCAAAGGGCAGGGCGAGATACAGCACGACGCCGTTGCGCTTTAAATGCGCCATCGCCGCGTCCTCCAGCGCGACCGAACCGCCGGTGGCCACGACCGCGCCCTCGAGATGCAGGCCGAGGATGCACTCCTGCTCCCGCCTGAGGAACCCTTCCGCGCCCAGCTCGTTCACCATCTGCTGCAACAGCTTCCCGCTCTGCTCTTGCAGCACCAGATCCGTATCCACAAACGGCATGCCAAGCGCCTTGGCGCACAGCACGCCCACCGTGCTCTTGCCGCTGCCAGGCATTCCGATCAATATGAGGTTTTTCATGCGTCTCCCTCCTTTTTTCGTCCGCCCCATTATACCTTAGAAGCCCGCGTTCGAAAAAGAGGGATCGTGTAAAAAGGGGCCAGAGCGCATGCGCTCTGGCCCAGTGCATAGATTCAGGGGGTTACACGAAACAGACTCGTTGAATTAGAAATCCACCTTTTCGCCGCGCAGGCAGCACTGAAGGATCTTCTTGAGGTCTTCCGGGCTGGTGGCGCGCGGGTTGGAGCCGGTGCAGGGGTCCTTGAAGGCCTGCTCGGCCACAAAATCGATGGACTGGTTGAACTTTTCCTCCGTCACGCCGTGCTCCTTGAAGGAGGGCGCGATGTCCACGGCGCGGTTGAGGGCTTCGATCTTCTCCACCAGTTGATCGACCAGCTCCTGGTCGTTCGCGCCGTCAAGGCCGACATACCTTGCGATGTCCGCATAGCGATTCAGGCATGCTTTGGCGTTGTAGCGGATGACGTTGGGCAGCATGACCGCGTTGCAGCAGCCGTGGGGGATGCCGTACTGCGCGCCCACCTTGTGGGCCAGGGAGTGGGCGATGCCCAGCAGCGCGTTGGAGAACGCCATCCCCGCCAGGCATTGGGCCACGTGCATCCGGCCGCGCGCGCCCGCGTCGCCCTCAAAGGAGGCGGGCAGATCGTCAAAGATCATCGCAATGGCCTTCAGCGCCAGCGGGTCGGAAAAATCGGAGTGCAGCCCCGCCACATACGCCTCCACCGCGTGGGTCATGGCGTCCATGCCCGTGTGCGCGGTGAGCGTCTTGGGCATGGTCATGGGGATGTCCTCGTCCAGGATCGCGATGTCAGGCGTGATGTTAAAGTCCGCGAGCGGGTATTTAACCAGCGTATTGTAATCGGTGATGACGGAAAAGGCCGTCACCTCCGAAGCCGTGCCGGAGGTCGAGGGGATGGCCGCAAAGATCGCCTTGTTGCGCAGGGTGGGGATGGTGAAGGGGTCCTTGATGTCCTCGAAGGTCTTTTCCGGGTGCTCGTAGAAGACCCACATGGCCTTGGCCGCGTCCATGGGCGAGCCGCCGCCGATGGCCACGATCACATCGGGCTCAAAGGCGCGCATCTCCTGGGCGCCGCGCATCACAGTTTCCACAGAGGGATCGGGCTCCACGCCCTCGAAAACCATGCTTTGAAGGCCCGTCTCCCGCAGAATTTTTTGGAGCTTATCCAGGAATCCGTTCTTCTGCATGGAATGGCCGCCGACCACGATAAACGCCTTTTTGTAACCCTTGAGCGCCGTGCGCAGCTCCTCCATGGCGCCCTTGCCAAAGTACAGATCACGGGGTAAGGTGAAACGTGCCATAGCGATTCTCCTGCCTTTCTTGCCCTAATAGAGTTCCCAATTCCAGGGATATAATACCATATTGATAATTAATTGTCGATATTGATTATGTTAATTAACGATGTAGAAATGTTAACCATTCGCGCACGGAGAGCGTTGTGCTGTGCCGCGGCCTGTGTTATACTGCACCTGAAATGGATCAGGGGAGGGAATGCGTGTATTATGGCCGAAATCATCCAGATCTATTCGCGCAACGATACCTTTCAGCTGTTGGAAACCGCGATGCGCAACCGCAATAAACGGCACAAGCAAGGGGTGTTTATGGTCGAGAGCGTCAAGGGCGTCAATTTGGCGCTGAGCACGCCCGGCTGGACGGTCCAAGGCGTGCTCTATGCCAGGGAGCGCAATCTATCCGCCTGGGCGAAAAGCATCCTGGCGCGGCCGGGGATCAAGCACTACGTACTGCCCATGGCGCTGTTTCAGGAGCTTTCTGACCGGGAGGAGACCTCGGAGCTGATGCTTATGTGCTCCATTCGTGAGTTTGCCCTATCCCAAATCGAGCTGCGCCGCGGCCTTCTTCTGCTGATGGACCGCACGCAGAGTCCCGGCAACCTGGGCTCTGTCATCCGCTCGGCCGACGCCATGGGGGTGGACGCGCTGATTATGATCGGTCACAGTGCGGATGTATACGATCCGGCCTGCGTGCGCGCCACCATCGGCACGCTGTTCACCCTGCCGGTCGTGCGCTTGGAGGGCTTGACAGACCTCATGCCGCTGCGGGAGCGCTTTCCCGACCTTCAGTGGGTGGGAACCTCGGCGCACGGCGAGGCGACGCTGGACCAGGTGGATTTGACCCGCCCCACCATGCTGATGATGGGCAACGAGACGGTGGGCCTATCCAAGGCCTGCAAGGAAGCCTGCGACGTGCTGGCCCAAATTCCCATCTCCGGCGCGGCTTCCTCGCTCAACCTCGCCTGCGCGGCCTCCATTTGCCTGTATGAAGCGCAGCGGCAGCGGTTGAGGAGGGAAACTTTGCCCTCATTCGGCGAGGAATGAGGGAATTTGTAGATTTAGGGCTTTGCAAAGGAGCTTTTATTGAGTATAATGAAGGATAACGTCCGCTGGCCGCGTCCGCGGCGGCGGAGCCGACGGTAGAACGGTAGAAAAGAGGATGAATCCATGATTTTTCAGCCCGAATTTGAAACCATGAGCCGGAGCGCCATGGAGGCGCTTCAACTTCAGCGCCTTCAGGAGACGGTCGCCTACGTCTATGAGCGCGTGCCTCTGTACCGCCAGAGACTGGACGAAATGGGGATAGGCCCCGGGGACATCCGCTCTTTGGAGGATATCCGCAAGCTGCCTTTCACGGTCAAGGACGACCTGCGCGACAATTACCCTTACGGGATGTTCGCCGTGCCGATGAAGGATGTGGTGCGCATCCACGCCTCCTCCGGCACAACGGGCCGGCCCACGGTGGTGGGCTATACACAGGACGACATTGAGATGTGGTCTACCTGCGTTGCGCGCCTTTGCGCCGCCGGCGGCGCCACGCAGGAGGATATCGGACAGATTTCCTTTGGCTACGGCCTCTTTACCGGCGCGCTGGGACTGCATTTTGGCCTGGCCAAGCTCGGCGCGGCGGTTGTGCCCATCTCCTCCGGCAACACGGAGCGGCAGATCCAGCTCATGGCGGACTTTGGGTCCACGGTGCTGGTGGCCACGCCCTCCTATGCGCTGTACATGGCCGAGGTGGCGGAAAAGATGGGCATGATGGACCGCATCAAGCTGCGCGTCGGTCTCTTTGGCGCGGAAGGCTCCACCGAGGAGATGCGCGCGGAGCTGGAGCGCCGCTGGGGCATTGTGGCCACCGAAAACTACGGCATGAGCGAGCTGATCGGCCCGGGCGTCTCGGGCGAATGCACCGAAAAGTGCGGAATGCACATCAACGAGGATTACTTCTACTGCGAAATTGTGAACCCGGACACCGGCGAACCTGTGGAAGATGGAGAGTGGGGAGAGCTGGTGGTCACGCCGCTGCATAAGCAGGCGCTGCCGCTGCTCCGGTATCGCACGCACGACATCACGCGCCTGCTCAAGGGGCCGTGCAAGTGCGGCCGCACCACCACGCGCATGCAGAAGATCGCCGGCCGCAGCGACGACATGCTCATCATCCGCGGCGTGAACGTATTCCCCTCCCAGATTGAGTCGGTGCTCGTGGGCATGGAGGGCATCGGGCCGCACTACGAGATTGTCGTCACCAAGAAGGGCTTCATGGACCAGATCGAGGTCAAGGTGGAGCTCATCGACGCGGCGCTGCTGGACGCCTACAAGGAGCTGGAGGCGCTCACGCGCAAAATTCACGACCGCCTGAAGGTCGTTCTGCAAATCGACGCAAAGGTCACGCTGGTTTCGCCCAACACCCTAAAGCGGTTTGAGGGCAAGGCCAAGCGCGTGACCGACCTTAGATGAGGAAGAGTAAGGAGAAGGTAAATGAAAAAGCTGATGTTGGGCAATGAGGCCATTGCCCGTGGCGCATACGAGGCCGGCGTTCGCGTATCCGTCGCCTATCCGGGCACGCCGTCGACCGAGATTACCGAAAATATGGCCAAGTTCTCCAAGGACGAGGTCTATTGCGAGTGGGCGCCCAACGAAAAAGTGGCGCTTGAGGTCGCCATCGGCGCGTCCATGGGCGGCGCTAGGGCTATGTGCTGCATGAAGCACGTGGGCGTCAACGTGGCGGCGGACCCGCTCTTTACCGCGGCTTATACGGGCGTAAACGGCGGGTTAGTGTTGGTTGCGGCCGACGATCCCGGCATGCACTCCTCGCAAAACGAGCAGGACAGCCGCTTCTACGCCAGGAGCGCGCACGTTCCCATGCTCGAGCCGGCCGACAGCGCCGAGTGCAAGTCCTTCATCCAGCGCGCCTTTGAGATTTCCGAAACGTATGACACGCCGGTGATGGTGCGCTTGGTCACGCGCATCGCGCATGCGCGGTCGCTGGTGGAGGAGGGCCCCCGCAAGGAGGTTCCGCTCAAGGATTACAACAAAGACGTTAAAAAGTACGTCATGATGCCGGCCTCTGCCAAGGGCCGCCACGTCTGCGTGGAGGAGCGGGAGAAGAAGCTGAGCGAGGAATGCGATTCCCTCGGCCTGAACCGCGTGGAGATGGGGGATAGGAAGCTGGGCGTGGTCTGCTCCGGCTCGGCCTACCAGTACGTCAAGGAAGCGCTGCCGGGCGTCTCGGTGCTGAAATTGGGCATGGTCTACCCGCTGCCGGAAAAGACCATCCGCGACTTCGCCGCTCAGGTGGACGAGCTGGTCGTCATCGAGGAGCTGGAGTCCTATTTTGAGGATGCGATCAAGGCCATGGGCATTCCCTGCCACGGCAAGGAGAAGACCGGCTTGCAGGGCGAGCTGTTCGTGCGCAAGGTGGCCCGCCTCTTTGGCTCCGAGCAGGATGCCGGCCCCATGGAAACCCAGGGCATTCCCATGCGTCCGCCGGTTCTGTGCCCGGGCTGCCCGCACCGCGCGGTGTTCTACGTGCTCAAAAAGATGGGCTTGACCGTCGCGGCAGATATCGGCTGCTACACCCTGGGCGCGATGCCCCCGCTCTCGGCGGTGGATTCGGTGGTGTGCATGGGCGCGTCCATCGGCATGGCGCTGGGCCTGGAAAAGGCGCGCGGCAGGGAGTTCAGCAAAAAGACCGTCGCGGTGATCGGGGATTCCACCTTTGTGCATTCGGGCATCACGGGCCTGATTGACATGGTCTATAACCAGGGCAACGGGACCGTCATCATTGTGGATAACTCCACCACCGGCATGACGGGCCATCAGCCCAACCCCACCACCGGCTTTAA
>CAOKIU010000048.1 GCA_948468595.1 uncultured Christensenella sp.
GCAAAAGCGCGTCATCCGCTTTGCCCTTACGATGGACGAGACCTCCTCGGTCATGGACTTTATGCAGATCTATCTCTCCCGCATGCAGATGTGCGAGGACGCGGCCAATTTCCTGGGCTGCCGGTTTGAATTGGTGGTCAACGGCGTCAACATCAACCGCGTTAAGAAGAGCTGACGCGGCCCACCGACAAAAAAGAGGACGGTATATGAGTACAACCTATTCACTGGGCGCGACGGCTGCCTTTGGGCTGGAGGGCGTGGTCGCGGGGGAGCTAAAGCGCATGGGCTACGACGCCAAGGGTTTCCATGGCGGCGCGACCTTTTCCGGCACGCTTGCGGACGCCTTCCGCGCCAACCTTTGGCTGCGCACGGCGGACCGCGTATTGATCTACTTTGGCCGATTCAAGGCCGTGACCTTTGACAGCCTTTTTGAGCAGGTAAAGGCCCTTCCCTGGGAGGAAGTGCTGCCCCGCAACGCGGAGGTCTATGTCACCGGCAAGTGCGCCCGGTCGCAGCTGATGAGCGTCAGCGACGTTCAATCCATCGCCAAGAAGGCCATCGTCGAGCGCATGAAGGGGGCCTACGGCCTGAACTGGCTGCCGGAGGACGGCGCGCGCTACCACATCGACGTGCATATCCACCAAGACGAGGCGGCGCTGACGCTGGATACCAGCGGCGTGGGACTGTCCCGGCGCGGCTACCGCACGCTCAACGCCGAGGCGCCTCTGCGCGAGACGCTGGCCGCGGCCATGCTGCTCACATCGCCCTTTAGGCCCTGGCTGCCGTTTTACGATCCCATGTGCGGCTCCGGAACGCTGCCCATTGAGGCGGCGATGATCGCCCTGGACCGCGCCCCCGGCCTCAAGCGCGCGTTTGACATGGAAAAATGGGACTGTGTGGACGCGCGGGAGCTGGAGGCGATCCGCCAGGAGGCGCAGGAGCGATTCGAAAAGGCGAAAAAGGAGAAGTCCGTGGAGATCTACGGCTCGGACGTGGATGGCCGCGTGCTGCGCCTGGCCGCCGCGCACCGGGCGCAGGCGGGCCTTAACGACTTCATTTGCCTGGAGCAAAAGGCGCTTGCGGACGCACGGCTGCCCGCCCCGCGCGGCGCGGTCGTCACCAACCCGCCCTACGGCGAGCGCCTGGGCGACGCCAAGGCCGCCCAGCAGGTCTGCCGCGAGCTCAGGGAGCTGATGCAGGGCAACGACGATTGGACGATGACGGCCATAACCTCCAGCCGCGATTTTGAAAAGGTGTACGGCCGCCGCTGCACCAAGAAGCGCCGCGTCTACAATGGCCGCATCGAGTGCGAGATCCTGACCTATATTCCCCATTCCGACCGCGTGGCCAAGGCGCGCAGGCTCCCCAAGGAGCATCGCCCTTAGCGCCGCAGCCCCGCTCCTTCGCTTGCGAAGGGGCGGGGCTGTTTGCATGCGCCATTGTGTGCGTTGTGTGACGGACTGATGAAATTGTTTCATATTTGGAAGGGGAAGGTTTGACATTGCGCCTAGGTTTTGGTAAATTGAAGGTGGCGCTGGGAATTCTCATTGTATTCGACGCGCTGGTTCTGGGCGTCTGCGCATCCGGCGCAGGACCCGGCGCCGCATCCCCCGCCCCCGGGCAGTTGGAGACACCCGGGGGAGCGAGCATTCCCCCTGTACCCGGCGGGCAGACCGCATCCACCATAGCCGCGGCCACCACTTTCACCGTGGTCGAAGCGGACTGCGCGATCAAGGACAGAGCGGGACCTAAGAGCGCGATGCTGCCGTCATCGTCACCCTTTCCGATGAGGGCATCGCGCTTGCGGGCGGGGTTTCTTGCCGGCCATGACGGGCGGCGCCCTTTCTGCAAGAACGCTTACAACATTCCCCGCAAAGACGCGCTCTTTGCGGGGAATGTTTTTTTGGCTAGGCGAGCACTTTTTTCCTCTCCCACTTGCCCGAGAAGAAGCGCCAGACAAAGGCGATGGCGCGCACCAGCCAGTCCAGCGTCATGGCGATCCAAACGCCCTTGAGCTCCAGCCCGCAGAACAGAGCCAGAACGTAGGAAAAGAGGATGCGGCAAAGCCACATGGAGATGATGGAGGTGAGCATGGTAAAGCGCACGTCGCCCGCGGCGCGCAGGATGTTGGGCAGCGCGAAGGAAGCCGGCCAGATGACGATGCCACAGAGGCTGTGATACACGCCCAGCCAAATGGCCAGCTTGAAGGTCTCCGGCGAGGGATTGTAGAGCCGGACAATGGGCACGCACAGCGCCATGAGCAGAACGCAGACCGCCGCCATGCAAGCGTAGGTCATCTTCATCATCTTCTTGGCGTAATGGCGGGCCTGCTCGTAGTCCTCAGCGCCCACGCACCGGCCGATGACCGTGATCATCGCAAGGCCGATGGCCGTGCCCGGGATGCACTCAAACTGCGCCAGATTGCTGGCGATGGCGTTGGCAGTGATGGCGTAGGTGCCAAACATGGCAATCAAAGAGGAGACCAGCACCTTGCCCACCTGGAACATGCCGTTTTCCAGGCCGTTGGGCACGCCGATGCGCAGAATGCTCTTGATTATGCTCCAATTGAAGCGATAGTGGAACAGGCGCTCGATGTAGATCAGATTGTGCTTGTTGCGCAGCAGCACCACCATGATCAGCGCGCCCACGCCCCTGGAGACGAGGGAGGCCACCCCCGCGCCCACCACGCCCAGGTGGAACCCGTAGATGAGCAGCGCGTTGCCGCCGATGTTGAGGACGTTCATCAGGATGGACGTCTTCATGGAGACGGCGGAATTGGACATGGAGCGGAAGAGCGCCGCGCCCGCGTTATAGACCGCCAACAACGGATAGGACAGCGCGGAGAGCCAGAAATAGGTGCCCGCGTTGCGCATCACGTCCGGCTCGACAGAGCCAAAGATCAGGGCGAGCAAGCGCCTGCCGCCCACAATGGCCGCGCCGCCCACCACAAGCGCGATGATGGTGGTGGTATAGAGCAGCTGTTTGGCGGCAACGCAGGCGCTCGAACGGTCCTGCCGGCCCAGATACTGGGAGGCGACCACCGCGCCGCCGGTGGCCAGGGCGGAAAACACCTGAATGAGCAGGATGTTCAGGCTGTCCACAAGGGAGATGCCGGATACGGCCGCCTCGCCGACGTTGGCCACCATCATCGTATCCGCCATGCCGATGGTCACGGCCAGGAGCTGTTCAATCACCAGCGGCACGATCAAACGCCGCAATTCTTCCTTGGAAAAAAGCATGGTTCACCCCGTCCTCCGGATTCCTTCAAATATACTATGCCTCTATTGTGCAACTATTTGTGTTAAGAAACAAGGGAGATCACGCTTTGTTAACACAGCGAAAGGGCAAAGTCGACGAAGAGAGGGACGGAAGGAAAAGCAAAGCCGGCCCTAAAGAGGTTGACGGACAGCGTGATCCTGCGATGGGCTTGGCAATCCGGCAAACATCTTTTGCGCGGCGGCTCAACCCGCATGACAGCGCGCCCCGGCCGTGGTATACTATAGGGGAAAAAGCGGCGCGAAGGCGCGCAGGGAGGGCGAAAGAGATGAATCAAAAGGTGCTAAGCCGCATAGACGGCGTGATGCGCGAAGCGGTGGAGACCGGCAGCATCGCCGGGTGCAGCGCGATGGTGGTGCACAACGGGCAAGAGGAGTACTTCGGCCAGTGCGGCTGGGCGGACCGTGAAGCCGGCCGGCCCATGACCAGGGACGCCATTTTCCGCATGTTTTCCATGAGCAAGCCGGTCACGGCCGCAGCCGCGATGATCCTCATGGAGCGCGGACAAATCGACCTGCTCGACCCCGTGAGCAAGTATCTGCCCGGGTTTTCCAATCCGGTGTACTGCACCGATGCGGGCCTGAAGCGCTCGGACGTGCCGGTGACGCTGAAGGACCTCCTGGGCATGACGTCGGGCATTGCCTACAGCGGAACGGAGAACGCCGCCCAGATCCGGATGCAGCAGCTCTGGGACGAGGTTCAGCTCGCCCAGAACCGCGGAGACGAGCTGCCCACCGTGGAGTTTGCCAACCGCATGGGCGAGGTTCCGCTGGCCTTCCGCCCGGGCGAAAGGTGGATGTACGGCGCGTCGGCGGATGTGATGGGCGCGGTGGCGGAGGTCGTCTCCGGCAAGCGCTATGGGGATTTCCTGCGCGAGGAGATTTTCTCCCCGCTGGGCATGGAGGACACGGGCTTCTTCGTTCCCCCGCAGAAGCGGGACCGCTTCTGCGCGATGTACCGCATGACGCCCGACGGCCTTGCGCCGCAGACGGGCGCGCACCTGTGCATCCAGTTTGGATATGAGCATGACCCCGCCTTCCAATCGGGCGGAGGCGGCCTGGTCTCCACCATCGACGATTACGCGAAGTTCGCCCAGATGCTGGCCAACGGCGGGGAGTATGGCGGCGCGCGCATCCTCTCGCCGCGCACGGTGCGCTACATGACGCAGAACCAGCTCACCCCGGCGCAGCGCGATTCCATTCCCTGGGACAGCCTGCGCGGCCATGGCTACGGCAACTTCATGCGCGTGCTCCTGGAGGAGGGCCAGGCGCCCACCCCCGGCGCGCGGGGAGAATTCGGCTGGGACGGCTGGCTGGGCACCTATTTCTGCGTAAGCCCGGAGGACGGCCTCGTTCTGCTGTTCATGATGCAGAAGACGGATACCGGCACCGTGGATGTCACGCGCAAGTTCCGCTCCCTCGCCTACGCCGCCCTATCGTGACGGCGCGGGGGAAGCAATCCGCCTCCCCGGCCCCGGCGGCTTCCGACCCGCTCGCCCTGGGGCTGATTCTGGCGGCGGCAGGGGGATGCATGGACGCCTATACCTATTTGGCGCGCGGCAAGGTCTTCGCCAACGCGCAGACGGGCAATTTGGTGCTGCTGGGCGTGCGTGCCTTTGAGGGCGAGTGGGCGCGAGCGCTGTGCACGCTGGTTCCGGTGTGCGCCTTTATCGCGGGCACGGTGCTGACCGAGGTCATCAGAGTCCGGGGTGGGTCGCTGCGCCGGCTGAACTGGCGTCAGCTCGTGCTGCTGATTGAATCCGCCGTGCTCCTTGCGGCCGCCTTTATGCCCGGGCGTTTGGATTCGGTCGTCAACGCGGGCGTCTCCTTTGTCTGCGCCATGCAGCTTGCCGCCTTCCGCGTGCTTCGGGGCAACCCTTACGCGACGACTATGGTCACGGGGAACCTGCGCAGCGGCGCCGAGCACCTGTGGCGCTATGCTCGGGAGCGGGGCAGGGAGAGCCTGTTGAGCGGTTTGGGGTACTTTGCCGTCATCGCCTGCTTTGTGCTGGGCGCGGGCGTGGGCGCGCTGGCGGTGGAGCGCTTCGCACTGCGGGCGGCGCTGCTCCCGGCGGGGCTGCTGCTCGCCGCCGCGCTGGTTGCGGTTTGGACCGCGCCTGACGCGCGCGAGAAAACGCCTGAATGAGCGCAGAATTTCGGGAAAGGGGCTGCTTTTGCGCCCCTTTCCTGTTTTGAGGCGCGCTTTGTTCGGAATTCCTCATTGACTTTCGCAAACGGCGCGACCTTCGCATATTTCGTGCAGGGAAGTGGATTTTTATCCGGCGCCGAAAGGAGTGTTAGCGAGGTGACGCATGTGAAAAAGTGCATTCGTGCGCTCTATTACATTACGGTGATAACCAGTGCTTTGGTGGGCCTGTGGCATTTTTTTGTGCCTTGGATGTTCCGGTGGTATGATTATCTGCCCATGCAGTATGAGAATCTCATCGTCGGGATCGATTGGACGAACGCTTGCTTTTCCCTTTTGCTATTTGGCCTCAGCGCCCTGTTGGCATTCTTAGGCAAGAGGGCGCTGGAACTAAACAGGGAGGTTCTATACTTTTATTTTTTTCTCACCGTTGTGTGGCTGTTTCGCGCCTGCCTTGCCATGTTTATAGAGCCGTGGCCGCTCAAGCCTATACCGGCTGCGGCGATGGGGCAGCTCGCGGCGTCCATTGTGATGGCGGCGCTCATGTTAGCGGTGAGCGGTGCTTTGATCCGTGCGATGCGGAAGGGATAGCCGTTCCCATTCGCGGAATTGCCAAGCGCGAAACCCCCTTGCGCGGCCGGTTGCGTTTTGGCGAGCGCTCGTGTATAATGTAAACGATTACTCAGAAAGAAGCAGGTGGTCAAAGACATGAGAACGTTTACCGACCCAGAACAAAAGAGAAAGTATTTGACCGAGGAGCCCATTCCCCGGCTGATTTTGACCATGGCGGTGCCCTCGATCATCTCCATGCTCATCTCCTCGTTTTACAACATGGCCGATACCTATTTTGTGGGCCGAATCGGCACCACGGCCACGGCGGCCGTGGGCGTCGTCTTTCCGCTGATGAGCATCATTCAGGCGCTGGGCTTTACCTTTGGCCACGGCTCGGGTAACTACATCTCCCGCGCCCTGGGCCAAGGCGACGTGGAAAACGCGCGCAAGATGGCCACGACGGGCTTCCTCTCCGCGCTGATTGCGGGCGCGGTCTTTGGTGCGGTGGGCTTGATCTTCCTAAACGGGCTGGTCGGCATACTGGGCGCGACGCCCACCATCGCCCCGTTTGCGCGGGATTACGCGCTCTTTATCCTCATCGGCACGCCGTTTATGGCCGCCTCCCTGGTGCTGAACAACCAGCTCCGCTTCCAGGGCAGCGCGTTTTACGGCATGATCGGCATGGGCGCGGGCGCGGTGCTCAACATCGCCTTGGACCCGCTGTTTATCTTCGTCTTTAAAATGGGCGTAAGCGGCGCGGCCCTGGCCACCATCCTGAGCCAGATTGTCAGCTTCTTCCTGCTGCTGCGCGGCTGCACGCGGGGCGGAAACATCGCCATCCATCTAAAGGAATTTTCGCCCTCCCTGGCGCGGTTTAAGGAGATCGCCCGCGGCGGCACCCCCTCGCTGTTCCGCCAGGGACTGGGCTCGGTGGCGAGCATCTGCCTGAACTTTGCCGCGGGGATCTACGGCGACGCGGCGATTGCGGGCATGTCCATCGTCACCCGCGTGCTGCAATTCGCCAACTCCGCCATCATCGGCCTGGGGCAGGGGTTCCAGCCGGTTTGCGGGTTCAATTACGGCGCGCGCCTGTACGGCCGCGTGCGCAAGGCGTTCTGGTTTACGGTCAGCGTCGCCTTTTGCGTGCTGGCGGTCTTTTCGATCGTGGGCATCGTCTTTGCCCCTGAGATCATCGCCATCTTCCGCAAGGAGGATTTGGATGTCATCGCGGTCGGCGCGCTGTCCTTGCAGCTGCAATGCGTCGCCCTGCCCTTCTCCGCCTTTGTCGTCGGCGCCAATATGATGCTGCAAACCATCGGCAAGCCCGTCAAGGCATCCATCGCCGCGGCCGCGCGCAGCGGCATCTTCTTTGTGCCCGCCGTCCTCATCCTCCCGATGATTTGGGGGCTGCTTGGCGTGCAGATGAGCCAGGCGGTGGCGGATGTCTGTTCCATAATCCTCTCCATTCCGCTGGTGGCCACTACCCTAAGGGAGATGAAGCAGATGGAAAAGATGCAAAACCAGGTCCCCGGGGAGGGTTGACCGCTTGCATTTGCAGCCGTATTCCTGTATCATAATATCAGAATATGAAGATTACGGGAGGAGCGCGCGGTGAAGTCTGAGGCGATGTTTCCCAACCACAAGAATATGGACCTGCCCTTCATCATCCACGCCATTGGCACGGCGCAAAAGCAGGTGCGGCGCAAGCGCGATGAGGGCGCGCTCAACACGCAGGTGATTTACGGGGCCCAGGGTCAGGGCCGGCTGACGGTGGAGGGGCACACCTACGACATTCACCCGGGCACCTGCTTTTACTTGCCCAAGGGCATTGCCCACGATTACTGGCCGCTGACGCCCGACTGGCAGACCAACTGGCTCTGCTTCGACGGCCGCTGCCTGCCGGACACGCTATGTAGCCTGGGCCTGGAGCATGCGTGCGTGGTGGACTTGCCCGACCCAACGCGCTTTGACGCGCTGTTTAAAAACGTGCTGACCGAGCTGCACGCGGACCCTGTCTTTGGGCAGATGCGCGCCAGTCCCTATGTCTACCGCATCCTGGTGGAGTTCCACATGATCAAGAAGGAGCAGATCGAGCAGCAGTACCACCGCACGCCCAAGCTCAAGCCCGTGCTGGACTACATCGAGGAGCACCTTCAGGACGTCATCACCCTGGAAAAGCTGGCGCAGCTGATGAACCTGACGCCGCAGCACTTCTGCCGGGTGTTTAAAGACTGCATCGGCGAGCGCCCCTTTCAGTACATCCTCAAGCGGCGCATCCAGGTTTCCAAGCGCTTTTTGGTGGATTCGGAATACCGCGTCTCGGAGATCGGAAGACGCGTGGGCATTGAGAACAGCAGCTATTTCTGCTACAACTTCAAGCGCTTGGAGGGCATGACGCCCACGGAGTTCCGCGCCATGTACGCGGATTAGGGGAGCGCCCCGAAAACTTGGTGGGAAAACGCCAGCTTCCCGGCATTCGATCTTCCCGGCGGGCGCTATTTTCCACCTATAAGCGCAGATAAAAAGGGCCGCCTCCCGATTGGAGAGGCGGCCCTTTTAAGCGCCCGTTTACTTTTCGATGGTCAGGGTTTCATACAGTTCCTTGGTCCAGCAGTTGAAGCACTGCAAGGTGATGGAGTCGGGCAGCGATTCCGCGGGCACCAGCGTGCCCTTCTCGGCAAAGCGGCCGTCCACAGCCGGGCTGGACTCGCCAAAGGTGCCGGGGGCCATATCGATGATCTTGCCATCCGCATCCAGGAAGCGGAAGCATACGCCGTCGTCGGCGGCCAGATAGGCCTCCTGGTCCGTGACCGAGCACGAAATGGTGTAGTAGATGCCCATGGGAGAGGACTTCAGCTCCACGCTCTCCACCGTGACGCCCGCGCTGGCAAAGGCGGTGGGGGTTGCGAAGGTGCGCACATCCCGTCCCAGGTCGGAGCGGGTCAGGGTAAAGGCAAGGGAGGTCTCCTTGCGCGCGCTCTCGTCAATGCTGCCGTTGGGGTTCACGGGGTAGGAGACGCAGACCAGGTTCAGCGGCAGCGTATCGGGGCTGCCCTCGGTGGCGCTGCTGATGATGAAGACGAGCGTGCCGTCGCCCTCCAGCTTGTAATCCAGAGAGCTGCTGATGGACCCGGTGTCGTCATAGAGGCTGAGGCGTTGGATGTTGGTCTTGCCGGCGCTGGCGGCATACTCGGCGATGGTGCCGCCGGTCTCCAGGCCGAGGTTGGAGGCGTTGTCCTCAAGCATGCAGTCGGGGCCGATCAGCAGCGTTTGCTCGCTGGCGGGCTTGGCCGCCGCCACGATATGCACGTATTCGCCGTCGTAGATCGCCTCGCGCATGGACAGGGCAAAGGAGGAGTCCTCCACCTGGCCGCCGGTCTGGGGCACTTCCGCCTGCACCAGCTGCGAGGCCTCGGGCAGGAGCACGGGGTTTTGGTCCGCGCCGCGCAGGAAATCAAAGAGGCCAAATCGCGCGTCCGCCGCGGCAACGGCGATGGTGGATAGGAGCAGGACGGCGGCGGCCACGAGCACGCCGATGCGCAGTTTCGTATGTTTCATGGGTTTTATCTCCTTTTGGTCTTGAGCGGATAGGTCATCCAGCGTGCGGCGGATGCAGGAGACGAAGTTTGAGTCCGGCTGGGGAAAGGCGTTTCGCAGTTCATCCGACAACTTCACGGGACACACCTCCTATGGGTTGCATGAGCGTCTTTCTCAGTTCCTCGCGCCCGCGGCGCAGACGGGTTTTTACGGTCCCCTGCGGGATGCGCAGGGCGGCCGCGACGTCGCAGATGGGGTAGCCCTCCATGTAGTGCAGCACAAGGGGAATGCGCAGCTTTTCGTCCAAGCTGAGCAGCGCCTCGTGCAAGCGGCTGGAACCCATGGGCTGTAGGCTCACACGCTCGGGCACCTCGCTGGTGGGCCGCAGGCGCGCGCTGCGGCGCTGAATGTTGTGGCATTCGTTGATGAGCACGCGGATGACCCACGTTTGCAGGTACCGCGCATCCCTGAGCTGGCCGCGCTTTTGCCAGCACTTGCGCAAGGTCTCCTGCACGGCGTCCTCGCGATCGCAGGGCTGCGAAAGCTGTGCATAGCAGATGCGGAAAAGGGTTTGGGTCATCGCGGTGACCTGCTGCGCGAATTCGTCATCGGTCATGAGTCAATGGCTCCTTTCGTGGTTTTCGGACCGGTCAACTGTTAGACAATCCTGCCCTCCCCAAGGTTTTTGGCCGCAAAAAGTTTTTGCGCGCAGGAGGAAAAAGATGGAAAGCAAAATAGGCCGGGCCGCGCAGTTTGCTCCTGCGCGGCCCGGCCTATTGGTTTTTCCCCCTATCCCGCGCGCAGCAAAAGGAGCGACAGCGCGATTAGCGGCAGAAGCAGAATCAGATTGATCAGGGTAAAGCGCAGAAGATAGCGCCCGGCGCGCGCGCCTTCCTGACGCAGATAGAACTTAAAGGAGATCAGCGACGCCAGCGAGGCGATCACCGTGCCCAGGCCGCCCACGTCGGTGCCCAGCACCAGCGCGCGGGCATTTTCCGTAAAGGGCGAGAGCAGCAGCGCGGCGGGCACGTTGCTGACCACCTGGCTGGCCGTCAGCGCGGCGAAAAACGCGCTCTTGTCCATCAGCGCGGTCAGGGCGCCGCGCACGGCGGGGATGCTGCCCAAATTACCCGAAAAGATGAAAAAGCAGACAAAGGTCATAAGCAGCGCGTAGTCCACGCGGCGGAAGACGGGCCGATCAAAAAGGGCGAGCGCCAGCACGACCACAAGCAGCGTCACGCGCCAATCCACCACGGAAAACACGGTCAGCAGGCACAGCGCGAACACGCCGACATGCAAAAGGAGGCGCTTTGCCTGAAGCGGCGCGGGCTTGTCCGGCTCGATGCGCAAGGGTCCTTTGACGCGCACCGCAAAGACCAGGCAGAGAATCAGCGCCAGCGACAGCGCGCACAGCGGAACCGTGGCGGAAAAAAACGCCCCGGGCGTCATGCGATAATAAGAATAGAGATAGAGGTTTTGCGGGTTGCCCACCGGCGTCAGCGCGCTGCCCAGGTTGGCCGCGACCGTTTCCAGGACCACGACCGGGATGTTCAGGGCGCCAAGGCCCGCCCGGTCCAGCGTCATCAGGGTCAGCGGCACAAAGGCGATCAACGCCACATCGTTGGTCATGACCATGGAGGAGAAAAAACACAGCAGCGCAAGCAGCGCCGCGAGGCTCCGCGCCGAGCGCGCGCGACCCAGCAGCGCGGCGGACAGGCGGGGCAGCAATCCCGTATTGGCAAGGCCCGAGACCGCCGCCATCAGACAGAAGAGCAGCGCCAGCGTGCGAAAGTCGATCTGCGATAGAGTTGCAAGCGTCGGGGGGACAAAAAGGCACGTCGTCAGCGCCAAGACGAAGGAAATGCTCAGCACCGCCTCCCTGCGCGCCCAGGCGAAAAACCGGGACATGGAAAAGACCTTCCCTTCCAAATGAGAATAAAACGAACACATGATGCTGCAAACGAAAGATTAACAGAATTATAACCTCGATATCACAGGTTGAGGGCGCTTGTCAAGCGACTTTTCGAATTGTTTACACAAAACAATGCATTTCAGGTAAAAAAAAGCTCCCGCGTCAATTGACGGTGGGATGTTGGCGTGTTACAATTATAATCTGCATAATGCGGAAGAGTGCGCACGCATGCCCACCCAACCCGTTACATGCTGTATTGTACAACGTTTTATCATAAAAAGCAATGCTTTTTTCCGGCTTTGACGAAATTGCATAAAACGTGGCGGCCGATTTCAAAAACCACCCGGGCAGCGGGCCCTGCCGTTCAAATTCAAAGGAGAGGTGAGTGCTTACATGGTTCATGCGGTTCAGATGGGAAAGCGAGAGAGGATGAGTTTTTCCAAGATTGAAGAAGTATTGGAAATGCCCAATCTGATCGAGGTGCAGAAGAACTCCTACGAACGCTTTCTGAAAGAAGATCTCCGCGAGGTGCTCAGAGACATTTCTCCCATAACCGACTTTTCGGAAAACTTGGTGCTGGAATTTACCGACTATTCGTTGGATGAGACCCCCAAGTATACCGAGGAAAGGTGCAAGGAAAGGGACTACACCTATTCGACGGCCCTGCGCGTGAACGTCCGCTTGATGAACAAAGAGACGGGCGAGATCAAGGAGCAGGAGGTCTTCATGGGCGACTTCCCGCTGATGACGGCCTCGGGCACGTTCATCATCAACGGCGCCGAGCGCGTCATCGTCTCCCAGCTGGTCAGGTCCCCGGGCGTATACTACGCCAAATCCATCGATAAGACCGGCAAGAATCTCTTTGCCACCACCGTCATCCCCGGCCGCGGCGCCTGGCTGGAATATGAAACCGACTCCAACGACGTGATGTGGGTGCGCATCGACCGCACGCGCAAGCTGCCCATGACCGTGCTGCTGCGCGCGCTGGGATACGGCACCGATAATGAGATTTTGGAGCTGCTGGGCAGCGAGGAGCACCTGCTGGCCACCATCGAGCGCGACCCCGCCAAGAGCGTGGACGCGGGCCTGCTGGAGGTCTACAAAAAGCTGCGCCCCGGCGAGCCGCCGACCGTTGAGACCGCCAACTCCCTGGTCAACGGCCTGTTCTTCGACCCCAAGAGGTACGACCTGGCCAAGGTTGGCCGCTACAAATTCAATAAGAAGCTCGCGCTGTGGGCGCGCATCTCCGGCGGGGTCGCGGCCCAGAACGTGGTCAACCCCGATACCGGCGAGGTGATGGTCGCCGCCGGCGCCACCATCACAAGGGAAATGGCCGAGGCCATTCAGAACGCGGGCGTCAACAGCGTCGCCCTGCGCGTGGAGACCGAAAAGGGCCCCCGCGAGGTCAAGGTCATCGGCAACAACTTTGCCGACGCCTCCGCCTTCCTCTCCTTTGATCCCGAGCAGGTGGGCATCACCGAGAAGGTGCATGTACCCACCCTGCGCGCGCTGATGGCGGAAAACGCCGACGAGGAATCCTTAAAGGCCGCCATTCGCCAAAATTTGGACAACCTGGTGCCCAAGCACATTTACGTCGACGACGTCGTGGCCTCCATGAGCTATTTGATCGGCCTCAACTACGGCATCGGCCATATCGACGACATTGATCACCTGGGCAACCGCCGCCTGCGCTCGGTGGGCGAGCTGCTGCAAAACCAGATCCGCATTGGCCTTTCCCGCCTGGAGCGCACCGTCAAGGAGCGCATGGCCATCACCGACCTTGATTCGGTGACCCCGCAGTCGCTGATCAACATTCGCCCGGTTTCCGCGGCGATTAAGGAGTTCTTCGGCTCCTCCCAGCTCTCGCAGTTCCTGGATCAGCCCAACCCCCTGGCGGAGCTGACCAACAAGCGCCGTACCTCGGCCCTGGGCCCGGGCGGCCTCAACCGCGAGCGCGCCAGCATGGACGTGCGCGACGTTCACCACTCCCACTACTCGCGCCTTTGCCCCATCGAGACGCCTGAAGGCCCCAACATCGGCCTGATCGGCGCGCTGGCGACCTATTCGCGCGTCAACCGCTACGGCTTTATCGAGGCGCCGTACCGCAGGGTGGACCAGGTGGAAAAGCGCGTCACCGACGAGGTGCGCTACATGACCGCCGACGAGGAAGAGGATTACATCATCACCCAGGCCAACGAGCCCCTGGATGAGAACCACTGGTTTGTGCGCGAGCGCGTCACCGCCCGTAACCGCGAGGACACGGTAGAGATCGACCGCAACCAGATCGACTATATGGACGTCAGCCCCCAGCAGCTGGTTTCCGTGGCCTCGGCCATGATTCCGTTCCTGGAAAACGACGACGCCAACCGCGCCCTGATGGGCGCCAACATGCAGCGCCAGGCCGTGCCGCTGCTGACCACGGACGCGCCGGTGGTGGCCACCGGCATTGAGTACCGCGCCGCGTGCGATTCGGGCGTGTGCATCCTGGCCAGGCGCGACGGACTGGTGGAGAAGGTCTCCGCCGATCAGATCGTCATCCTGGGGGATGACGGCGTGCGCGATACGCACAAGCTGATCAAGTTCACAAGGTCCAACCAATCCACCTGCATCAACCAGCGCCCCATCGTCGCGGCCAAGGAGCGGGTAAAGAAGGGCCAGGTCATCGCCGACGGGCAGTCCACCGACCAGGGCGAGATCGCGCTGGGCAAGAACGTGCTGATGGCCTTTATGACCTGGGAGGGCTATAACTACGAGGACGCCATCCTCATCTCGGAAAAGATGGTCAAGGACGACATCCTGACCTCCATCCACATGGAGGAATACGAGACCGAGGCCAGAGACACCAAGCTCGGGCCGGAGGAGATCACCGCCGACATTCCCAACGTGGGCGAGGACGCCCTGCGCGACCTGGACGACCGCGGCATCATCCGCATCGGCGCGGAGGTGCGCTCGGGGGACATTCTGGTTGGCAAGGTCACGCCCAAGGGCGAGACGGAGCTGACCGCCGAGGAGCGCCTGCTGCGCGCCATCTTCGGCGAGAAGGCGCGCGAGGTGCGCGATACCTCCCTGCGCGTGCCGCACGGCGAGTACGGCACCATTGTCGACGTAAAGGTCTTTACCCGGGAGAACAAGGACGAGCTCAACGCCGGCGTCAACATGCTGGTCAGGGTCTATATCGCCCAGAAGAGAAAGATCTCCGTCGGCGATAAGATGGCCGGCCGCCACGGCAACAAGGGCGTCATCTCCCGCATCCTCCCGGAGGAGGATATGCCCTTCCTGCCCGACGGCACGCCGCTGCAAATCGTGCTCAACCCCTTGGGCGTGCCCTCGCGCATGAACATCGGCCAGGTGCTCGAGACCCACTTGGGCTACGCGGCCATGGCCCTGGGCTGGCGCATCGCCACCCCGGTCTTTGACGGCGCCAACGAAGAGGACATCATGAACTGCCTGGAGATGGCGGGCTTGCCCAGGGACGGAAAGACCCAGCTCTACGACGGCCGCACGGGCGAGCCGTTTGAAAACCGCGTCACCGTGGGCTACATGTACATGCTCAAGCTCCACCACCTGGTGGACGACAAGATCCACGCCCGTTCCACCGGCCCCTACTCGCTGGTCACCCAGCAGCCGCTGGGCGGCAAGGCCCAGTTCGGCGGCCAGCGTTTCGGCGAGATGGAGGTGTGGGCCCTGGAGGCCTACGGCGCCGCCTACACCCTGCAGGAGATTCTGACGGTGAAGTCCGACGACGTCACTGGCCGTGTCAAGACCTATGAGGCCATCGTCAAGGGCCACAACGTACCCGCCCCCGGTGTGCCTGAGGCTTTCAAGGTGCTGGTCAAGGAGCTGCAGGCCCTGTGTCTGGACGTGCAGGTCCTGGGCAAGAGCGGGGAGATCATCGAGCTCAAGGAAGACGATGAGGACACCTATCCCCCCGACCGTGTCCGGGAGGATGATGATTTCTATCAGTATCGGGACGAGAACGAGTTCGCCTCTGTGGGTGGCTTCTCCACCGGCGAGATGAACGCCGAGGGAGACATCGTTGCCGATGAGGAGGACGAGGAGGACTTCTCCGACGAGTTCTCCGATGCCGACTTCGCCGGCGACGGCGAGGACGAGGAATAAGAAAGGGAGGAGACTGAATTATGAGTTACGCTGAATTTGATGCGATCCGTATTGGTATGGCCTCCCCGGAGCAGATTTTGGAGTGGTCCCATGGCGAGGTCAAGAAGCCGGAGACCATCAACTATCGAACCCTGAAGCCTGAGCGGGACGGCTTGTTCTGCGAGCGCATCTTTGGCCCCACCAAGGACTGGGAGTGCCACTGCGGCAAGTACAAGAAGATCCGCTATAAGGGCAAGATCTGCGACCGCTGCGGCGTGGAGGTCACCAAGAGCAAGGTCCGCCGGGAGC
>CAOKIU010000049.1 GCA_948468595.1 uncultured Christensenella sp.
CCTCGACCTCCAGCGTGACAGGCTGGCATTCTAACCAACTGAACTACCGCGCCATTTCATTGGTGGGAACAATAGGGCTCGAACCTATGACCCCTTGCTTGTAAGGCAAGTGCTCTCCCAGCTGAGCTATGCTCCCTCGACCGCCGTCCCGCTTTCGAACCTCAAGTCCCGCAACTCTCGGCGACATTGACTATTATATACATCCGGGAGAATTTTGTCAACACTTTTTTTGTATTTTAGCGGCAGTTTCTTCCAAAAACTTTTTAATCCCGCTGTAGGTCCAAAACAGCGCGCGCGGGTGGATTTCCCGCGCGCGCTGTCGCTTCGTCTATTCCTCTTGGATGAGTTTGCGCAGCTCCGTGTGGCCCTCCAAATACTGCACGTCGTTCTCGTCTGTGCGCAGCAGGGGATTGACCTTGAGTTCCTCCGGCTGCTCCACAAGCACATCCGGCGTCAAGCCCTCGCCATTCCAGGTCCTGCCCAGCGGCGAATAGGCGCGCACTGTGGTCAAGTGCAGGCCCGAACCATCGCTGGCTACCGTGTAGGTGCTCTGCCCCACCGCCTTGCCAAAGGTGGTCGCGCCCACGATGGTGGCCGCCTTGTAATCCTGCAAGGAGGCAATCAGCACCTCAGAGGCGCTGGCGGTGTTCTCATCGCACAGCACAACGATGGGCAACCCCACCTTGTAGGCGTTGGACTTGTATTCCTGGCGGTTGCCGTTGTGATCCTCCGTATAGAAGATCAAGCCCTCGGGCAGGAGAAGATCCGCAATGGGCTGCAAAATATTGTCCGCGCCGCCTCCATTGCCGCGCAGGTCGATCAAAATGCCCTTTGCATCCTGTTCCCGACCGTGCTTGATGGCATTTTCAAACGCCTTGTCGGCATTGGTGGAGAATGCGGACAGCGTGATGTGCAGGATGCCATCCTCCAGCATGCGGTAATCCACGTCCACCACATCCACCGACCGGCGAATCATGGAAAAATCCAGTTTTTCCTCACCGCGAAGCACCGTCATGGTGATGGGCGCGCCCTCATCGCCGCGCACCATGGCCGTCACGGCGGCGGTATCCAGGGTGGCGATGTCAGTGCCGTCCACGGCGCAGAGCCGGTCGCCCACCTGCAAGCCCGATTCGCTGGCCGGACTTCCCGGGTAGATGCGCGTGAGCACCATCATGCCGTCGTCCGGGTCCGTGGTGAAGGTCGCGCCCACGCCCACGTATTTGCCGGTATCATCCTCCCGCATGGCTTCCATGCTCTCGGGGGGCATGTAGAAGGAATAGGGGTCGCCCAGCAGCGCCACCATGCCGTAAGCCGCGTTGTCGATGAGCTCTCCCTCCTCCACGTCGTCTACGTAGCTGGCGTTGATGATGCTCATGATGTTGTTCAGCTTGGCGTATTTTTGCAGCGTCGCATATTCATCCTGCGATATGGTCACCGTATCGCCGCGGTCCAGCCGCGCCGCCGACACGACAAGCAGCGTCGCGCCCGAGGCGGTCAACCCGGTGACAAGCACGAGCACCAGGGTGTATACGATTATGGGGAGTGCCTTTTTCATACTTTAATCCTCCAAGATGAGATTCTCGGCCCCGGCATCCGCGCCGCAAGAAGGCAAATGGCAAGAGGAGCCGCCCGCAATATCCGCCTGGCCGGCTCCTCTTATTGTAACCCTTAAAAAGCCTTTTGTCTATCTTTAACTCCGCAAGGTTTACATGCGGCGCTATCAGGCCTTAACCGCCCCTCTGCGCTTCGTTGACCCTGCCCAGCATACGCAGCATCTTAAAGGTAATGGCATCGTCAAAGGTGCGCAGGTCCAGCCCTGTGGCCTTTTGAACCTTATCCAGGCGATAGACCAACGTATTGCGGTGGATATAGAGCTGGCGCGCCGCCTCGGAGACGTTTAAGTGGCAGTCGAAGAACTTATCGATGGTCTGCACCATCTCCTCGTTAAAGACGCGCGCGTTCTTCTTGTTGAAGAGCACCTCGTAATACCGCTTGGCGATGTCCTGCGGAATCTCGCACATGAATCGCTCGATGAGCAAAGAGCGGTAACTGTACACCTTCCCGCCCGGCCGAAACAAGCGCCCGATCTCCATGGCGTGGCGCGCCTCGGCCAGGGAACGGCTCATGTGGCCCAGCTCCGTTTGCATCTCGCCAATGCCCGCCATCAGCGCCACGCCCGTTTCCTCGTTTACGGTCTCCATCACCGCCAGTACCAGCTCAATTAGCTCGTCATAATGGGTGTTTTCCATTGAGCGTAGGAGCACCGTGCTGTTGCGGCCAACCTGCACCACCAGGTCGTTTGCAGAGCCGGAAAAAACCTCCCGCAGCGTGGAGGTAACCGCCTTTGCATCTCCCGCGCTCTGAAACAGCACCGCGCAACGGCCGCGCACCAGCTCCAGGCCGTGCTCCATGGCCAAGGTCTCCAGCTCCGTGCCGTCCAAGCCGTCCAGCAGCACCTTGCGCAAAACCTCGTCCCGATCCATGTCGCGGTCAATGGCCCTGGCCAAAGTGGTCAGCAACACCGCGGCCATTTGCAGGATCTCCACATTGTTTGGGATGTAGTTGGGGATGCCCACGACCATTCCCTTGATGTTGGGCAAATGCATATACGTCATGGAACCCAGATGCGCCAGGTCGTTCTCCCAGGCTAGCAGGGGAATCTCCTCTTCCCGAATCTCCTTGACCGGGATGGGGTAAACCTGCTCCCCCGCAGCGGTATACACCGACACCGGCAAGTCAACACTGGAAAAAGCGCGATCAATCTGGGCGAAGAAGCGCTTGTCAATTCTCATCGTATTCACCTTCTTTGCGATTTTATCTTGGGATGCGCGCCGTGGCTGTCCGTGCGCGTTGTTGTGCCGTACGTGAAAAAGTCGCCATGACAGTTGAACTGCCACGGCGACTTTCTGCGTTTTGGTTAGCGGTTCAGGATGGAAGCTTCCGTATCCACATCGAAGAAGTGCAGGCGGTTGGCATCCAAGGCGATCTTGATGCGGTCGCCGGCCCTGGAGGTGGAACGAGCGTCAACGCGGGCGATAAAGCTGTTGCCAGTATCGACGGTCTTCAGGTAGAGGTAGGTCTCAGAGCCCATCAGCTCGACCACTTCCACATCCGCGTCGATAATGGAGTCGGGAGAATTCTGCAAGAAGAGCTCTTCGTCGTGCAGGTTCTCGGGACGAACGCCCATCTTGACGGTCTTGCCGATGTAGGAGGGATCGGTCAGCTTCTTGATCTTGCCCTCGGGCACCTTGATGCAGTTCTCGCCGAAGACAGCCACAACATCGCTGCCGCGGCGCTCAAGCTGCACATCGAAGAAGTTCATCTGCGGAGAACCGATGAATCCAGCCACGAACAGGTTGCTGGGATAATCGAAGACGTTCTGGGGAGTGTCCACCTGCTGAACAAAGCCGTCCTTCATAACCACGATGCGGGTGCCCATGGTCAGAGCCTCGGTCTGGTCGTGGGTAACGTAGATGAAGGTCGTCTGCAGGCGATGATGCAGCTTGGTAATCTCGGTACGCATCTGCACGCGGAGCTTGGCGTCCAAGTTGGACAGAGGTTCGTCCATCAGGAAGACCTTCGGCTCACGGACGATGGCGCGGCCCAGAGCGACGCGCTGGCGCTGACCACCGGACAGAGCCTTGGGCTTGCGGGTGAGCAAATGTTCGATATCCAGGATCTTGGCGGCTTCCTTGACGCGGCGATCGATCTCCGCCTTGGGGGTCTTGCGCAGCTTCAGGCCGAACGCCATGTTGTCATAAATGGTCATGTGCGGATACAGAGCGTAGTTCTGGAACACCATTGCGATATCGCGATCCTTGGGCGCCACATCATTGACCAGCTTGTCGCCGATGTACAACTCGCCATCCGAGATCTCTTCCAGGCCCGCAACCATGCGGAGGGTAGTGGACTTACCGCAGCCAGAAGGCCCGACAAGAACGATGAACTCTTTGTCCTCAATGTCCAGCGTAAAATCGGATACTGCGGTGACGCCTCCGGCGTAAATCTTATAGATGTGCTGCAAGGAAAGGCTTGCCATGGTGAACTACCTCCTACTTTCGTAAATGCCTGTCAACGTGGCATTCCAGTTACTAAAATAAGTATATATGTTATAATTGAATTAATCCACTGTTTTTTTGCACAAAATACATCGACATTTTTTTTGCACTGTATCCTGTCTTTTCTTATTGTCCCGCAATTCGGTACAAACCTTACTTATTTATTTCCGAATTGTTACGTTTGGCGCATCGCGATCACGGGCGAGACCGCCGCCGCGCGCATGGCGGGATAGATGCCGCACACCGCGCCCACCAGGCAGGCAAAGGCCACGGCGCAGAAAATCACCCAGGGCACAGGCGCGGCCTCGATGCGGATGATCGCCTCCCCCGCCTTGGTCAGGATCAATCCCAGCGCGCAGCCAAAGGCCGCCCCGGCGGTGCCGTAGAGCGCCGCCTCGCAGACGAATTGGGCGAAGATCTCTCCATCCTTGGCGCCCAGCGCCTTGCGGATGCCGATCTCGCGCCGCCGCTCTCGAACCGAGGTCAGCAGCACGTTCATCACCCCCACGCCGCCGGTCACCATGCAAATGACGCCAATGACGATTAAAACCATGGAAATAATTAAGATGATGCGGTCGGCCGAGGCAATCTGTTCGGCCATGGAGGAGACGACAAAGCTATCCCCCTGCGCATGCATGGTTTTAAGCGCCGCCTTGGCCTGAGACGCCGCCAGGCTCACGCTCTTGCCCTCAGCCCTTACAATGATCTCGTCCAGGGCCGTCTTTCCCGTGACCTGTTGGTACGTGGTGACGGGCACATAGGCCTTGGGCCGCCCATCGTTTGTGAAGTATTCGGAATACTGCGTTTGAATCACGCCCACAACGGTATAGCGCGTATCGCCCAGGGTGATCTTCTCTCCCAGGCAATCCTGGCCGCCAAAGAGATCCTCCTTTAGAATATCCTCAATGACGACGGTTCGCAAGAGGTTTTCCTCATCTTGTTCCATTAAAAAGCGCCCGCTATCCAGCACAAAGTTCTCCACGCCCGCGTAATCGGCGGTGGTGGCCACCACCTGGCACAGGGTGGAGCGCGCGCCGTTGACCGCGCGCAGCGCGTCATAGCACATGGGGGCCACATTGGAGCCCACGCCGCCCAGCGCGCTTACATCCTCCGCGCTCAACCTCGTTTGGTTGCCGGCGGATTCCGCAATCCAGATGCGGTCCACGCCGAATCTCCCCATCTCCTTGCGCACCTCTCCCACCGCCGCCATGCCCAGGGACCCGATGGCGATGCTGGCGCCCACGCCGATGGACAGGCCCAGTATCGTCAGCGCAGAGCGCGAAAGATTGGCGCGCAGGGACTTATACGCCACGCGCATCACGTCGATAAAAAGCACCCTTCACGCCTCCCCCAACACAACCTGCGTTCCCACCGGCGGCCCCTCCACCAACTGGGCGTAGGTCTCGTCGCAAAGCCCCGTCTTGACCGCAACGGCCGCCGTTCCATCCTCCAATTTGCAAGTGATCGTACCGTCTGGCCCAATGGCCTGCAAGGGCACGGCGGGCGCGCTGCATTCGGTCAACACGATCTCCACATCCACCTTCATCCCCGCGGATAGCACGGTAAGCGCGCCGGATTGCAGGGTTACGACATATTGCGCGGAAACCTCCTGCGAGGGTTCGATTTTGACGATACTTGCGGCGTAGCTTTTGCTTCCGCGCGTAACGCGCGCCTTCTGCCCCACCTTGACGTCCTCCTTCGCGCTCTCCGGAATCAGCGCAGTGACCGCCATCTGTCTGGAAACGATGCTGCCCATCGGAGCGGCCGGCGCGACCTGCATGCCTTTATATATAGGTAACGAAAACAGCGTTCCGTCCGCCGCTGCCTTCACGGTGCATAGTTTTAGGGTTTCCTCTTGCAGTTGAGCCTGCGTCAGCTCTGTGTTTTGCAACGTCGATAGCAGCTGTCCTGCATTTTCAGGCAGAAGTTCCAGCTCCGCCAGGGCCTGCCCTTCCTTGACCCGATCCCCCTCGGAGACAAAAATGCGCGCGACCGTGCCGGCGACGCGCGGCGTCACCGCATAGACCTGCGCATAGTTCACCGTTCCCACCGCCTCGATTTTTTCGGTGATGTCGCGCACCGCGATCTCGGTCAAGATATACTCCGGCTCCTTTTCCATCGTTAAAAAGAGCGCGGCGCACACGGCCAGCGTCAAAGAGACCATCAACAACTTTTTCATCGCAAAAACTCCCCCATCCAATCAACAGTTGTATTTTGCGCCTTTGCCGCCTTGTTCATTCCCGCAAACCATGTGAAGATTTTACAAGATTCCGCGCGAAAAATGTGGTATAGTAAAGGCAGCATCAAGCACTTAGGAGGTTTGTTCCGCCTATGAAAATTACAAAGTTGGAGACCTTGCGCCTGCCTGAATTTCCGCTGTCCGTCTTTCTCTTCGTCCATACGGACGAGGGCCTGGTCGGCCTGGGAGAATCCACCAACCAAGCCGGCTCCATCGAGGCCGCCATTCACACCTTCTGCGCGCCCACGGTGCTGGGGAGCGATCCAACGCGCATCGAGCACATTTGGAATGCGCTCTATCGCACTGCCAATTACCAGGGCTGCGCGGGAGCCGAGCTGCGCGCCCTCTCCGCGCTGGATATGGCGCTGTGGGACATCCTGGGCAAGGCGACAGGGCAGCCCGTTTACCGCTTGCTGGGCGGCAAAGTGCGGGACTGCGTGCCCATTTACAACACCTGCGGCTCGCACGGCGGGTATAAGACCGGCCGCGCCGACGACGAGTGGTTCATGCAGGACGCAGGGAGCCTGGCGCAAGACCTGCTCGCCAACGGCATTCACGCCATGAAGATCTGGCCGCTGGACGGCCTTTCCGCGCCCATGCAGGGACAGCACCTGCGCTTGACGGATCTAAAGCGCGGCCTTGCGCCCTTCCGCAGCATCCGCGACGCGGTGGGCGACGAAATGGAAATCGCCGTGGAGTGTCACTCCTGCTGGAACCTGCCCACCGCCATTCGCATCGCCGAGGCGCTGGAGGAGTTCAACATCAAGTGGCTGGAAGATCCCATCCTCGTGGATGATCCGGAAAACCTCTGCGCCCTGCGCAGCAAGGTCTCTGTGCCCATCCTGGCCAGCGAGCGCCTCTTTACTCGCCAGCAGTACCTGCCCTTGTTCTCCGGCCGCGGCGCGGACATCGTCATGGTGGACCTGAGCTGGACCGGCGGCCTTACCGAGGGCAAAAAGATCGCCTCCCTGGCGGACGCCTACCGCCTGCCCATCACCACGCACAACTGCGGCGGTCCGGTGCTCACCAAGGCGTGCGCGCACTTTAACATCTCCACCATCAACGCCATCGAGCAGGAGACGGTGCGCGCCATCTACCGCACCTTCCCCGACCTGATCACCACCGACATCGGCATTGCAAACGGCTGCCTCTACCTGGACGATACGCCCGGCCTGGGCGTCGCCTTCCAGGACAAGGTCTTTGCCCGCCCGGATGCCCTGCGCCGCGTCACGTCGCTGTAAAAAACCCCTTTTCAGCCTGCCTCGGCTCTCTCCCCGTCATGCGTAGGCGGCGCAAAAAACCGAGCGCCATCGCTCCAATGCGATCGTGCGCTCGGTTTTTGGGGTATTGTTTTTCTGTCCTCACCGGCAAGCGCCGCCTTTGGCGGCGGAAAGGAGCGGTTTCCATGGAATCCATTCGTCTGCTTGACGAAGCTCAGTACGACGCGCAGATGCGCACGGTGGTGCTTCCCGCGCTGCACGCCGTTTTGCACGAGTATATCCATCCCGTGGATGAGCGCGTGTTTCTGCGCTGCCAGCTCTTTCCGCTCCCGGATAGCGCGCAGTGCGTGGTCATCTCCCACGGCTTTACGGAGAGCTGCGAAAAGTTCCATGAGATGGCCTATTACTTCTTGCGGCAGGGCTACAGCGTACTGCTCCTGGACCATCGCGGACACGGCCTCTCCCTGCGGGAGGTGGAAGACCCCGATACCGTCTACATTCGCCGCTTTGACGACTATGTGCGCGATCTGGACAGCGCGGTTTGCGCCGCGCGCCCTCTCCTGCCCAAGGGCTGCCGTCTGGTGCTCTTTGGCCACTCAATGGGCGGCGCCATTGCCGCGCGCACGTTGGAGTTGCACCCGGCAACCTATGAAAAGTGCGTGCTCAGCGCGCCCATGCTGGCCATGGACACATACGGCGTCCCGTCCTGGGCCGCCAAAGCGGTTTCGGGGCTGTTCCTCGCCGCGGGGCTGGGCAAGCGCCGTTTTTTCGGCCATCCCGTCTATTCGCCGGGAGAGCAATTCTCCCAGAGCGCCTGCCTGAGCCGCGCCCGCTTTGATTACTACGCCAAGCTGCGCATGGCGCATCCACATCTGCGCACCAATGCGGCGAGCTACCGCTGGATCTGGGAGGGATTGCGCAATCATGACCGCCTGTTTAAGCCGCAGGCGCTCGCGCGCATCTGCACGCCAACCCTGCTGCTGCGCGCCCAGCACGACAGCTTTGTGCTCCCCAAGGCGCTGGACGACTTCGAAAGCGCGGTCCCCTGCGCACGCCTTGTGGACATTCCAAACGTCAAGCACGAGATCTATCGCTCGCCAAACGAGTGCTTGCTCCCCTACCTTAAGCAAATCTTCACCTTCCTGGAGGCATAACCGCGCGGCCGCAAGGCCCCTACTCCGCCAAACCGGCTCGCTCTTGCAGGAACGCATCCACCTCATCCCGCGTGGGCAGGGAGGGCTGCGCGCCCAGCCGCGTCGCCGCCAGCGCGCCCGCCGCGCAGGCGTAGCGCACCGCCCTGCGCATGTCGCCGCAGCGCAGGTATTCCAGCGTCATCGCGCCGGTGAAGGTATCGCCCGCGGCCGTGGGGTCCACCGCGTCGATGCGGAAGGAGGGCGACATCTCATCCAGGCCGCCGCCCAGAATATACGCCCCCCGCGCGCCCATCTTGATGACGACATACGCCGCTCCACTGCGCTCCTTCAGCACTTTGGCCGCGGCGCGCACCTCCTCCTCCGTATCCACCGGCAAGCCGGTCAGCGCGGTCGTCTCCGTCTCGTTGGGGGAGAGGATGAACAGCGAGCGCACGCGCTCCACCGGAAAGGGCTGCGCGGGCCCCGCGTCCAGCACGACGGGGATGCCGCGGCGCGCGGCTTCCGCCGAGGCCAGCAGCACGACCTCCTCGTCAATCTCCAACTGCATCATCACCGCGTCCACTTTTTCCGCAAACATGGCGGGAATATCCTCTTTTTTGATGCAGCGGTTGGCGCCCGGAAAGACGATGATGCCGTTCTGCCCATTGCGCTGCACCAAGATGGGCGCCAGGCCCGTCGGCGCCTCGCGCGTCACGCGCAGATGCGTGCGGTTCACCCCTTCGTCAGCCAGGATCTTGTCCAGAGCGCGGCCGTAATCGTCCTCCCCCACGCAGCCGGCAAAGAAGACCTCTCCGCCCAGGCGCGCGGCGGCCACCGCGGAATTGGCGCCCTTGCCGCCGGGACAGAAGGAGTATCCGTCGCCGATTACGGATTCGCCCTGCAAAGGGATGTGGTCAATGCGCGCAACCATGTCCATGTTGATGGACCCAATCACCAGGATCGAAGGCATAATTCGCCACCTCTTTCATGATACTACCTTGACAGTGTACCACAACCGTTCACGCCGCACAACGCATAATCTAGGAGGAAAGCGCAGCGCGTTTTCGCGCGGGCGCAGTGAGGTTTTTCCCATGCAGAACCGGCTATTTGAGATTCTGTACCTGCTCGTATCGCGCGGAGACCTGACGGCCAAGGAGCTGGCCGCCCACTTTGAGGTCTCCACCCGCACCATTTACCGCGACATTGACGCGCTGTGCATGGCGGGTGTGCCGCTCTACACCGACCGCGGCCGGGGCGGCGGCATCCATCTGAAAAAGGATTATGTGTTGGACCGCTCCCTCTTCACGCGCCAGGAGCAGACCGACATCCTGGCCGCGCTGCAAGGGCTGGCCGCCGCGCGCTATCCCTTGGACGGGGATGCGTTGGGGAAGCTCACCGCGCTCTTCGGCCAGAAGTCCGCGCCGTGGATCGATGTGGACTTTTCCGATTGGAGCGACATGCATAAGGAATTCTTCCTTCAACTGCGCGCCGCCATCACCCAGCGCCGCGTGGTCACGTTCTCCTATTTCAGCAGCTACGGTACCACGGGGGTGCGCGCGGTTGAGCCGTTGCAGCTCCGCTTCAAGAGCAAGTCATGGTATCTTTGGGCCTACTGCCGCAAGTCGGAGGACATGCGCACCTTTAAACTGACGCGCATCCGCGATCTCGCCCTCACGCAGGAGACCTTTGAGCGGGAGTTGCCCGAGGAACCGCCCGCCCTTGACGCCATCGCCTCTCTTTCCCCGCCGGAGATCGTGCTGAAAGTGGATGCCTGCATGGCTTACCGCGTGTACGATGAATTCGATCCCTCCGAATACGTTCAGGGGGCGGACGGCCTCTTTACCGTGCGCACGCGCTTTCCCATCGACGAGTGGCTGCTGGGGTATGTGCTCTCCTTTGGGCCGTACTTAACCGTGCTGGGGCCGCCCGGCCTGCGGGAAGAGCTGCGCAAACGCATCCAACGGATGACAGAGCGTTATTCCGAAAATAATAGCGATCTGACCTAAAATGTGACGCACAGTTGTCATATTCACTATGCTATACTGAACCCGTAAAAAACGCAAGGAGGTTTCCAAGATGGAAAAGGAAATGAAGTTCTGCCAAAGCTGCATGATGCCCATGACCGCCCCGGAGCTGTTCGGCACGGAAAAGGACGGGAGCGCCAACCAAGACTACTGCTGCTACTGCTACAAGGACGGCGCCTTTACGCATGACTGCACGATGGAGCAGATGATCGAATCGTGCGTGCCGATCCTGGTCAAAGAGGTGCCGGGCATGACCGCAGAGGCTGCCCGCGCGCAGATGCAGGAGGGCTTCCCCACCCTTAAGCGCTGGAAGAAGTAACCCCCAAGACCTTGCCAAAGGAGTTGTCCATGAGCTGGAACGAAGCGTATTCCCGCGACTGCGCGCCCACCCTGGAGGAGATCGATGGCTATATCGCCTCCCCTCTTTGGCTGGCGCTGCGCGGTTTTATCGAGGAGAATTTTGCCAGCCGCCCCAGCGTGCAGCACAGCATCTGCTCTGGCGCGCCCGGCTGGAATGTCAAGTACAAAAAGAGCGGTCGCGCGCTGTGTACGCTCTACCCGCAAAAGGGGCATTTCGTCTGCCTTGTGTGCATCGGGAACCGGGAGGCCGCGGAGATGAGCCTTCTTGTCAACACCCTGACGCCCTATGTCCGCTCGGTTTATCAGGAAGCCGGCTCTCTCAACGGGACGCGATGGCTGATGATCGACGTCACCGACGAGCACATCCTTGCCGATGTGCAAAAGCTCCTCTGCCTGCGGGCGCGTCCGGCCAAGTGACGGCCAAGGAGTACCTATGATCACAAAAACATGTATCAAGCCCTCCTTCTGCATTCTGGGCAAGGAGGGGTCCACTTGGGAGGGACCGGGCTTTATCAAGCGGCTGTGGGCGGAAGCCAACGCGCAGTTTGCGGACATCGCCCCGCTGGTCAAGCGGGATGCGCAGGGCCGCCCCATGGGGTTGTGGGGCGCCATGTCGGACTTCTCCCGCGCCTTCGCCCCCTGGGAGAACGACTTTTCCCAAGGTCTGTACTTGGCGGGCGCGGAGGCCGTGGACGGCGCGCAAGCCCCCGCCGGCTGGACGCTGTGGACCGTGCCGGGCTTCGTCTACCTCGTCACGGAAGAGCAGGAGGGCGCGTTTGGCCGCATGATCGAGCATCTTGACCGCAAGGGCATCCCCCTGGCCGGCGCTGTGCAGGAATACACCTCCCCGGCCGAAGGGCGGGCGTACCTCTATTTCCCCATTCGCAGGCTTTAGAGCGTCCACCCCGCGTAAAATAAACCGCCCCTCGCCGCTTGGCGGCGAGGGGCGGTTTTCTACTGCCTATTTGAGCGTGACTTCAAGCACCGTGTCCACGGGGTCGGGCAGAATGGGGCTGGGACCCAGGGTGACGAACACCGTTTCGGGGTAGTTCTGCGTCATCCAGCTATTGGAGATGGGAACCTCCGCGCCGGTAGAGAGCAGGCGAACCTTCTCCACCTCGTCGCGGCGCACACCCTCCAGCGGAATGTCCCCAATGGCCGCCTCGTAGATGTGGTAATAGAGTTTGTTGCCCTTCCGGGTCACGCGGCCGTTCTCCGGCTTGGGAATGCCCGCATAGCCGCAGCCGTGGATGGAAGCGCCGTTTTTGTGCATCCACGCTGCGATTTGCAGCAAAATCTCGACGGATTCGCGCGGAATGCAGCCGTGCGCGTCAGGACCGACGTTGAGCAGCATGTTGCCGCCCTTGCTGACGCACTCCACCAGCTTGTGCAGAATCAAGGACGCGGGCTTGAACGCCTTATCGGTCAAGTGATAGCCCCAGTTGTTGTTCATGGTGATGCAGGCCTCCCACACGGCAGGCTCGCCCATCTCGTCAAAGATGCCCTTGGGCGGGATGATCTGCTCCGGGCTGACAAAATCGCCGCAGAATTCCGTGGGGTTTTGGGTCAGCAGCGAGCCAAAGCCCGAGCCGCTCACCTCCAGGCGGTTGTCCATGATCACATCCGGCTGCAAGCCGCGGATCATGCGCACGAGCTCTGTCGCGCGCCACTTCTCCCCCGTCATGTCGTCATAGGAGAAGTCGAACCACATGATGTCCAGCTTGCCATAGTTGGTGCACAGCTCGCGCACCTGGCCGTGCATGTATTCCAGATACCGGTCAAAATCGTGCTGCACGCCCTTGAAGGCGGGATTGTCGCGCTCGGGATGCTGGCGGTCGCCATAGTGCGGGAAATCGGGGTGGTGCCAGTCGATGACCGAGTAATACAGCCCCACCTTCAGTCCCTCGGCACGAAACGCCTCCAAAAACTCGCGCACCAGGTCGCGGCCGGCGGGCGTGTTGGTGGCCTTGTAGTCGGTCAGCTTGCTGTCAAACAGGCAGAAGCCGTCGTGATGCTTAGCGGTGAGCACGGCGTACTTCATGCCCGCCTCCTTGGCCAGCCGCGCCCACTGCCTGGGATTGTAGTCCGTGGGGTTGAACTCGTCGAAATAGGGCTGGTAGTCCTCCACCGAGATGCGCTCTTGGCTTCGCACCCATTCGCCCCTGGCTGGGACGGCGTAGATGCCCCAATGGATGAACATGCCGAAGCGGTCGTGCTGGAACCATTCCACGCGCTTTTTGTAGGCTTCGCGGTCAAATGTGAACATCTGGCAGACCTCCTTGTGTGACTTTGCGCTTGTTTCTATCGTTTGGACGCTGTTTGTAGACTAGCGCGCCTCCTTGACCGAGCGCTCAATGTCCCGCTGGGCGTCCTTGCGCGCCATGTCGTCGCGCTTATCGTAGAGCTTCTTGCCTCGCGCCAGGGCGATTTCCGCCTTCACTCGCCCGTTCTTTAGGTAGACTTGCAGCGGCACGATGGAATAGCCTTTCTGCATGACCTTGGCGTTGAACTTGAGGATCTCCGACTTGTGCAACAGCAGCTTTTTGGGCCGCATCGGGTCCTTGTTGAAGATATTGCCCTGCTCGTAGGGGCTGATGTGCATGCCCTGGATGAACGCCTCGCCGTTGCGAATCTCCACGTAGCTATCCTTCAGGTTGCACCTGCCGGCCCGAATGGATTTGACCTCCGTGCCGAACAGCTCAATACCCGCCTCCAATTTATCCTCTATGAAATAATCGTGCCACGCTTTCCTGTTCTGCGCGCACTGTTTGACGCCTTCCGCCATATGTCAAAACCCTCCTTTACGGGGAATCCACCAACAGTTTATCCCATTTGCCCACGCGCGTCAAGCGCCGGTAGAGCGGTAATGCCTCACTCCCAGGCTCCAAATCGCTCGGCCCAGCATCATAAACGCCGCCCCCGCCGCGGGCGCCAAATACGCCGTGAACACCGGAAAGGGCAGTTCCTTGCCAAAGAGCACGGCGCAGGGCAGGTAGTTGAGAAAGCCGATCGGAATGACATAGAGAAAGAAGTTCCGCAGCCATTTATCGTAGATCTCCAATGGATAGGAGGACATGACCACGCCGCCGAAGGTAAAGACGTTGAACGCCTCCAGCGATTCCACCGTCCAAAAGCAGGCGGCCGCCTGCATCATCAGCATCCCCACAAAGAGCATCACGCCTCCCGCAATGCACAGAGCAATGAGCGCAAGCGCATCGCCGCCCATGCCCTGCGGCTGACCGAGGATGCCTATAACCAGCACGCCCGCTCCCTGAATGCCGCGCCCCAGGCGGGAGAGATCCAGCCTTGAGGAGAGCACCTGCATTGCCGTTCCGCGCGGCCGCAGCAACAAGCGGTCAAAATCCCCCTGCTTGATGAGGCTGTTGAACCGCTCAAAACCTCGGCCGATGCATTGCGCCAGCGCGTAGGAGACGTTGATGATGCCATAGAGCACGGCAATTTCCGCCAACGTCCAATTCTCCAGCGCGCCAAAGGAGGAAAACAGCGCCCAAATCGCAAGGAAGTCCGCAATGGTGGCCAGAAAATTTCCCACAACCCACATGACAAAGGAGGCCGTGTGCTGCATCTGCGAACGCACGTCGGCCAGGGCCATGCGCCAATAAAGCCTGCCTGAATTCATTGCCTCAACCTCCCTGCACCATGCATTTGCGCACGCCCGCTGCCATGACGCTCTTGCCCATAACCGTCAGCAGCAGCAGCCAGAGCGCCTGCAATCCGATCACCGTAAGCGCCTGCCTTGCGTCCACCGCGCCCACCAGAACGCGCAGCGGCGCGTCCACAATGCTGGCAAAGGGCAGCATCCGCAGCACAAAGCGCACGCCCTCCGGAAAGAAGGCCAGCGGCAGGACATTGCCCGCGCACAGCGCGCCCACCATGGGCAGGATGCGGTTGATCCCCTCGCCGGAGATGGTCCAAAAATAGGTTGAGGTCAGGATCGTGGTCATCGCCGCGGAGACCAGCATGCCCATCAAGAGCGACAGAAGGCCCAGCGGAAGGAAGCGCACGTCCAGCGTCAGGCGAATCTCCGGCGGAAGCAGAAGCATGGAGACAAACACGACGCAGGGCAGGTTGATCAATAGCGGCGCGGTGCGCAGGGCGACGGAGCGCGCAAACCACATGCCGTAAATATCCATGGGCCGGGCCAGTTCAAAGGCGATGCGCCCATCGCGCATCATCCCCTCGATCTCTTTGACGCCCGACCAGCTCATCATTCGGTAGGTCGCCTGGCTGATCCAAGCGTAGTTGATGGTTTGCACCAGCGTCATATCCTGTAGGCTTCCCGGGTTATAGCGGTAAAACGCTCGGTAGACCATGATGTAAATCAGGCCGAAGACAATCTGGGTAAAGACGCCCGCCAG
>CAOKIU010000050.1 GCA_948468595.1 uncultured Christensenella sp.
GCGTGATTCGTGGTGGCCGAGCGGGCCGCCCTGTTTGGCCGGCGACGTGTTGGGGGACGCCCCCGCCGCGTTTATTTAACCCACCCGGATCTGGGCGGCGCGCACTGGCGCGCCGCCCTTCTCTTGTACCCAAGGAGGCCCTTTTATGCAGCTTGAGCTTTTAAGCGGCGCGTATTCCGTTTGCCGCCTGACCGGCGGCCTTGCCGATGTCGATTGGTCCGGGCCGCTGACCTTTGCCTGCCGCACGCCGGAAGAGTTCTCCCTGGTGTGCGAAACCGCGCGCGTGCCCGGCCGCGTCTCCGCCCGGCAGGACGGCTTTCGCGCCCTGCGGGTTGCGGGCACGCTGGACTTTTCGCTCATCGGCGTTCTATCGCGCCTGACGGACATTTTGGCGTCCGAGGGGATCAGCGTCTTTTGCGTTTCCACCTACGATACCGACTATCTGCTCGTCCAGGAATGCGCCCTAAATCAGGCGGTCTGCACGCTCCGCGCGCACGACATCGACGTGAAATGACGGATATTTCCTGCAACCGCGGCCCCCTCTTGTCTCGTCCTTATGAACGTAGACAGGAGGTTTTTTATGTTTAAAAAGTTGCTTTTTCCTCTGGCGCTTCTGCTGTGCGCCGTGTTGTTGATGGGCGCTGCGCCCGCTCAGGTGATGCTTTACGAGTTCGGCGATAACGGCTTGACCGATTATTTGGAAGCCGCCGACGGCGAGGCCACCTATCCGGTGCTCATCGCCATCGACCTTGCGCAGGGACGCGATCTGACCAACCCCAAGAAGGACACGCTTCTGGCCAACGCGGCGATGCTCTCCGGCTGTCAAACGCAGGAGGAGATGCTCTCCAAGCTGGGGCCCAACCTTCGGGCCAAGGTGGAGGCCGCCCTGCCGCGCCTGAGCTACCTGCAAGCCGTGGTGGAAGACAAGCAATATCCCTTCCTGCGCTCCGTGACCACGTCCTACTGGAACGACTGGGGCCAGGACCGCATCTTTGGCGGCGAGCGCACCCACGAGGGCACCGACATCATCGCGGATTGGGGCGTGCCCGTTTGGGCCACCGGCGACGGCGTGATTGAAAAGGTGGGCTGGAACACGCTGGGCGGCTGGCGCATCGGCGTGCGCGGCGACAGCGACGGCGTGTATTACTACTATGCGCACCTTTCGTCCTATTACGACGGCATCGAGGTGGGCGCGCCGGTCAAAAAGGGGCAGCTTCTGGGCTTTGTGGGCGACACGGGCTACGGGCCGGTGGGCACGTCGGGGGTGATGATCCCGCATTTGCACTATGGCGTTTACGAGGGCCAGGTTCTGCGCGCGGTCAACGCCTATCCCCTTTTGCGCCACTGGGAAAAAAATTCTTGACAAATCCCAGCCGGTTCGCTATGCTCAAGCTGAGATTTCGCAAGGAGGTACACCATACGGTATGATCAAGATCTAACGTGCGCTCTGCGTCTTGTTTCTTCACAAATGCGCTGCGGTTTTGCAGTGGTTTTGTGCGCACAAGAGGGAGAGTACGGAGGATTTTGCCGGCCGTGTATCTTTGCGTCCGCGTGTTGCGGGCGTCCCTTGGGCAGCAAAACTTTCGTCCCCGCCTTGTGCGGGGATTTTTTTTGCGCTAAGGGAGGGCTCAACATGCCGATCATTTCCGTAAATCACCTTTCTCTTTCCCTGGGCGACCGCGTGCTTTTTGACGATCTCTCCTTTGCCGTGGAGCCGGGCGAGCGCGTGGGGCTGGTGGGCGCCAACGGCGCGGGCAAGACCACCTTGCTGCGCCTGCTGGCGGGGCAGGGCGGCCCGACGCCCGACAGCGGTTCGGTGCGCCTGGACCCGCGCGCCGCGATGGGGTATTTGGAACAGGAGGCGTCGTGCCCGGACGGCCGCTTATCCGGCGGGGAACGCACGCGCGCAGCGCTCAACCGCGCGCTGGACGGCCATCCTGCGCTGCTTCTCATGGACGAACCCACCAATCACCTGGACCTTGCGGGCGTGAGCCAGCTGATCGACCGGCTGCATCAGGCGGACTGCGCGCTGCTGATCGTCTCGCACGACCGCTACTTGCTCGATTGCACCGTGGACCGCATACTGGAGCTGGAGAACGGGCGCATCACCGAATATGCGGGCGGCTATTCAGACTACCGGGATGAGAAGGCGCGCCGGTTTTCGGAGCAGATGCACCGCTACCAGGAGGATCAAAAACGGCTCAACGCGCTGAGGGAGGACATCGCCTCCATGCGCCGCCGCGCCGAAACGGCGCACCGCAAGTCCACCCAAGCGGTGTCCAGCGGCCTTAAGATGGGCGAAAAGGAAAAAAAGCGCGCCCGCGCCAAGAAGATGGATAAGAAAGTCAAGAGCGACATCAAGCGGATGGAGCGGCTGATGGTGACCAGCCAAGCGCGCCCCGAGCGCGAAAAGGAGGTCTATTTTCACATCGAGGGCGAGGCGCGGCACGGCAAGCGGATGCTGGAGGCGCGGGGGCTTGGCAAGTCCTTCGGCGCGCGAACGCTGTTTCGGGACGCGGACTTCACCCTCTGCCGCGGAGACCACGTCGCGCTCTACGGCGGCAACGGCAGCGGCAAGACCACGCTTTGCAACATCCTGATGGGAAGCGAATCCTACGAGGGGGAGCTGTGGCTCTCCCCCACCGCGCGCCCGCACCTACTCGAGCAGGATTTTGCCGCCTACGCGCAAAAAAAGACCGTCCTGGCCTTTCTGACAGAAAAGCTGGGGCGGCTGGACGGCGCGCAGAGGAGCGCGCTTTACAACCTGGGTCTGAGCGCGCGGCACATGGATCAACCCCTCCAAAGCCTCTCCTACGGGGAAAAAATGCGGCTGAAGCTGGCGGTGCCCATTTTGCAAAAGGAGGACTTCCTCATCCTGGACGAACCCACCAACCATTTGGACTTGCCCACGCGCGAGCAGTTGGAGGAGACGCTCTCGGCCTATAACGGCACGCTGATCGTCATTTCGCACGACGTGTACCTGCTGCGCCGCCTCTGTACGCGCGTGCTCTATCTTCATGACGAACGCATCCAGCCCTATGCCTGCGATTTCTCCCGCTTCATGGAAGAGGAACTGAGCCTGGAATCCTGATCCTGTGAGGGCTGCCGCGGGAGGCTCACTCGTCGGCGCGGCTCTTATCCGGCAGCAAAAGGGCGGCGACCAGATAGACCACCACCGCGGGGCCCGCCAGGGCCAGCGCGGTCCACAAAATGCGCACCACGTTGGGGTCCATGGCGAAATACTCCGCCACGCCCCCGCAGACGCCGCAGATCATCCTGCCCTCTTCAATCTTGTACAGCCGCTTTACCGCCATGTCCAATCCCCCTCGCTTTCCTGCATCGCCCGGCGCCGCAGTTGGCGCGCTTTAGTGTATGTGCATCGCACACGGATTGATTCATCGCTCACGGCTCCGCGTCCCATGCGTCCCCGATCTCCGCCTTGCGCGCCCGCTTGTAGAGCGGGTGTTTGCGCGTGACCTTAACCGTTTCCGCGGCGTTTCCCCGGCACAGCGGAAGCTCCACATAGCCGCTGCGCGCCATGGGACGCCGCCGGATGCGGGCCGCGGCGGGGCGCACGGGCTCGCGGCTGACCGCCAGGAAGGAAAACTTCTCATCCTCATAGGGCAGGTCCCCGTCCTTGACATAGCGATGCAGGCGGGTGCGCTCCACGCGCGCGACAAAGTGGCACCAATCCTCCGCCGCAAGGGGGCAGCCTTCCATCCCCGGGCAGGGCGCCGCCATGTGCGCGCCCTGCCCGGAGAGGATTTGGGCGTACCGACGCACGCGCGCAAAGCCCGCGGGCGTACCCGGCTCCACAATGAGCAGGCAGCGCTGGGCGGCCTCCCATAGACGGCGCACCATCGCCTCCGCCGCATCCTGCCTAAGCTCCCCCAGGCAGTAGGATGCCGTCACAAGGTCGGCCGGGGGAAGAGCGGCTTCGAGCATATCCCCCGCGATCCACTCCACCGGACAGGTGACGCCCTCTCTTGCAAGCTCCCGCCCCAGGGCGATCATGCCGGGCTCGCGCTCGATCAGGGCCGCGCGCGCAAGGGGAAACGCGCCCGAGGCCGCAAAGAGCGCGCTGCCACAGCCCGCGCCCACGTCCGTCAAGGTGCGAACGCCGTCCAGTCCGCATCCTATGGCCATCTCCAGCGCGCGGGATACCGCCCCAAAGGTCGCGGGCAGCCGGAAGGCCGCATAGGCGCGGATCTCTTCAGGGGAGCGGAGCAAGCGCGCGCCCGAGGGCGATTTTTCCTCCGCGCGGTACCGGGCGGAAAGGGCCGCCGCCGCCTGCCGCACCGCCTGCGCGTCCATTCCCTCAAGCGCGCGCGACGCGGCGGCCTTGAGGGCTTCGGGCATCTGCATAGGGCATGATCCTCCACAATTCTCTTTGTTCTTATTATATCGTATCAAGGAATTTATGAAAAGAATATTTTTTCCTCGAGAAAAGTATAATCACAGTTGGCTGTGCGCATACTCTTTACTGAATACGAAATCCATTCGGTGAGGAGGCATACCATGAGTCAAGTCATACAGCTATCCACGCACAACGGCTGGAGCGACGAGGAAACCTCCCTTCTTTGGCAGGAGGTCCGCGCCTGTGCCGAGAAGGGGCAGCCCCTGCGCGTGGCGTTTGACAAGATGGCGGCGCTGACAGGCCGCAAGGCCAACAGCATTCGCAACTATTATTATGCGGCGATCAAATCCGGTCAGGTGCCCAGCGACGTGCCCACGGGCCGCGCCATGCCCTTTACGCCCTTTTCCGCGGAGGAGATCGACAACCTGCTGCGCGAGGTGCTCATGGCGCAGGGGCGCGGCATCTCGGTGCGCGCCTGCGTCACCGCCCTGGGCGGCGGCGACCGCGCCGTGGCGTTGCGCCTGCAAAATAAGTACCGCGCGCTGCTCAAATCGCACCCCGACCGCGTGATGAAGGCGGTCAAGGCCTTGCAGGACGAGGGGCAGCCCTGCGTGGACCCCTTCCGCAAAATGCGCTCGCTCCCGCGCGAATCCACGCTCCTCAAGGCGCCCGCGGACAGCCTTGCGCGGCACATCCTGGCGCGCACCGAGGACATGAGCGAGGGCACGAGCCGGCAATACCTGGCCATCTGCCTGCAAATCGCGGACCTGCTCACCGCTCAAGGCTCTTAAAGCTGCCGTCGCTTGGATTTGTGGAAGAACCGGCGCCCGCCGCAAAGCTGTTGCTTTGCGGCGGGCGCCGGTTTATAATGAAAGCGGCAACTTCTCATGAATCTGAAGGAGGCGTTGATGTTCCCTACATATTTTATCGGCGGCTCGCCGTGCAGCGGCAAGAGCACGGTGGCGGAAATTCTCTCCAAGAAGCACGATTTATATTACTTTAAGGTGGACGATTTTCTGGATCATTACACGAAGATGGGCGCGTCCAAGGGATACAAGATCTGTCAAAAGCAAGCGCGCATGAGCGCGGAAGAAACGTGGATGAGAGACCCGCTGCTTCAATGCGAGGAGGAGATTGCGTTTTATGAGGAGATCTTCGCGTTTGTTTTGGCGGATTTAGAGAAAATGGAGGGCAGGGGCATCATTACCGAAGGCGCCGCCTACTTGCCCAAGCTCATCAAAAGATTGGGCGTTCCAAAGGATCGATATTTAGCCATGACGCCCGCCCGCGACTTTCAGATCCATCACTACAGGCAGAGAGAATGGGTCCCGTTTGTGCTGGAAGGCTGTTGCGACAAGGAGAAGGCCTTTTCAAATTGGATGAACCGAGACCTTTTGTTTGGCCAAGAAGTGCGGCGGCAATGCCATGAGGAGCGATATACTTCCATTGTAAATGACGGAAGCATACCTCTGGATGCATTGGTGGGCAAAGTCGGTTCACACTTTGGTTTGGGCGACGGAAATGGCTGAAATTGAAAGTGCGGAGGCGCGAGAGAGATGAATGTGCGCAGATTTGATCCAAAAGACGCGGAGGAGGTCTCCGCGTTGATCGCAACAACTCTCAGGACCACCAATATAAAGGATTATTCTCCCGACTATATCGAAAAAATCGTCGCAGCCTCGCGGCCGCAAGACCTGCTCGAGCGCGCAAGATGGACGCATTTCTATGTGGTGTGCGATGAGGGACGATTGGTTGGCTGCGGCGCGATCGGCCCCTATTGGGGCAAGGAGGACGAGAGCAGCTTTTTCACCATCTTTGTCCTCCCGGCGTACCAGGGCAAGGGGATCGGAGTGGAGATCATCCGCACGCTGGAGCGGGATGCCTACTTTTTAAGGGCCAAAAGGGTGGAGATTCCCGCCTCCATCACGGCAACGCCCTTTTACAGAAAACTGGGATACGACTATAAGAACGGCGTAACCGAGCCGGACGCAGAGGGTCTGCTGCGGCTGGAGAAATACCGGTGACTTTGCTAACCCCAAAGCGCGCCGCCATGCAAAAGGACAAGGCAAGCCCTTAAAGGGTCTTGCCTTGTCCTTTGCTTAGCGATTCCTATTTGCGCGGCCGGACGCGCAGCGCGCGGCGGCGCGTCCGCGGGGCGGCGCCGCGCTTGAGGCCCACGCTCCAAACGCAGACCAGCGCCAAAAAGGCTGCCGACAGAAGGCCCAGCGCCCAGTATGCCTGCACCCGTTCCACGCCCAGCGCCGCCTGGCGCAGCGGAATGGTCTCGGCTGCCAACGCGGCTCGCGGGCACAGCGCGATCCCCGCGCCCATAAGGCACGCAACAAATCTCTTCACGCGATCAGGCCTCCTTTCTCCCTATGATGCTCTCGATTGTAACACAGCGCGCCTCGGGCGGCAACTTTCCCCGCCCAAACAATGCGGAAACAGCGCTCCAATCCCGCGCGCTAGCGCACGACGCCCTCATAGGTTACGGCTGGCCGGCCGGGCAGGTGCATGTCGGTGACGCGCAGGCTCCAGGCGCCGGATTCCGGCTTGAGCTCTACCAGCCAGTCGCTGAGCAGTTCCAGCATGACCGTGCGCAGGCACACCGTTCCGTCCGCCTTGACGCCCCATCCCGCCAGCACGCGGCTTTCCATCTCCGCGATGGGATAGTTCAGCGGGCTCGTGACGCAGCGCGCCATCTGGTCCTTAAAGCCCCCGCGCTCCATCAGGAATGCGCCCGCGGCGCTGCTTTCGAAGCGCAGGCCCTCCTCCGTCCAGTCAAAGCGCAGGGTGCCGCCCTTCCCGTCCTCCATCGCGCGGCCGAGGAGCTCCTGGGGGAAGGGCAGGCCGTCGTCCGGCACGGGCGCAATGGGGCACGCCTGCCGTCCCAGCAGCGCTTCCAATTCTTCGTGGGCCTGCGGGTTCTCCGGCAGGCTTCCCTGCGCCATTTTGAGCAGGATATGCTCAAAGTACACGTCCAATCCCGCCTGCATATCGTCGGTATGGGCGGTCACGGCCAGCACCGCGTCCTGATCCTTGCTCACCACGCAGAATTGCCCAAACGCGCCGTCCCCGCGGAAGGTATTGTACCGGCACATCCAGAACTGGTAGCCGTAGCCGTATGTCCACTCCCCGGCGTTGCCCTCCCGGTTGTCGATCTGCTTGGTGGTGGCCAGCGCCAGGTATTCGTGCGGGATGAGGCGCTTGCCCTCCCAGACGCCGTCGTTTTTGATCAGGATGCCGAACTTGGCGATGACTTCCGGCAGCAAAGAGAGGCCGTAGCCGCCGGTGGGGATGCCGCGCCCGCAGCGCATCCAGCGCAGGCCGCTGATGCCCATGGGGTCAAAGAGCTTTTCCTGCAAGTACGCCTCCAGGTCCACGCCGCGCTTTTTGAGCGTGGCCGAGAGCATGTAGGTGGCCATGGTGTTGTAGCGGAAGCGCTCGCCCGGCATGTCGGCAAAGGGCGTGGACAAAAACGCCTTGACCATGTCCGGCCCCGGAACTTCCTTGGGCTGGCCGGTGGACATGCGCAAAAGGTGCCGCAGCGTCAGCGCCGCGAGCTCCGGGCAGGGCTCGCCTTCCATTTCGTCGGCAAAAATATCCACCACCCGCTCGTCCAGGTCGAGGATGCCCTCGCCCCAGGCGATGCCTATGGCGGCGGAGGTGAAGGATTTGGAGAGGGAATACACCGTTTGGAGCTGGTCGGGTCCATAGGGCGCATAGTAGCTTTCGGCATAGACCTTATCGCCGCGCAGCATCAGGAAGGAGTGCAGGTTGATGCCGCGCTCCTTGGCCGCGGATACAAACCGCGCCACATCCTCGCTGTGAACGCCCACAGATTCCGGCGTTACGCGCTCTAAGGGTTTGCCATAGCTTGGGGTTTTGTAGGGAATCAACATCACGGCATCCTCCTTAACGTGTGGTCAAATCGCATCGCCGCCCGCCGCGCGCGTGCGCGGATTGGGTTTTGTAGAATTTGATGAAAATATTGTATCATTTTGCGCAAAGAATAACAATGCTTGACAGCCTGAAACCAGCCATTATAATAGCAGGTGAGCCACACCCAAAAACCTCTCCAGGAGGTCCACATGACCATGAGAATGCGCGTTTCCGACTTGCTCAAGCGGTGCAAGAGCGCCCTATGCGATGGATGGTACTTTGGCGACGAGGAGAGCAAGAGCCGCATATGCCATCTCCAGTTTAACTACACCAACAACATCATGGCCAACCTGGTGGGCGGCAACTTCTTTACGGGACTGATGCTGCTGCTGGGCGCGGACGACGGCTTTATCGGGCTGATGTCCATGTTCATCTTCGCGGCCAACTGCCTGCAAATTCTCTCCCCGCTGGTGCTGGAGCACTTTCCCCAGCGCAAGAAGCTGCTCATTGTGGTGCGGCTGATCGTTCAGTTCATCAACATCGTCTTCATCGGCTGCATTCCCTTCTTCCCGCTGCAAAGCCAGGCGCGCCTGGTCATCTTCGGCGCATCGGTGTTGATTCTCAACGTCATCAACGCCCTGATTTCGCCGGGTTTTTCCGTCTGGCACATCCAGTTCATCCCGCAGAGGATCCGCGTCAAGTACTTCTCCCTCCTTTCGATGACCAACGGCATCATCGTGGCGCTGTTCAACCTGCTGGGCGGGTATGTCGTGGACCACTTTAAGGACATCGGCCTGGAGGTTTGGGGCTTTGCCACCCTGCGCATCTTCGCCTTTCTGCTGCTGATGTACGACCTTTCCCTCCTTGCCCGGATGAAGGAGGATCCCTACGAGCAAAGCGGACCCAAGATCAACCTTATCAATCTGCTGGTGCGCCCCTTCCGGGAAAAGACCTACCTGCGCACCGTGGGCATCGCCTTTCTTTGGTCGATGATGGCCAACATCCCCGGCTCCTACTACTCGGTCTATCTTCTGCGAGACGTTGAGGTCAGCTATTCCTTCATCAACGTCGTCAGCATGCTCAACGTGCCCATTTTGGTGTTGCTCACGCCCGTGTGGTCGCGGTTCCTCAGGCAGTATTCGTGGCTGAAGACCTGCAATGTCTCCATCGCGCTGTATGCGGTGCACTATCTGCTGTTGGGTCTGGTCAATAAGGGCAACTACCTCTGGCTCTACCCCTCCACGTTGATCTATGCTTATGTTCTGGCCACGGGCATCAACCTCTCCTTCACCAACATTCCCTATATCAACATCCCCAAGCAAAATCAGACCATTTATATGGGCTTTTACTCCACCATGTGCAACTTGGGCGCGCTGCTTGGCGTCACCTTCGGCCGCCAGTTCGTGACCATGACCGAGGAGCTCACGCTCCTTGGCGCGGGCAATAAACAGATTTTGATGTACACCGTCTTTGTGCTGATGGCGCGGGCCGCGCTGGCCATCTTCTTCCTGCGCAGGGGCGTCAAGGAAGAGTAACCCTATACGGCATGCCCAAACGCGCTCTGCCAAAGAGCGCGTTTGGGCGTTTTGGCGCCTTCGCCCGCTTGCCAATCCCCGCCAAAATTTTTTGCGCCCACCTCTCTTACCACCGCTTGACAAGCCGCAAATCCAGGGGTATACTTCAACTGTACTATTCATAATAGTACAGTTAGGAGATGACGAGACGATGAGCACTACGCTTCTTTGGAATACGATGCTGTCGGTGCCGCTGTCCGCGCTGCTGTCGTATCTGATGCACCGCCGCTACCAGTGCAGCCGGCCGGCCTGCGGCCTGGCCTTTGTGTTGGGGGCCTACATCGCGCTGATGTTCTCGGCAACGGGGCTGACGCCGACCGCGGTTTCGCCAGCCGACATGCGAGGGTTGCTGGCGCGCTTGCAGCCGCTCAACCGATTGCAGTGGAGCGCCCCTGCATCGCAGACCGTCCTTCGTACGCTGGGCAACCTAGCGCTGATGGCGCCCTTTGCGCTGATGACATGCCTGCTCTTTCCCGAGCATCGCGCGCTGAGGCGGCAGCTGCTGCTGGCCCTGGGGCTGTCCCTGCTCATTGAGGGGTTGCAGGCTCTGCTGGGGCGGGAAACGGACTCTGTGGACCTTGTGCTCAACACCGCGGGGGCGGGTATCGGCTATCTTTCCTACCGCTGGATCAGCGTAAGGTTTCCGAACTTTGCCAAGCGCCTGGAGGTGCGCGGGACGGAATGCATCCTGTATTCCTACGTGCTCAGCGCGCTGACGCTGTTGCTGATTGCCGGCGCCTTCCGCATGGCGGCGTAGGGCCGGGCCAAGGACACGCCGCCCCGATGGAGCGGCGCGAAAGGAGCTATGTGTTTTGAACATCATTCCGGGCGGATTCACGGAAAGGAGCCGCGCTATGCTCACCATTGACAAGTACTCCCGCGTGCCCATTTACGAGCAAATCATCCAGCAGGTGGAAATGCACATCGCCCTGGGCGACATGCCGCCGGAATCCCTGCTGCCGTCCGTGCGCAGTCTTTCGGTGGAACTTTCGGTCAACCCCAACACGCTGCAAAAGGCCTATACGGAGTTGGAGCGGAGGGGCCTGTGCTACACGGTGCCGGGCAACGGGCGGTTCATCTCCCCCAACGCGCCGGGAAAGCTGCGCTCCAGCCGCCAAAGCCTGCTGTTGGACGTGGCGGAAAAGACCACAAAGCTGGCGCAGGCGGGCATCCCCCTTGCCGACATCATCACCACCGTCACCAGCGCCTACAACGAGGCCAAGCTAGGAGGAGCACAATGATACAGGTCAACGGCCTAACCAAAAAGTTCGATGATTTCACCGCCTTGAGCGCCCTGGACTGCACCATCCCCGACGGCTGCATCTACGGCCTAGTGGGGTCCAACGGCGCGGGGAAGTCAACGCTGCTGCGCCTGATTTGCGGCGTTTACAAGCCGGATAAGGGAAACGTGACCCTGGACGGGAAGAACGTCTATGAAAATCCCGAGCTCAAGGAAAAGATCGCCTTTGTTCCCGACGAGCTGTACTTTTTGCCGCAGTCCAGCATGCAGCGCATGGCCGAGCTCTATGCCGCGGTCTATCCCGCGTTTGACATGGACCGGTTTGCGGAGCTGACGCAGAGCTTCAAGCTCAACCCCCGCGCGAACCTGAACACGTTTTCCAAGGGCATGCGGCGGCAGGCGGCCACCATCCTCGCGCTGTCGTGCCGCACGAATTACCTGTTCCTGGACGAGACCTTTGACGGGCTGGACCCCATCATGCGCAACCTGGTCAAAAAGGTCATCTATGCCGATGTTGCCGAGCGCGGCGCCACGGCGGTGATCACCTCCCACAGCCTGCGGGAATTGGAGGATACCTGCGACCAGCTCGCGCTGCTGCATCGGGGCGGCATCGTCTTTGAGAGCGACGTGCAGAACCTCAAGACCACGCTCTTTAAAGTGCAGATCGCCTTTGACCACGATTACGATCACACGCTCTTTAGCGGCTTTGACGTGCTCAACTTCACCAAGCACGGATCGGTATCCAATCTGATCGTGCGCGGCGACCGGGAGCACGTCACCCGCGACCTGCGCACCAAGTCCCCGATCCTGATGGAGGTGCTCCCCCTGTCGCTGGAGGAAGTCTTCCTCTATGAAATGGAGTCCCTCGGCTATTCCTTTGAGGAAGAAATCAAATAGGAGGCGCGACATGAAACGCAATCGCACACAACTCTTTTGCGGCAGCCTGTACTTGGAGTCGCTCAGACAGCTGCGGCTGATGGGGTTGATCTACCTGGCCTGCTGCTTGATCTTCACGGTGCTGCCCACGCTCCTGTCCTCGTTGCCACCCTCGTACAGATCTCCTTCCGCCGCTGAGTTCGCGCCGATCCTCTATCTTTTTGTATTGGTGGCGCCGCTCACGCTGGCGTATTCCGCCTTTGGCTATTTGATGCGCCGCAACGCCTCGGACTTTTACCACTCCCTGCCCATGACGCGGGAGTGCATGTACGTCACCCGCGCGCTCGCGGTGGCGACCTATCTTGTGGGCACGGTGGTGCTGTCGCTTTTGAGCGCATACCTGACCTATGTTCTGTGCGGCCAGCACGTCAATTGGAGCTATCTCCCCTATCAGGTCTTCTACTTCTCCTCCTGCGCTCTGCTGGTGATGGCCTGCTCGCTCATCGGACTGACGCTCACGGGCACCTTCTTTTCGGCCTTTGTCGTCTCCGGGCTCGTGCTGTTTCTGCCCCGCCTCATCAGCTTTTTGACCGTGCTGATGATCGGGGAGGTCGCGCCCATTGTCTCCACCTCGGAGCTGGGCATCCTGCTTGACATGAACCTCAACCTGCCGGCTTCGTGGTTTGCGGCGCTGTTTTCCGCCGGCATGTTGGCCCACTATGACCTCGACGAGCAGATCCTCTCGGTGGGGCCCGCGCTCTACACCGGCGTTCTAGCGCTGATCTACCTGGTGCTGGGCGGCATCGCGCACCACTTCCGCTCGTCGGAGACCGCCTTAAAGAGCGCGCCCAACCGCGTGCTGCAACACGTCTACCGCTGCGCCATCTCCTTGCCGCTCTTCCTGGCGGTGGGCATGATGGCGGCCATGGGCTGGTCCACCTTGTGGAACGAGCCGTCCGTGACCTGGCTGCTCATCGCCACGGCGTTCCTGGTTTACTTCATTTACGAGCTGATTACCACCAAGAAGCTGCGCAATCTGCTGCCGGCGCTGGCCGTGCTGCCCATCGTCCTGGCCGTGAGCATCGGCATCCCCCTGGCCAGCAAGGCGATCGGCAAAACGGTGATGCACATCGTGCCCGATAAGGCCCGCGTCGTATCGGTGAACCTGGATGTGGGCCAGTACAACGGCAGCGCCGAGTACACCTCCCTGAAGAGATCGCGCATCGATTATGCGGACGAGAGCCTAAACGATCTGCTCTTGCGCGGGCTGACCAACACCATCGGTCTTATTGACAACCAATCAAACCGCGGAGGGTACCATTCCACCACGGTGCGCTTCAACCTGACCGGCGGCCGCTCGATGACGCGCCGCATCTACCTCACCCCTGACGATTACGCGCGCCTGACCGGCATCCGTGATAGCTACGCGGTGTATCACAACGCGCTCATCGAGCTTCCCGCCGATAACGAAATCACAAAGGTTCACGGCCTGAGCGATAACTCCGATGCGGAGAACTGGCTGCTGTGGCAGACCTTCCGCCAGGAGTACGCGGCCCTTGACGACGCGGACAAGATGCGCATCAATACTTACCTGGGCTCCGGCGATTACGTCGATTACGGCAATTACGGCGAGCAGTCCGTTGTGTTTGTGGAGTCGTCTACAGCCCCCGCCACGGTCCAACCCGAAAATGGTCCGGAGACGCTCTTTAATGCGGGTACGCTCACGGTTTCGGGCGTGACCGATATGTACAACTTCTTTGCCAGCTATTCCGTCACGGAGCTAACGCCCAAGACGCTGCTGCTGGTCATGGACCGCGCCAACCAACAGTGGTCCCACGATGCTCTTGCCGCCCTTGCGGAGGCCAAGCAGGCCGTCAACGCCGCAAGCGACATGGAGGTTTGGATCTACAACGAGTTCAGCCTCTATGATCCCGCCGGCGAGAAGGGCGGCACCTACAACTTCTCTGTGAGCCTTGTGCCGGAAGACGCCGACGAGGACCGCGACTACGGGGATAAGACCCTATCGGTGACCTCGCTGGAGGGCTACGCCGAGCTGCTCGACCTGCTCCTTTCGGCCAACACCCAGATCACCGACCTAAACAGCCCGATTGTACTCGTGGAATATGCAAACGTAGAGGTATACGATGCGGGCTTCGGCGTCAGCGTAAGTCCGGTTTACCTGCGCCTGAGCGGCGAGGCGCTCGATCGGTTCCACAGCCTCGTCGTGGAATTCTGCGGGCAGTAAGCATGCTAAAAAGGCAAGGAAGGGAAGGAGCGCATCGCTCCTTCCCTTCCTTGCTTCCCATAAACCTGTTTTGTTTATCTGATCGATGGAAATAACTGTTCATCAACCAGGAGCATTATGCTCCGCGCCGCTTGTCCGACGTATCCTGGCACATACGACACGAACCCAGGGCGGCCCTCCGCAAACGCCACACCGGTCACAGCCAATGCAAAACGACTCGCTGACGCCTTAGTTGGCCAAATAGTGCTCCATGATGCCCACCGCTATGGCGGCGGCGCGCTGCGCAAACTGCGGGAAGCTCATCGTGGCGGCCTCGTCTCCGCCGTCGGAGATGGCCCTCAGCACGGCAAACGGCACGCGGTTGATGGCGCACACCTGGCCAATGGCCCCGCCCTCCATCTCGGCGGCCACGGCGTCAAAGTGCGCCGTGATGCGCGCGATCTGCTCCTGGGAGGCGATGAACTGGTCTCCGGTGGCAATCAGTCCCTGCCGCGGCGTCACGCCCACCTGCTCCGCCGCGGCGCACAGGCGGCCAACCATGTCCGCATCGCAGGTCATCTCCACCATATCCAGTCCGGAGATCATGCCCACCGGGTCGCCCAGAGGCGAGCTGTCCATGTCATGCTGCACAACCGCCGTCGCCACCACCACATCCAGCACGGAAAGCCCCTGGCCGATTCCCCCGGCCACGCCGGTGTTGATCACCTCATCCGGATGGAAGGCCAAGATCATGGTCTGGCAGCACATTGCGGCGTTGACCTTGCCCACGCCCGCAACCGCCACCACCACCTCCTTGCCGCACAGCGTGCCCTCCGCAAACTCCATGCCGGAAATGTTCGTGATCTTCGGGTTCACGAGCTTGGCCTTGAGGGCCTCTACCTCCACTTGCAGCGCGCCAATGATGCCGATTTTCATGTCGCTCTCCTCCGATCGTCTTTTTTCCCTCCATTTTACCAAATTCGCGCATTCCTGTCAAAGAAAATGATGCGATCGCGGCGCCTCCGCGAAGGGGC
>CAOKIU010000051.1 GCA_948468595.1 uncultured Christensenella sp.
TAGCCCGTCGTCTATGTCTATTTTCTCTGTAATATCGGGCAAGCTGGATACCGCGCCGCGCACCATGGATAGCACCATCGCCAGCATCAGCACGCCGCAGGCAATCTCGCCCAGCAGGGCCGCGTCCCTGCGCCCGAAGGAGCGCAGCACCGAGGAGAGCACCACGCCGCATACCGCGATGCCAATCAGCCGCATGATCTCCATATTCCGTCACCCGTACAGTGGGAACAGCGCCTTGATGGTGGTAAACAAATCGCTCACGCCGCCCAGCACCATCACCAGCGCCAGCACCAGCCCGCCAATATTGCACACCATGGCGATGTCGTCCCGCCCCGCGCTCTTGAGCACCGTGTTGGATACCGCCATCAACAGCCCGATGGCCGCGATGCGGAACATCAGTTCCACGCTCATCTCTCTCCTCCTATATCAACAGCAAAAAGACGGCAAAGGCCGCCAGCAGCCCCAGTTTGGGATAGAGCGCCCCGCCCTGCTGCACCGCTTTTTGCTGCATGGCGATTTGGGCGGAGAGCTGTTCGGCCGCCGCGTCAAAAGGGCCGGTTTGCCCCGCGGGCAACAGCGGTACGGCGCAGAACAGCTGGATCAGGATGTCCCTTTCCGTCTTGCCCATTCCCGCGCGCGCAAGTTCCGCTTCAAGCGCCTCGCCCGAGAGCGGACACCCGGCGGCCGCAAGGTTGGAAAGCAGCGGATTTTGCGGCGCCAAGGCTCGAATCGCCTCACCCAGCGGCAGGAGCAGGTGCGTCACCTGTCCCTTAAGAAGCCTGACCGCCGACAGCGCGTTTTCCAGCGCGCGCAGGCGCTTCTTTGCCCAGGCCGCGTAAAAGAACCCCGACGCGCCCAGGGCGGTGGTCACCAGCGCAATGCCGATGATTTTTAGCATGGCCTCCCCTCCTTGTCGTAGACCGCCAGAATCTTGCCCACGTCCTTGCCCAGCACCATCACCCGCTCAAACACGCCTTCGCGCAGCAATTGCCGGACCGCGCTTCTGCCCCTGACATCCCCATAGCTCGCGCCGTGCGCGCTGCACAGCACCTTCACCCCGCAGCGCTGGGCGTCCATAAGCGCCTCGGCATCCTGTGCGCTCCCAATCTCGTCGGACACGACGAGGTCCGGCGACATCGCCCGAATCAGCAGCTGCACGGCCTCGGCCTTGGGCATGTTGTCCATCACATCCGTGCGCTCGCCCACATCCAGCTGCGGCACGCCCTGCACGCATGCCGCCAGCTCCCCGCGCTCATCAGCCAAGGCCACCTGCACGCCCAGGCCGCTGAGCTGCCGCGCGAGCTCGCGCAGCATGGTGGTCTTGCCCAGCCCAGGTGGCGAGACGATGAGCGTCGAGCGCAGGGCGCGTCCATGCCGGACCACGTCCACGGCGCGCATGTCACAGGCCATCTGGCGGGCGATGCGCACGTTCATCCCCTGCACGCCGGACAGGCGAAGGGGCTTGCCGTCTTGCATGACCATATGGCCGCACACGCCCACACGATGGCCGTAAGGAAGCGTGAGAAACCCCTGGCGGAGCTGCTCCTCGTGCGCATAGAGCGCCTGATTGCAGAACGCCAGCAGAAGGGTTGTGAGCTGGCGCGCATCCGGCGGTGGCGCGGGGACGGCGAATTCCTCTTTGCCGCACAGCAGGATGGGTTTGCCCACGCGGATGCGGATCTCCCTTGCGTGCATGAGCTCCGCCTCATAGGGCGCGAGCGCGGCCTGGAACGGCGCGCAGAACTGCGTCAAGAGTTTGTCCATCTTCTTCACCTCGCAGGATGTATATGCGGAAACAAAAAAAAGCATACCGTTCTTTTTACGGTATGCATTGTGTGCGGGCGCGTCAGCCCAGGCGCATCAGCCGTTCCATGAGCGGCAGGTAGACCTCCGGCTCTCCAGAGGTCATCAGCTCGTAACCGCCCTCTCCCTGGCAAGAGAGCAAGTTCAACCCTCCAAGCACGCGCTCCAATTGGCGCACGGTGCCCAGGTTCCCATCCACCAGTGGGATTCCCGGCGCCACGGCGGCCAGCGCTTCCTTAATAAAGAGGTAGTGCGTGCATCCCAGAACAATGGCGTCGGTGGGCTGCTTTAAGTGCTCGTCCAACAGGCCGTGCAAAACGGCGGCGATCTCCCCGTCGCTGACGTGTCCGCGTTCGACGCACTCGACGATGCCGCGCCCTTCCACGGGCACCGCGCCCTCGCCATAGAGCGCCATCAATCGCCGAAATTTTTCCATGTGCAGGGTTGCGGGCGTGGCCAGTACCAGGATCTGCCCGCCGTGCCTAAGGTTTCTGGCGGGCTTGAGCGCCGGCTCCATGCCGATGATGGGAATGGAAAGCCGCTCCCGCAGCGGCGCGACCGCAGCCGCCGTGGCCGTGTTGCAGGCGATGACCAGCGCCTTTATATCCCGCCGCAGGAGGATCTCCACCACTCGATCCACCAGGGCGATCACCTCCGCCTGTGTCTTGGACCCATAGGGCGCGTTGTGGTTATCCCCATAAAAAATAAAATGCTCATGCGGCATGAGGCGAACCGCGTCACGCAAAACGCTGATGCCGCCCACGCCTGAATCAAATATGCCGATGGATTTGAACATGCTCCGCCTCCGCAGCGGCAAGGGATGCCGCATTTTTCCTCAGTATAGCATATTCAGTTCCCGCCGTCACCTATCAGAACGCGCGCGATCGCTCGGGCCAGGGGTTCGGTGGCGTTGAGCGCCTCCTCCAGCGTGTTTTCGTTGTGCCCCACTTCGATGAGGACGGCGCTCTTGGACATGTGTTGGTTGTATCTCCCGGTCTTAACCATGATATCGCGGCATAGGCCGGGGAGCCCGGCGTTGAGCTCTTCGGTCAGCGCCTCGGCCAGCTTGTAATTCTCCTGCCAGTCGGGCTTGATGGAAAAGCTGTTGCCCTCGCTCCCCTCGCCCGTGCCGATGAGCATCATCAGCCGCGCGTATCGCTTGCCGCCGGAAACCACGCAGGAGGGGTTGGTGTTGCGCGCGCTGGCGGCGTCGCGGTGCAGGTCGATCATCATGTCGAATTCCTCTCCCGCATCCGCGTAGGATTGCAGCGTCTGTAGGGAGCGCACGTAAGCGGTGCCCAGCTTGGGCGGCTCGTGCTCGGTCATATCGTGCACCACTTCAATGCCCAGCGCCTCCAATTTCTCGGTCAGCCTGTTGCCCACGCCCATGATGTTGAAGTTCACATCCTCGGTGCGCCACTTGCTGGTCTCCTCATAGGGATGGTCTTCATCCTGGGCGAAGGCTTCGTAGGAATGGGTGTGGTAGATGAGCACGCGGGGCTTGTCCTTGCCAGAAGGTTGGTATTCCCCCTCGATTTTGGAGATCTCCACGCGGATGCGGTCCACATCGTCGGGTTCGTCGCCCTGCTCGGTCTCCGCGGTGACGGGCACAGCATCCGGCTCCACCGGAAGCTGTGCGCTCAGCAAGCGCAGGGGGTCCAGGAACTGCGCGGCGTTGGCGGACAACAGCTTGTCCGCTCGTGCAGAAACGCCGGCTTGCGCCGGCGCTACCTGCGCCATGGTCGTCTGGACCGCCTCCTGGTCGCGGCCACCCGCAAACAGGCTGATGCCGACGATCACCGCCACAATGACCAAAATGGCGATAACCGCAGCGCAAATCACCTGCGAAAGCTTATATACCTTGATGCGGATCATGCACATCCCCTCCTACCTGCTTTGTTTAGAAGATATGCTTGACCCATCCGTTATATGCGCATGGCGTGAATCTCCTCGCGCGTAAGGTCCGGCTGCAAAGCGCCGTTGATGCCATCGGCGACCAGGGAGGCCACATTGCGCACCGCCTCGTCAATCATCACGGGCGTAACCACGAGATTTGCGCCGTCCATGTCGCGCAGCAGCACGGAAATATCAAACTTGGCGCCGGATTTTTCCATCAACTTTTCCATGGAGTCGCGCAGGATTGTGGAGGCGTGTACGACCATGGGCACGCCCACGGCGATCACCGGGACGCCCAGCGTCTCCCGCGTCAGGGCGCCGCGGTGGTTGCCCACGCCCGATCCCGGCGCAACGCCCGCATCCGTGACCTGTACCGTGGTTAGGATGCGGCCGGTGCTGCGCGCGGCCAGCGCGTCCACCACAATGACCAGATCCGGCTGGATGCGCTGCACCACCGCGGATACGACCTCGCCCGTTTCCATGCCGGTGGACCCCATCACGCCGGGACTGAGCACGCATACAGAGCGCACGCGCTCGTCGATCATATCCGGCATCTGAGAGAGGATGTGGCGGGAGACCAGCACCTCCTCCGTCACGCGCGGTCCCAGGGAATCCGGGGTAAGGTCGCGGTTGCCCAACCCCACCACAAGGGCAGTGCCGGTCTTTTCCCGATGAAAGAGCGTGGCGATTTCCCGCGAAAGGCACGCGGCCAGCTCATCGGTTACCTGCGCCTCCTTTTCGTATAGATTGCTCTGCTCTATGGTGATGTAGACGCCCATTGGTTTGCCCATGGCCTGAGCACCCTCTTGGTTGAGCACGGTCACGCGCGTCACGGTTGCGCCGCCCATCGTCATTTGTTTCATCTCCACGCCAGGGATTTCCCCGGCGGCTTCCCTGGATTCCATGGCAAGGTCCGTTCTGATCTGACTCATCTATTTCCCGCCTCCTTGGCAACGTTCTTTCCGCTATTCTTCCCCCTTTAGGCAAAATATTTGGCGTTAAGTTCGTGATAAATTTGAATTTCTCCTTGCAATTAGAAGCAAATGATGGTATGATATTCACTGTCGATTTGGACTGAGGGGGTGAAAAAGAATGCCGAATATCAAGTCTGCGATCAAGCGCGTCAAGGTAACGGAGACCAAGAACCTTCGCAACCGCATGGTGAAGTCTTCCGTCAAGACTGCGATTAAGAAGTTTGACGCAACCGTTGCCGCGGGCGATGCCGCTCAGATTGAGAGCCAGCTGCGCGCTACCTCCGCTGCCGTCGATAAGGCCGCCGCGAAGCACGCAATGCACAAGAACGCCGCCAACCGCAAGAAGGCTCAGCTTGCCCGTGCCGCTGCCAAGGCGAATGCGTAATAATCGAATTTCCGAAAACAAACGGCTTGTCCTTTGCTTCTAAAGGACAAGCCGTTTTTCTATGCCGCGAATATAAAGCAAGGTGCCCACGGCCCGTCACGGGCGCGCAGGCGCCTTTTCCCTCCCCTTTGGGCGGTGAATCAAACGCATCACCACGCTGTTCAGCGCCCCATCCTCCGAGATTCGGCCGGACTTGAGTTCATAATCCATCTGGATGCACAGCTCCAAGTATTCCTTGAGCTGGCCTTCGGAAAAGGCCCTGGTCTGCTTTTCATACAGCCATATAAGATTGGACCGAAGTCCCGAAAGCTGCGCGATCTCCCGATCGGCATATCCCTTGCTCTTGAGCGTCTTATAGTAGTACATCTGCCGTATGCGGGCCGTCAGCGGGGTGAGCAGCTGGATGGCGCTGGAATCCTTCTGCGTTGTCAAGGTGTTCAAAATGCGCAAAGCCCCCTGCGCATCTCCGGCAATGAGCCGGTCAAACATCGTAAAGAGACGGTCTTCCACGGTCGGCGCGACGATCGCCTCCACGTCCTCCCGTTCGATGCTCGGGCGCCGGCCCACGTAGGAGAGCAGCTTTTGCAGCTCCTGCAAGGTGGGCGTGAGCAATGGGTCCACGCGGGATAGGAACAGATCGCCCGCCTCGCGGCTCATGTATTTGTCATGCGCCTTCAACTCCCTGGTCAGCCACAGCTGCTTATCCGCCGGGCTCAGGGGCGCAAAGTCCACCCGCCCATTGAGCGCCTCAATGCGCAGCGTCGCCTTCTTGGTCCGGTCCGCCTTGCCGCGGCAAAAGAAGACCAATTGCACGTGCGGGGGAAGATTATTCAAATAATTCAGCAACCGATCCAGCCCTTCCTCCTTGCCGGCGCCCGGCAGGCGCTTGACCAAGCCGCTGTCGCGCACCACCACCAGCCGCTTTTCCGACAAAAAAGGGAGCATTTCACAGGCGTCTACGATCTGGTCCGGAGTTGCGGAGCCGGAAAGCGGCGTCTCGTTCATTTCAGCGGGACCGTCTTCCAGCGTCTTTAAGCGCAGTTGATGGAGCGCGCTGTCCTTGGTGTACTCCTCTTCCCCGTCAAACAACAGCGCGCCGGGCAGGCTTCCGCTGCGCAGCTGGGCAAAAAACTCCTTGTAATTGAGCATACTCCACTCTCCATCAATTCAGCGTCGTTTGGATAATGCCGGGATTGCGCAGCAGGGGCGAGCGCACGCTGATAACGCCCGCGAGCGCGTCCACCTTATTGCCCTCCACCAGGAATTGCACGCGGCTTACGCCCGGGTATCCCGTCAGCGTGTTGACGATGCTAAAGAGGCTGGCGCTCTCCCTCTCGCCCAGGCCGCGCAGGAGATCCGCACCGGACTGGGAGAAATTGACCACCGCAGTATCATCCATCAAGGCGACGCCCAAAATGTGTTCCGCCCCAAAGCCCTCGGGAAAGACGGGCATGACCTCATCCGGCACGAGGAGCAGTTGTTCCAGCAGGTTTCGCAAAGAGCTGTCCTTTTGCGCCACCGCACGTGTAACCGAAAGAAGTCTGCCATCCGGCTTTGGGAAATACAGCTCCATCGTGCGCCCAATTAAGCCGGTGAACTGGCTGCGATAGAGCAGCCGCTGCCCGCCTTCGGAGGCGGCAAGGCTCTCAATGGGCCGGCGGTTGACGCGGATGCTCACCGCGTCGGTCTCCGGCAGGAAGGTGGTCAGCGTCAGCACCAGCGGCGCCAGGGCAAGGCGCCGCTGGTCGCGGTTGCCGGTGAGCGCATTGCCCATTTGATAGGAAAAATTGATGTCCCAATACGCGATATTCGCGCTCTCTTCTTCCTTCATGGGCAGGCCGTCGATGTCCGCCCCCGTTGGGTAGCTGCGCCGCAGGACGGTGGATGTCATCGGTCCGCCGATGAGGGCGGAGACAACCGGCGCGACGAGGTTGGAGCGGGTAAAGGTGATCTGCCGCACCTCGGCAAGCAAAAAGTTCGATGTATTGCTGGGAAAGTATAGCGTCACATTCCGCTTAAAGGGATAGTCCGGCGAGCGCAGCGCCGCAAGGCCCTCGTTTTCATGCTCGGCCCAGGCCGATTGCAGGTCCTCTTCAAAGCGCGTCATCGTGCCGGTGGGCAGATCGTTGTTGGTGGAGACCTCCCTGCCGTTAAAGAGCACGTTGACGTAGTCCGCCTGGCCCGATTCTACCATGGTGTTGACCATGGCGGCCTTGAGGCAGAATAACTCATAGGGCTCAAGGCTGTCCGCGTCACCGCCCAGGTCCACCGTCACAATCCGGCCGGTGTGAAAGACCGAGAGCAGGTAGATCTGCACGCGCTCGCTGGCCGCGGAGATCAGGCCGCTCTTTTTGCTCTCCTTGAGCACCTCTGCGGCCAATACCTCCAAGGCGGTTTCACCCCCCAGAATGGTGAGCTGACGCACCTGCGGCACGAGGCGATAGCGATCTTCGCTCAGGCAGTAGACCACGCCCGTCTGGCTGCGGGCTACGCTGTCATCGTAAAAATTCCCGGGGCTGCGCAGCGCGCGGACAGGAGCGGCGCTGGTCAGCAGCAAGACAGCGCACAGCGCGCAGGCCCACAAGCTCTTCTTCATCCAAGCACCTCTTGCTTATTAGTAATCGGGGAACATCGTCTCCAACGATGGAAAGCTCACTTTCCAAACATCCTCGCGCATCATGCGGATAGGCAGATCTTCCAGCACGGACGTATGGCCGTTGGCGTCGATATAGGTGATGTCCACGCTGGCCACCGCGCGCGTGCCGTCACCGCTGACGTTGGCCGCGCCCGCTAGGGCAAAGCTGACGATGGAGGCTTTTGCGCCCAGCGCTTCGATCAGATCCGCGCGCGGCGGACAAACCTTGCCGTCATAATCCCGCTGCGCAAGAAACAGTTCCAAGCGTTCGTAGTCCTTTTCCACAATGGCGTCCAGCACCGTGCCCAGCACGTACTCCGGCGTCAGGATTGCGGACGTATCGCGCGCCATGGGCTCCATGGTGCGGTCGCCATACTCCTCCCAGCCCGCCTGGGCATAGGTGAGGCGTTCGCCGTTGCCCGTTCCGTTTTGATCGATCAGAATCAGCACGCGGCTGTAATTGCCAATGGCGGTGACGGTGTTGACGATGGACTGCACCGCCAGGCGGCGCCTTAGCGCCTCGCGGTCGATGTCCTCGTCCATGGGCTCCAAAAACTCGCTCGACAGCGTGATGGAAAGGTAGCCGCTCTGCGCCTTAACGCTGACCAATCGAGTATCCTGGTCGATCAGCGCGCCAAACTGGTACTGCGTCTCCGGCGGACCGTCGATGAGCGCCTGCACCGCCAGCTCCTCCAATGTCTTTTCCGCGGTGACGCTGAACTCCCGCTCCACCCCCGTTAGCACCGCCTCGGTCAGGTAACGGTAGTAGAGCGTGGCGGTGATTTTGCCGGCGTAGGCGTCGTCAAGGCTTTCGGGCAGAATGTCCTCCGTATAGGCATCATCGCCTAACCCGTCCTCCCGCTCGGCAAGTCCGCCGAAAAACGGCCCGGAGCAGCCCGCGGCCATGGGCATAAGCGCAAGAACGAGCGCAAGGCAGCATATGCGTTTATGGAATTTTCTCATCGGTCGGCGCGGCCTCCTCCTCATCGTCCACAAAGTCTGCATAGGGGTCCTCCACCAGCGGCAGCACGACGCGGAAGGTCGTCCCCTCTCCCTCCTTGGATTCCACCTCAATATCGCCGCCGTGCAAATGCACCACGGATTGCACGATGGAAAGCCCCAGCCCCGTGCCGCCCGTGGCGCGCGAGCGCGCCTTGTCCACGCGGTAAAAGCGATCGAACACGTGCGGCAGGCTCTCTTCGGGAATGCCGATGCCGTTATCGGCCACCTCGAGTACGGCGTGCCCGCTCTTGCTAAAGAGCCGCACCTCCACCTTGCCGCCGGCGGGCGTGTATTTGATCGCGTTGTCCACCAGGTTGTAGATGACCTGCTGCAATTTGATGGGGTCGCCGCTCACAAAGCACAATTCGTCGCAGGCGGGCGCAATTTCAATTTCCGCGCGCTTGGCCACAGGGCTGAGCCGCCCCAGCGTGTCAAAGAGCAGTTCGTCCAGGGCGATGGGCTCCATTTGCAGCTTTTCACTCTTGCTGTCAAAGCGCACGATGGTCAGCAAATCGCCCACAATCGCGGAGAGCCGGTCGATCTCCTGATTGATGTCGTGCAAAAAGTCCTTGGTGGTCACCGGGTCCAGCGGCTCCTGATGCAGCAGGGACTCGATGAGGATTTTCATGGCGGAAAGCGGCGTTTTGAGCTCATGCGACGCATTGGAGATGAAGTCGTTGCGCATCGTCTCCATGTTTTGCAGCTTTTCGCTCATCATGTTGAAGGTGCGTCCCAACTGGGCGATCTCGTCGTTGCCCCTGGGGTTGGCGCGCACGGCAAAACCGGTCCGCGCGGTCTGCTGCATCAGGTTGTTCAGCTCGTTGATGGGGTGCGTGATCACGGAGCTAAAGTACAGCCCTACCAACAGCACCACGAGCAGCACGACCACAAAAAAGACCACGAGATTGTTCTGAATTTCCGAAAGACTGCGCGTCAGGTCCGCCATGGAGGAGATCGCCATCACCACGCCGATCAGCTCGGAATTGCTGGTGACGGCGGAGGCATAGTAGCCCACCCATTCTCCCGAGGCCAGAGGCCGATCCTCTCCCACTCGGTGAAACCCATAGGACCGGTCCATCTGCTGGCTCACGATGTCCCGAACCTCCCCATGGCCCAGACGCATGCCGTTGAGCTGGGAGAGGCTGTCCACCCAAACAGTTCCATCCGCCCCCAGGATGAGCAATCGCGCCCCGCTTTCGCGCCCGCGCGTGACGAGCATCTCATAGAGGGCGTCCGCGTCCGCGCTCTTGACATAGGGCGTGGCTTCCAGCGCCAATTCATCCACAGATTCCAATTCCTGCGCCACGCGCTGGTTAATCAGGTAGGCGCCGGTGACGTTCATCACCGCCCAGCTCACCACAAAAAAGGCGATGCTAATCAGCGTCATGTACACCAGAACCATCTTCCAGCGGATGCTGAAGCGCGGCTTATTTATCGGTGAAATAGTACCCAACTCCCCACTTGGTCATGATGTATTCGGGTTTGGAGGGCGTGGGCTCGATCTTTTCGCGCAGGCGGCGGATGTGTACGTCCACGGTCCTTAGATCCCCTGCGTATTCGTTGCTCCACAGCGCCTCGAGCAACTGCTCTCGATTGTAAACCTTTCCGCGGTTGGTGATGAAGAGCTTGAGCATGTCAAACTCCTTGGCGGTCAAGTTGACCTCCTGGCCGTGCAGCGTCACCGAGCGCAGGTCCTGATTGACGCTCAAATCGTGTACGACAATGGTATTGCTCTCTTCCTTCTTCTGGGGCGGACCGATGCGGCGCAAAATGGTCTTGATGCGCGCCTTGACCTCCAGAATATTGAAGGGCTTGGTCATGTAGTCGTCCGCGCCGTACTCCAGGCCCAGGATCTTGTCCATGTCCTCTCCCTTGGCCGTGAGCATGATGATGGGCACGCTCGACTGCTCGCGGATGCGCTGGCAGACCTCAATGCCGTCCATCACCGGCAGCATCACGTCAAGAAGGATCAGGTCCACAGGGTTGGCGCGGAACTGCTCCAGCGCCTCGCCTCCGTCATAGGCCGTTAGGATCTCATAGCCATCCTGCTCCAAAGAGAATTTCAATCCCTTGATGATGGCCGGCTCGTCATCGACCAGCAGCAGTGTCTTTGCCACTTCTATCTCCTTCCCGCGCGGCGCGCGATGGTTTTTTCTTTCTCATTCACCCTGCGAAACCGCAGGACTCCATGATCATTATTGTAACATTAATAGAGGGTTTATTGCAATTAAAACTTCCCCTTCGCGCCCCGTATGCGCTTGTAACAAATCTGTAACCACGCCCATATGTACAGGAAGCGCGAAAAGTGTTATACTATATTAAGAATGCCTTGCAGAGAGGATGGTACTTTTTGACAAATAAGAAATTAAAACTCAAAATTTTCTTGATCATAACCCTAATCCTCGTCATGCTTCCGCAGGTATGCTTTGCCGAAAGTTATGTCGCCAAACCCAATAAAACGCCGGACCATTACTCTTCCTCCCGCCCGGAGAGTTTGCGGGCGGACATGCTCTATGCGACCAGCGCAGTGGCGGTGGATGCCTCCACCGGGCGCGTGCTGTTCAGCAAAGATCCGGACCGGAAGATCTATCCCGCTTCCACCACCAAGGTGATGACCGCCCTGCTGGCGCTTGAACACTTGGACATGGAGGAAACGGTCACGGTCTCCAAGAACTGCCTGGTGGGCGAGAGCTCCATTTATTTGGAAGAGGGCGAGCGCATCACCGTGCGCGAGCTGCTCTACGGCCTGCTGCTCAAGAGCGGCAACGACGCGGGCGTCGCTCTGGCCGAGGCTGTGGCCGGAAACGTCTCCGACTTTGCGCAGATGATGAACGAGCGGGCGGAGGAGCTGGGCTGTGAAAACACGCATTTCAACAACCCGCACGGCCTGCCGGACAAACAGCACTACACCAGCGCGGGGGACTATTACAAGGTTTTCCTGGAGGCCATGAAGCATGAGGAATTCATGACCATCATCGGCACGCACCGCTATACGCTTCATGTGCAGAAACCAGACGGCACTCAGCGGGAATACGCCATTACCAACACCAACAAGATGATGCCCAACGCGGAGGGCGAATTCGCCTACGAATACATGCTGGGCGGAAAGACCGGGTTTACCAACGACGCGCAGAGCGCGTTTGTCAGCGTCAGCGAAAAGGACGGCATGCGCGTGGTCACGGTCGTGTTCGGATCGACCACGGAGGGCAAGTGGATCGATACGCGGCACTTGGCGGATTACGCCTTTGCCGCCTACTCCCCGCTGTCCATCAGCGAAGTCTACGCCGCCGCGCCGCTCAAAGTGGATGTCCAAGGCGCCGCGGACCCGCTAGACGCCTCCTTGGAGCTTGCTCTGGCCAATTCGGACGGCAACGCGCGCGCTTCTTTGCTCTGCTCCTCCTCCGAGGCCAGGGACATTCGGGAAAACTTTTTTAACTATGCCACCGTCACCTACACTGGGGGACAAGTCACCGCGCCGGTTCAGCAAGGCGCCCTCGTTGGACAGCTCCACTTTTCATACGAGGGTATGGACGAAATCGTTCTCAACCTCACCGCCGCGCGCACGGTGGCGGCATCTGTCGCTCCGGAGGCGCCCGTCGCCACGCCCGTGGCCAGCTCGGTTTCGGAGAGCGGGATCTCGGTTGTGACTACCGACGTATCGCCCGAGGGCTGGTCGCCGCTGTATCTATTGGTGATCATTCCCGTGGTGCTCTTTTTTATCCTCATCGTCTGGCTGATTATGGAAATCCGCCGCGCGCGCCAGCAAAAGCGAGAGATGGAGCGCGCGCGCCGCACGGAAGAAGTGAAGCGCCGCAGGGCGCAGCGCGAGGTTGAGCATCTTAAGGCCAGCCCTCTCCCCCGTTCCCAGCGCCCCGCCCCACCGCCCGCGCGCCAGGGCTATGGCGCCCCGAGGCGCAACGCGCGGCCGCCGCGCGGCACGCCAAGACACGAAAGGTAACGCCGTCATGCCAGATCATAACAATCGAAAACGCATCGCCCTGCTTTGGGGAACGGCTGCCGTGGTCGCGGCCGTTGTCATGGCGCTCTACTTCTTCCTGAAGGAGAGGGGCTACCTGGAAATCTTCGAATCGACGGAAGCTCTGCAAGCCTATGTGAGCGGATTTGGCGCATGGGCGCCGGCCATCTTCATGCTTCTGCAAATCGCTCAGGTGATTTTCGCGCCGATTCCCGGCAATGTCACCACGCTCGCCGGCGGAGCGATGTTCGGTTTTTGGCCTGCGCTGCTCTACAGCGTGACGGCAATCTTCTTGGGTTCCCTCGCAGCCTTTGGCATCGGCCGGTTTTGCGGCAAGCCCATCATCTACAAGCTGGCCCCGCGCGACGTGGTGGACAAATACCTCAACGTGTTGGCCAAGAAGCAGCGAATGACGCTCTCGCTGCTGTTTCTCCTCCCCTTTTTCCCGGACGATGTGCTCTGCCTATTGGCGGGGTTGACCGGTTATAGCTGGGGATGGTTCGCCGGCATGGTGTTGCTGACTCGCCCTTGGGGGCTGGTGTTCTCCGCCCTTGTCGGTTCCGGCAGCTTGGTGATGCCCCTGTGGGGGTGGGGAGTGCTCGTCGTGCTGGCCGCGGCGGCCATGTTCTTCTCCATCAAGTACGGCAGCCGCATGGAGGACTGGCTTCTGTCCAAAATTCGCAAAGGGGAAACCTAAAATAAAAACAGGCTGCCGAAAGCGCTCTTCGGCAGCCTGTCGCATTGGTCATGGATTGCGCTTTGCGCGGAAGTCCTCGTTTTTGTAGAAGTTTTCATCCTCTTCCGCCCGCAGGAAAGGCCGATCTCCCAGCAGCTGGGCCAGCTCCATTTCCCGATCCTCATTGGGCACGGCGTAAGGGAATACCAGCTTGTCGAGCAGATTCATCTGCACCCTGTCGCCCCATAGGGTCTCCACATTGCGTACAAACATCTTTTCAGCCTCCTTTTACGGTGCAAAAACGTTTGTCCTTAGGCGTTTTTTACGCCCCTTTCTCCACCCTTAGTATACCATAAGCGCCCAATTTTGTCACGCATTATTCGAAAATGTTTTTTCGTGCAATGAAACTTGCAAATCCTATTGTGGGCTCTCTCCCCTCCTATTCTATGGAAAAAAACCTTAACAGGACAAAGCTTGACATCCCGGCATAAAATGTTATAATAGCAAGGTGCTTCATCACTTTACTACGATAAATCAGAAAAGCGGTGACGATTCATGAATAAGAAGAACATGCAGATTCCCAGCAATGTAACCGACCTGTTGATGGAGGAATGCGAGCGCAAGCGCGCGTTCGAGCGCGCGGTGCGGGAGCGTTTTTTATCCTATGGCTACCGAGAGGTCTCCCCCGCCGGGCTGGAGTTTTACGATACCTATCAGGGCGGCGTGGGCGCGCGCGCGCAGGAGGAAATGCTCAAGACCTTTGACAGCGCGGGGCGCATCCTCGTGCTGCGGCCGGAATTCACCACACAGATTGCGCGCCTGGCGGGCGGCAAGCTGTTGGGCGAAGCGCTCCCCCTGCGGCTGTGCTACCTGGGCACCGCCTATGCCAATCCCTCCAAGAAAGGGGCGCGGCGCCTGGCGGAGTTTACGCAGGCGGGTGTGGAGCTTCTTGGCGCAGGCGGCGCGCAGGCGGACGCCGAGGTGGTGATGCTGGCGCTGGAGTCGATGCGGGCAGCAGGGCTGAAAGACTACATGGTGGAGATCGGCCAGGTGGACTTTTTCAAGGGACTGATGGAGGAAGCGGGCCTGGATAAGGAGAAAACCGAGCTGGTGCGCGGCTATGTGGAGGAAAAGAACATGCTCGCCATCGAGTGGGAGCTGCGCGGCAGCGGCTCTGCGGAGGCGGTGATTCAGCGCATTCGGGAATTGCCCATGCTCTTTGGCGGGCAGGAGGTCTTCTCCCGCGCCGAGCGCCTCACCCGCCATCCCAAGTGCCTGGCGGCGCTGGATAACCTGCGGCACGTCTACGATATGCTGTGCGCCTGCGGCTTTGGCGATCATGTGAGCATTGACCTTGGAATGGTGCATTCCATCGGCTACTATACGGGCATGATCTTCCGGGGGCTGACTGCCTCCTTTGGTCAGCCGCTGCTCTCGGGCGGGCGGTATGACGGACTGCTGGCCGATTTTGGGCGGCCGCTTGCGGCGGTGGGCTTTGCCATGGGCGTGGAACACGCGCTCACGGCCCTGGAGCAGCAGGGCGCGGCCACGGCGGCGCCCGCCCTGGATGTGTTGATGGCGGTGGGATCGG
>CAOKIU010000052.1 GCA_948468595.1 uncultured Christensenella sp.
CGACGGCCTGGACGGCACGGAGCTGGCCATCTCCGAATCCCAGGAGCGCATGGCCTGCGTGATCGCGCCCGAGGATGTTGACGCCTTTATCTCCGCGGCCAACAAGGAAAACCTCAGCGCCGTGGTCGTGGCCGAGGTCCAGGCGGAGCCGCGCCTTGTCATGACCTGGAACGGCGTGGACATCGTGCGCATCAACCGCGCGTTCCTCAACTCCAACGGCGCGCCCAAGCACACCGCGGTCAAGGTGGAGGCCCCTGCGGCCGCGCCTGCGCCCGCCAAGGACGGGGACTGGAAGCAGCGCTTTGCCGCGCTGGTCGCCGATCTCAATGTCTGCTCGCAGAAGGGACTTGTGGAGCGTTTTGATTCCACCATCGGCGCCGGCACCGTGCTGATGCCCTTTGGCGGCGTTCACCAGCTCACGCCCTCCCAGGCGATGGTCGCCAAGCTGCCCGTGCTCCACGGCGAGACCACCACTTGCTCGGTCATGGGCTGGGGCTTCAACCCCGTCATCTCCAAGGCTGATCCCTATAAGGGCGCGATGTGCGCCGTCATCGATTCGGTGGCCAAGGTGGTGGCCGCGGGCGGTTCCCGCCTCAAGTGCTACCTCACCTTCCAGGAGTACTTTGAGCGCACCAAGGGCCAGCCTCTGCGCTGGGGCAAGCCCTTCCAGGCGCTGTTGGGCGCGCTGGAGGCACAGCTCCAGCTGGGCATCGCCGCCATCGGCGGAAAGGACTCCATGAGCGGTTCCTTTGAGGACCTGGACGTCCCGCCCACGCTGGTCTCGTTTGCCGTCTCCACCACGCACATCGACCGCGTCGTCTCCACCGAGTTCAAGCGCGCCGGCAGCAAGGTCGCGCTCCTTCGGGCCAAGGTCAAGGAAAACGGCCTGCCTGACTTTGCCTCTGTGCTCTCCGTCCTGGACAAGGTCGAAGGCCTGATCCGTGAAAAGAAGGTGCGCTCCGCCTGGGTGGTGGGCTTTGGCGGCGTTGCCGAGGGCGTGTTCAAGATGGCGCTGGGCAACCGCCTGGGCTTCACCTTCGCCAGCGAGCTGCCGGACGAGCTGCTCTATCAGCCCCAGCCCGCCGCCTTCCTTTTGGAGGTGGACGAGGTCCCCGAGGGCGCGGCGCTCATCGGCGAAGTCGTGCCCGAATACGCGCTGACCTATCGCGGCGAATCTCTGCAAATGGAGGCGCTGCAAACGCCTTACGAGGCCAAGCTCCAGGGCGTATTCCCGTATCTGACGCCCAGCCGCGCCGAGACGGTGACGGCCTACCGCGCCACGGGCGAGCGTCTTTCCGCGCCCAAGAAGATCGCGCGCCCGCGCGTGCTCATTCCCGTGTTCCCGGGCACCAACTGCGAGTATGACACCGCGCGCGCCTTTGAGCGGGCGGGCGCGGAGGCGGAGATCCTGGTCATCCGCAACCGCACGGCGCGGGACATTGAGGAGAGCATCGCGCAGTTTGTCAAGAGCGCTGGCGATTCCCAGATCATCGCGCTGCCGGGCGGCTTCTCCGGCGGCGACGAACCGGAGGGCTCGGCCAAGTTCATCACCTCTTTCCTGCGCAATCCCCAGTGCGCCGACGCCGTGCATGCGCTGCTGCACGCGCGGGACGGGCTGATGCTGGGCATCTGCAACGGCTTCCAGGCGCTGATCAAGCTGGGCTTGGTGCCCTTTGGCCGCATCGTGGAGACCGACGCCACCTGCCCGACGCTCACCTTCAACGCCATTGCGCGCCACCAGTCCATGCTGGTCCGCACGCGCGTGGCCTCCAACAAGTCCCCTTGGCTGATGCACATGAACGTGGGCGAGGTTCACACCGTGGCCATCTCCCACGGTGAGGGCCGCTTCGTGGCGGACGAAAAGACGCTGCGTCAGCTCGTTCTGGGCGGTCAGATCGCCACGCAGTATGTGGATCTCTCCGGTCAGCCCACGCTGGACGTGCGCTTCAACCCCAACCTCTCCGCAGAGGCCATCGAGGGCATCACCTCGCCCGACGGCCGCGTGCTGGGCAAGATGGCGCACTCCGAGCGCATGGGACAGGGCCTGTATGAGAACGTGCCGGGCAACAAGACCCAGGACATCTTCCGGGGCGCGGTGGATTATTTCACGCTTTAACCCGCAAAATCTAAAGATGCCGCCTTCCCAAGGGAAGGCGGCATCTTTGCATCGGCCTCGTGGCACCTACATTGCTCCAAAGCGGCGCACCGGCCGTCGCCTTCATCTCCAAGGAGCGGTTTGGTTTTTCCCACAGTCTTGCACCGCCTCCCCAGCGGGAGGCGGTGCAAGCGCATCGGTCTCATGACAAGATAAACGACGCACGGCCCGTCGCCTGCGTCTCCAAGGAACGGTTTGGGTTTTTCCCTCAGTCTCGCACCGCCTCCCCAACGGGAGGCGGTGTCAACGCATCGGCCTCATGGCAAGATAAGTGGCGCACAAACCGTCGTTTGCGTCTTCAATGAATGGTTTTGGGGTTCCCTAGTCTCGCGCCGCCTCCCCAACGGGGGGGGCGGTGCAAGCGCATCGGTCTCATGACAAGATAAGCGGCGCACGCGCCGTCGCCTATGTCTCCAAGGAACGGTTGGGTTTTTCCCACAATCTTGCACCGCCTCCCCAGCGGGAGGCGGCGTCTTTTTTCCTGCAAACAAAGCTTCCAGCGCATGCGGGATGCTTACAGCGTGCCATCCCTCAAAAAGCGCGCCTCCGCTTCCTCCATGATGGCCACGGTCGCCGTGGCGCCGCAGCGCGTGCAGCCCGCTTTCCGGCAGGCGAGCACAGCGTCCAGCGTGCGCACGCCGCCGGCAGCCTTGACGCCCATGCGCTCAGGCGTGTTGGCGCGCATCAGCTCCAAGTCCTCCACCACCGCGCCGGAGGGCGCGTAGCCGGTCGAGGTCTTGGTATAGTCCGCGCCCGCCTCCGCGCACAGCCGGCAGGCGCGCACCTTCTGCTCCTGATTGAGGAAGGCGTTCTCCAAGATGACCTTGACGATCGCGCCGCGGGCATGCGCCGCGTCCACGACCGCCTTGATGTCGCCGCGCACATAGTCGTCATCCCCGGAGATCAACCGGCCGATGTTGAGCACCATGTCCAGCTCCGTGGCGCCCTGGTCCATGGCCAGCCCCGCCTCGTAGACCTTCACCGCGGTCAAATTGGACCCATGCGGGAATCCAATTACGGTGGATAGGTGTATGTCGGTGCCCGCCAGCACCTGCGCGGCCAACTCCAAATCGCAGGGCTTGACGCAGACCGACGCCGTGTCATACTTCTTGGCCACCTCCAGGCCCTTGCGCACTGTCTCGGTATCCATTTCCGGTTTGAGCAAAGAGTGATCGAGCATTTTTGCAATGTCATGCGGTGTGATCATATGCATTCTCCCTTCCGTGCTTCCCTCGCAGTCCCGGCGGCAACGCCGCCGCCATTCAGACCGCCTATTCATTCGCCGCCGGGGCACGCATTTCCTCCTTCCCGCGCTCGCCCTTCCGCTTGACAAACGCCGCATGGCGGCGGAAAATAGAGAAAAACCCGTCGCCAGAAAGGAGTCCCCTCCATGCGCATTGTAGACCTAACGCATTTGATTACGCCGGATATGCCGGTTTACCCAGGCACTGAGCCGCCCTGTCTCGCCCCGGCCAGCACCTATGAGCGAGACGGCTTCCGCGAGACGCTTCTGACCCTGTTTTCACACACGGGCACGCACATGGACGCGCCCAACCACCTCTTCCCTGATCGCCCCACGCTGGACGCCCTTGCCGTGGACCAGTTCGCCGGCCGGGCCTTGGTGGTGGACTGCACCGGCGTGCCCGCGGGCGGGCGCATCGGCATGGAGCGCATCGAGGCGGTCCGCCCGCTCGCCGACCAGGCCGACTTTCTGTTGTTGCGCACGGGCTGGGACGCGCACTGGGGCACGCCCGCCTATTTCGGCGACTATCCCGTCATCGCGCAGGAGGTCGCCGATTACCTCGTCGCCTCGCGCAAAAAGGGCGTGGGTCTGGATGTCATCGGCATCGACCCCATTAGCGACGGCGGTCTTTCGCTGCACCGCAGCCTCTTCTCCCGCGCCGGCATCGTGGTGGTGGAAAACCTCTGCTGCCTGGACCAGTGCGGCGAGGGACTTTTCACCTTCCTAGCGCTGCCGCTGAAATACCGAAATGCCGACGGCGCACCCGTGCGCGCCGTGGCGCTGCTGGACTGACCGCCTCCGACGAGACGAGCCGCCCTGGAACACGTGCGTTCCAGGGCGGCTCGTCTTTAGTCCGCGTGGATCTGAGCCATGACGCCCGCCAGGCGATGGGGCACGTAGGCCTCCTCCAAATAAGCGGCTTCTTCCCGCGTCAACACGAGCTCCGTCGCCCGGACAGCGTCCTCCACCTGACTTGCGTTGGTTGCTCCCACCACCGGCGCTGCCATCTTGCCCATCAGCCATGCCAGGGCGATTTGGGTCATGGAGACGCCGCGCCGCTGCGCGACCTCCCCCACGCGCCGGATGATGACGCCATCCGCATCCGCCGTTGCGTCGTATTTGAATTTGGCGTATTCATCCTCCCGGTAGCGCTTGGTCGAGGCGCCGGGCAATCGGGAAAGGCGCCCGCCGGCCAGCGGGCTGTAGGGCGTCATGGCGATGTGATCCTCCTTGCACAATCGCGCCATTTCCCTCTCCTCTTCGCGGAAAATGAGGTTGTAATGCCCCTGCACCGCGATAAATTTTGCCAGGCCCTCCCGCTCGGCCAGGGCGTTGAGCTTGGCCAGCTGATAGGCAAAGCAGTTGGAGATTCCCAGCGCGCGCACCTTTCCCTCCTTCACGGCGTCGTTTAACCCCTCCAAAATTTCGATGGCCGGCGTGCGCGCGTCCCACATGTGGTAGATATATAGATCCACCGTCTCCAAGCCCAGGTTCTTCAGGCTCTGATTCAGCATGTTCCTAACGTGCTGCCGTCCATCCACGCCCTTGGCCCGCTCTTCCTCGCTGCGCGGCGGGAACTTCGTGGCCACAATCACCTCGTCGCGCTTGGCGCATTGGCGCAGCGCCTCGCCCAGGAACCGCTCGCTCGTGCCGCCTTGGTAGACGGGCGCCGTGTCGAAAAAATTCACGCCCAGCTCCAACCCGCGCCGGATGATCTGCTGGGACTTCTGTTGATCCAGCGTCCAGGAGTGCTGCCCCGCAGCAGCGTCTCCAAATCCCATGCAACCCATGCACACGCGGGATACCGTCATTCCCGAATTTCCCAGCTCCACATACTTCATCGCACTTCCGCCATCCTTTTCTCTCATCTCTCCTGCGCGCCGTCCCCGGCGCAGCGAGGGAGCGACGCCACGCGCTTTACGTCAGCTCGCGCACCGCAGCCTCCAGCAGGGCTTCCAGGGTCTTTTCGTCCAGGCGGAGCCCCTTGCCGCGCAAGAACTCCCGCACATACGCCTTTTTGCGCTCCCCCGTCTCAGAGCCAAAGATCTGCTCGGCCGCCTGCACGGAGACGCACGTCCACTTCCATACCGTTTTGAGCTTTTCCGCGCCTACGCGCGCCCAAAGCCACGGCAGCGCCACTGCGCCCGCCATGAGCACGAGAACTGCCCCTGCCATTTCCAACCATTCCATCGCATTTCGCCTCCTTATGCCCCATGTTAGCAGGCAAAGGAGCGTCAAGCGTGCCGCACATGTCCGAACGCGCCTACGCCTCCTCCCGCCTGGGCGGGGCGGTGATGACGATCTTCCCTTCCGCCATTTCCACGCGCACTTGGTTGCCCGTCACGCCCAGGGCTTCCAGCATCTCCCTGGGGAGCTGCAACCGCCCCGCGCGGTCCAGGATCGCGTATTCGTCGTGCGTCTCCTCCTCAAAGCCCGCCACCTCGTCAAGACGCGATGCATAGTCTCCGCGCGCGATGCGCTCCACGCTGGTCTTTCCGTCGCGGATGGATACCACGCGGTTGACCTTTCTGGCCAAGTGAGGGTCGTGCGTGACGATGACAATGGTCAGCCCCAGCTCCTCGTTGAGCTTGCGGAAGACATCCATTAGGTAGGAGGCCGTGCGCGCGTCCACCGCGCCGGTCGGCTCGTCCGCCAGCAGGATCTTGGGCCCGTTGGCCAGGGCGATGGCGATGGCCACGCGCTGTTGTTCTCCGCCGGAGAGCTGGTCCAGCCGGCTGTGCCTGCGGTGGCTCATGCCCACCAGCTCCAGCAGCTCCTGCGCGCGCTGCCTTTTCCTTCGCGCATCCCGGTCAAAGCGCATGGGCATCTCCACGTTTTGCAGCGCGGTCAGGTACGGCAGCAGGTTGCGCGCGTTGTTCTGCCAGACAAAGCCCACGGTCGAGCGCTTGTAGAGCACCAGCTCCTGCGCGCTGAGCTTGAACAGGTCCTTGCCGTCCACAATCAGCCTGCCGGCGCTGGGCCGGTCCAGCCCGCCGATCATGTTGAGGAAGGTGGACTTTCCGCTGCCGCTGTTGCCGATAATGGCCATCAGCTCTCCCCTTGCCACTTCCAGCTCCAACCCTTGCAGCGCCAGAACCTCCAAATCCCGCGTCTTGTAGATCTTGACCAGGTTTTCGCACTGAATGATGGGCGGGCTACTCTCTTGTCTCTGCATGGATCATCTCACCGTCCTCCAACTCGTATACCGCGTCCGCAATGTCCATAAGGCCCGTATCGTGCGTGGTCATGACGATGGTGACGCCTTCCGACGCGCAAAGGTCCTTAAAAATCTTGACCACCTGCAACCCCGTCATGGTGTCCAGGGCGCCGGTCGGCTCGTCGGCAAAGAGCACCTTGGGCTTGTGGGCGATCGCCCTTGCCACGGCCACGCGCTGCTGTTCCCCGCCGGACATCTCCTGGGGCATGTGCCCCGCGCGCTGCGCAAGGCCCACCAGCTTGAGGCATTCCAGCGCCCGCGCCCTGCGGTCCCCCCTGAATTTGACCAATCGCAGCGCAAACTCCACGTTCTCCAACGCGGTCATCATGGGGATGAGCGCCACCGATTGGAACACATATCCCACCTGCGTGCGCCGCAGCAGCGTCCTTGCGGCCTCGCTCATGGCCGTCAGCTCCTGCCCGTCGATCCATACACTGCCGCGCGTGGGCGGGTCCAGGGCGGAGAGGATGTTCATTAGCGTCGTCTTTCCCGAGCCCGACCGCCCCTTTAGGATTGTCAGCTTGCCCGTGGGCGCGCGCAGGTCGATGTTGTTCAGCGCCAGGAACTCCCCGCCCCCAACGGCGGGAAAGGCCCTGCAAACGCCTTGGGCCGTCAGCATGTACTGCATTTTCTCAGTCCTCCCCCAGCTTCAGCGCCTTGGCAATCTTCATGCGGGACACGATCCAGCCCAAGATGAACAGACAGATCACCATCACCGCGCCCACGATCCCCAGCAGGCGCGCGTTGTCCACGGCGCTGGACATCACGCGCAGCGGCACCATTTGGTCGGAGGCGGCGTAGGCGATCTGTATCAGCGGCACATAGAGCTTGGCCGCCGCCGCGCCAATGCCCGCGCCCGCCGCGATCGCCAGGCCGGATATCCAAATCTGCTCATTGACGAGCATGGTCACGATCTCCCGCATGCTCATGCCCATCGCCCGGAAGATGCCCATCTGCAACGCCCTTTGGCGAATGGACAGGATCCAATAGATCAAAAATCCCACCGTGCACAGCACCAGCACCACGATAAAGCCCACCGTCAAAATGCCGTTGGTGCCCTGGTATACGGGATCGTTTTTCTTTTCAATGAGCGCCTTCTGCGTGTCGGTAAAGGCGCGCAGCTTCTTGCCCGACGCCTCGATGTAATCGTAGATGAACTGCGTCGAACCGCCGCCGGTGCTGATCCACACCTCGTAGGGCGTCACGCCAAAGGCCGCTTGTACCTGGCTCAAGTGCGCCACGATCAAAAAGCTCTCCACTTGGCGGAAGACCCCGTCCGTGCCCCGCTGGTTGACGGTGGCGCCGTAGGTGGGGAAGTACGGCACAAACCCGTAGATCACCCCGCGCGCCGACTTGCCCTCCTTGTTGCGGTAGTTGATCACATCCCCCAGCTTGTAACCGTAACCCTCCATATTCTCGGAGACCAGGATCGCGCTGGCATCTTGCGAGATGGCGTTTAAGTAGTGATACCAGTGCACCGGCAGCAGGCTCTCGTCAAACCAAGCGGTCTGGCCAAATTCCTTGGTGTTGATGCCCATCAGCCGCACGCCCTTGAGCATGCCGCCGCCGGGGAGATTGAGGGTGATGTTGTCGTCGTTGAGCACGCGGGTGACCGACTTGGCCCCGTCCAACAGGGTATAGCCCGCGTACTCCGGCTCCACGTACTTGATCTCCTCGCTCCCGGCGCTCTCCTCCTGCGGGCCCTGGGGGATCGATTGGCTGTTGTCCTTCCACGCCTCCTTGATGACGATATCCGCGCCGGCCGCATAGCGCGTGTTGCGCTCCGCGTTGTCCCCGATGGTGCGGGCCGCGGTGGAATTGAACACCCCCAGGGCGATGGTGAACATCAGAAACACCATGAGGAACCCCTGGCTGCCCTTGGTGCGGATCACGTGCAGAAACGAGGCAAACAGCGCCGGACTCCACCGCGCGCGGCCGGCAAAATAGACCGCCCGGGTCAGCAGCGGCAGCACGCGCAGGGCGGTCAGCCCCGCGCCCAGGATGAACAGCGACGCACTCAAAAACAGAAGCGGATCGAGCATCCGCCCCTCCAGCACCCTTTGGTAAAGCAGCTCCTTCTGCGCGCCAAAGCTGTACAGGCCATAGAGCGAGACGCCCAGCAGCGCCACGTCCAGGCCGCATTTTTGCCACCAGGCCATGCCACTCCCGCGCTTGCCCCTCTTTTGATCGACGATGGATACCCTGGAAAACCCAATCACCGGCAGCAGCATCGTCGCCACCGAGAGCCCCGCCGCCGCAAGGCCGCACAGCGCGACCTGCGCGTCCACCTGCGCCGGCAGCGCGGTGCGGGAGACGAACTCCAAAAAGGCGTTGGCGCTGCCCAGCACCTGGCACAGGAACAGCGACAGCGGCACGCCCGCGGCAAGTCCGGCCAGGGCCAGCACCGCGCCCTGCACAAGATAGACCAAAAGAACCTGCACCCGCGAGGCGCCGCGGCTCTTGAGCACGGCGATTTCGCCCTCCTCCATCTGCACCAGCTGCCGGGACACCATGAAGATGAACACCGCCAACAGCGCAAATATGGGCGCTTGCATCACCATAAGCGTCGCCGTCACGCGCTTGCTCTCCTGTACGAATTTGCTCAGCGTGTCGGAAAAGTTGTCGGTCACGCTCACATTGGTCTGGCTGGGAAACTGTCCGCGCAGGGCGGCCATCTCATCAATGTAGCGCTGCGCGTCGACGCCGCGCATCTGGGCGTAGTCCACAAGCGCGTACCACGTGCCGCGCAGATCGACGCGCTGGCCCTCTCCCCGATCCACGAACAAGCTGCGAAACAGGCCCTCGTCCATCATCAGCGTCGTGCTGTAGCTCCCGGGCGCCATCACCCAGTAGGGATCGGACGGGGACTGCGCGTCATATACCCCCGCGATGCGCACGGCCAGCGCGCTGCCGTCCGGCGCGGTTACGCCCTCCAGGTCCAGCGTCTCCCCCACCAACAGGTTGAGGTTCATCAGTCCCTTTTCGCTGACCACCACGTCCAGCACGCCATCCCGGACCTCCTTGCCGGGGCCCTCGCCCGCAAGGTAGACGCAGTGCGCCTCCATATCGGACAAAAAGGCGAGATGGAAGCGCTTGCCCTCGCGGTCGTCCTCCCGCAAATCGCGCGAGGTCGCTTGGAGGTTGGAGACCGTGTATTGCGCAATCGTCTCCTTGACGGGCACGCCCAGCCGCTCGTCCATGGAAAGGGCGGCCTCCTGAGCCCGGTAGAAGTTCTCTTGGTTGGCGATGGCGCCCTTGTACTTGAGCATGGAGGCCGTCACCGTCACGCCCCCCGGATACCGCCCCTTCTCTACAAGGATCTCCTTTAGCTCCCCGATCATGGTCTTTTGCAGCACCGCGCGCGTGTACATGGGATTGACGCAGGCGATGGCGACCATCAAAATGTTGCCGATGAGCAGGCTGAGCATCATCCACTTTTTCGCCCACAGCTTTTGCAGTACAAACCGAAGCATGACGCACCTCCTCCTAATTCACCACAACGCTTTGGCCTTCCGCAAGCCCGCCCAGCACCATGGTGCTCTCCGCGTCCGAGGGGCCGGTGAGCACATACCGCTTGCGCGGCGCCCCGCCGGAGAGGATGCGCACGTAGGATACGCCGTTTTCATGCCCCACCGCCCCGCGCGGCAGCAGCAGAACGCCGTCCAGGCGCACCTGCTGCGCGCGGACCGTGGGGTTGAGCAGATCCTCCGCCGGTACGCTCCCCTCTACGGCGATGTACGCGCCGCCCCGGCGCAGCGCGGCATCCAGCGGCGCGTCGGAGGCCACCACCCGACCCGTCGCCGTCCTGCGGTCGTTGTTGCGGCCGTACTCCACCTCCACGGCCTGCCCCACCCGAAAAGCGCCGGTCAGCCCCTCCTCTGAGAAGAGCAGGTACTCCTCGGGGTTGTATATCTTCATCAGCGCCAGCCCGCGCGCGCAGGTCGCGCCGGGGGCAATGTATTGCAGGGATGCCACCACCCCATCCACAGGGGCGGCGACGCGCAGATCCCCTTCGCCTTTGCGGATGTCCGCGCGCTCCTCCTCCAGCGCGCGCCGCTTCCGCGCGATGCGTCCCTCAAACCTGCGCCGCTCCAACTCGCTCTGCCTGAGCTTCTGGTCGATGATCTCCTTTTGCACGTGCACGCGGTAGGTTTGCTCGTCCTGGGGCAGGTTTTCCAGCTCCGCCAGCTCCTTGCGCAGCGCCTCATCCGCGCGCTCCCGGTCGTCAAGGCCATCGCTTCTCTCCGTTTCCAACGCCGCCAGCTCCAATTCAATGGCGGTCAACCGCACGCTGTCCGTCTTCTTGGCAAAGACCGCCAGCGTCTCCCCCTTCTTCACCCGCTGCCCGTTGGTCACGGTAAATTCCACGAACCGCGCTTCCTCCGCTTCCAGGCGCACCGTTCTCTGCCCCGGGTATTGCACCACGGCCGCCATAGAGTGTTCCTTTAGCAGCGTGCCCCGCTCCGCCACGGCGGTGACATCGTTGGCCTTGCTCACCGCCTGGGCGTTCATCAGCTTGGGCTCCCCCGCTCCCACGGCGTCGCAGCCGGTCGTAAGCACCAGCAGCGTCGCCAACAACCCCATCGCCGCCTGCCTCGCCTTTCGGCCGCCTGCACGCCAGGCCATGCGCCTGCTGCTCATCGTCTCTCTCCTCCCGCTTCCTTCGCCGCCCCGTCCTGCTCCATCCGCACAACAAAGCGCCGTTTACTGCACGTAAATCTCGTCTCCCTCTTGGAGGCCCGACCGAATCTCCACCGCCGTGGTGTTGCGGTACCCCACCTCCACCGGAATGCGCTCGCGCGCCCCGTCCTTGACGCGATAGACAAAGTACCCCGCCGCGTCGTGCAGCAAGCTGTTGGGCGGGATGTAAATCACATCCTCCCGAACGCGCGTCTTGACGATCACCGCCGCATAGTCCCCGGCGCGCGCGCCCTCGGGCGCGCCGTCCGCGAACAAAAAGCAGGTCTCCATTTCCTCGCCCGAGAGCAGCTTGGATACATAGGTCTGCGAATCCATCGGCTCGTATTCCACACGCGCGCGCCTTCCGCCCACCAGCGCCCAAATCTCCGCGGCGTTCTCCGTCACCGCCTGGGAGATAAAGTCGCCTTGGAGCTTTAAACGGCTCTCGTCCGCCAGCACGACCCGCGTCTGCCCGCTGCGCGCCCACCGGTCGCCGCTCTCGGGCAGATAGATCACCCTGCCGTCAAACGGGGCGGTGATCTCGCCGCTCTCCACCCGCTTTAAGAGCGCGTTTCGCCGCTCCATGAGCTGTTTTCGCTCCAACGCCTGCCGCTCCTCCTCCTGCCGGAGTTCGGTTTTGAGGCGTTCCAGTTCATTTTGCATCAGTTCGTCGCGCTCGCCGCCCTCCTTGTAGTCGCGGTTTTCCATTTGATAGGCGCACAAATCGACGTCCAGCCGCATCATTTCCAGCGTCAAGGCGTTGTCGTCCTGCAAATAGGCCAATTCCCGATCGATGCGCTCGATCTGCTCCCGCTCGCTCTGAACGTCCAGGCGCATCAGCGCGTCGCCCTGGCGCACTTCCTGCCCCAATCCAACGCAGATCTCGCCAATCTCCCCATCGGCAGGGAAGCTCAGCTCCTGCGTCACAGGCGTCACCGCAAAGTCGAACGCCTCCATCTCGCAGATCTCCCCCCGCGCGGCGCGCGCCGTATCCAGGCTCAGTCCTACCGGCTCCAACAGCGCCGGGGCCTCCGCCGCTCCCTTGGCGGAACAGCCGGCCAGCGCCAGCACCGCCAGCAAAATGCACAGCCACTTTCCCCTCATGCTCGCTTCCCCCGCTTCACTTCAGGATCACCGCGTCGCCCTCTTTGAGCCCGGAGACGACCTCCAGGTTGCCGCCGGCGGCATATCCGGTGACGACCTCCACCGTGCTGCGCAGGCCGTTTTCCGCCTGGACATAGACGAACTCCCGCCCGTTCATGCGCTTGACGGCCTTGTCGCTGACGTAGAGCACGTCCTCCCGCCGGTCAATCTCCAACATCAGGTAGCCTTGGTCCCCGTCGGTGAGCTCCGCCGTTGGCAGGTCCGCCCTCAAATACGCCTTGCCCTCTTCCTTGGCCGCGCCCGCCTCCCGCGCGCTCACCACGCGGCAGGGATAGCGAACCTGCCCCATCACCACTTCAAATTCCAGGCCCGCTTCCAAGGTCTCCATACCGGCGGCCTCCGCCACGAACAGCGAGGATGCGCTGTCCGAGATCACCGCCACCGTCTCGCCCTCCTTGGTGACGTCTCCGGCGCGCACCTTGCGCAGGAAGGTCACGGTTCCGTCCATGCCGGCGCGCAGCTGCCGCTCCCGGATGCCGGAGGTCTTGACGCCCAGCTCCTTTTTGCTCACGGTGATCTCGTCCTCAATGCTCTGGATGCGCCGCTCGTGACCGCGCAGAACCTCCTCCATGGTCAGGGCCTGATCAAGCTCCTCCTCGTCCATGTAGCGCAGCTCCACCGCGTATCGCGCCCTTGCCAGCTCCCGGTCCTGCTCGGCCTGCTCAAGCTGCATTTCCAGCGTCTCCAAGCGCGCCTTGACGGCGCTGACCTCATCTTCCAGCGCCTCCTGCTCAAGCTCCATGAGCATCTCTCCCTTTTTCACCGCATCTCCCTTGTCCACAAAGACCTTGTCAAAGCGCACGCCGCCCAGCGCAAAGGCGAGCCTCTCCTCCCGGACCGCCTTATAGGTGACGTTGACCCGCCTTTGGTGGATCAAATCCCCCCGCTGGACATAGGTCATGGTGAATTCCGTCGCCGCTCCCCTCTGGATCACCGGCGCCTCGGGAAGCTGTTCCTCCTGGGGCAGCAGCGCGCAGCCCGCAAGAAACATCAATCCCGCCGCCCATAACGCCGCCTTCCACACTCCGCGTTTCATCGACTGCATCCCATCCTGTAACATACATTTTACGGTTGTTTCTCATTATAGCAGATTGTCGGGCCGTTGTAACCCCATGAATTGCTTAGAGTGAATTCTGTAAAGAGTGGTTACATCAGGCCACAGCATTGTAGGGAGTTCCTTCTTTGACTTGGCGTCGCCGGATATATACCGGGGCATTGCATGCTGTTACCATTTTGACTGTGTCCGCTGGATATGCGCTTGATTTTCTGCCGAGCCGCTTATATAATAATCTTGCCGTTCTTGCATTTACGGTTTATGGTGGATAATCTCATGACGAGAAAGGGGGAAATCTCTATGAAAAAGGCGGAGTTTTGGAAGGGCTTTGGCGCTGGCTTTACGGTACTGTTGGTACTCATATGCCTATGCGTGACTGCCTTTGCGTCTTCCAAACGGATCATCGATGCAGTGGATGGCGTTGGCATCTCTATCAATGGAGCGATCTTTATCCCAAAGGATACTGCCGAGAGCCAAGTTTCAATGTTTACCTACAATGGAATTGCCTACGCTCCTGTCCGCGCTATTGGAGAAGCCATGGGGTTGGATGTAAAGTTTGACTCGACTAGTCAAATGATTCAGTTTACCACACAGGATCGTCCGCGTGCTCAAGGCGGGGATTCCGATTCCTATATAGGCGCTGATCGGGCGAAAGAGATTGCCCTGATGGACGCTGGCTTACAAGAAGAAAATGCTGTGTTTCTGAAGATCAATTTTGATCAGGAGGACGGACGGTATCAATACGATGTGGAATTTTACAGCGGTACGACAGAATATGGCTATGAGATTGATGCCATTACAGAGCAAATTCTCAGCGCAAGTCGGGAGTTGGGCGATTTTATTGTGCCCGTAGGCGCTTCCGGTGGCTCCGCCGGCAACGAAACAATTTCTGCCGATCGGGCCAAGGAGATTGCCTTGGAGGACG